>JAZHDH010000323.1:0-9304 GCA_036584335.1 Pseudodesulfovibrio sp. | reverse complement strand
CGCAGGGGCGGCAGTCGAGCGGGATTTCCATCACCGTGGAGGCCGCGCCGCGCGGAAAAAAGCCGAGGGAACGCACCGTTGGCCCGAACAGGGCCACCAGCGGCGTCCCCTGGGTCCAGGCCAGGTGCATCGGCCCGGAATCGTTGGTCAGGCAGGCATCCACCCGGCCGAGGAAGGCGGCCAGCTCGGGCAGGGAGAGCTTGCCGGACAAGTCGATGACGGCATCGCCCGCGCCGGCCAGGGCGGCCACCTCGGCGGCCGTGGCCTCCTCGCCCGGTCCGCCGAAGACCAGGACCTGCGCCCCGGCCCGGGCGGCCCGGCCCGCCACGTCGCCGAAATATTCCACGGGCCAGCACTTGGTGGGCCAGGTGGAGCCGGGATGGATGCCGAGCACCGGGCGACGCGTGACGCGCCCGGCCCAGAAGGCTTCGGCCGCGCGCACGGCCTCCGGGGGCGGGACCAGACGCGCTGCGGGCGCGGGCGTGTCGATGCCCAGCGGCCGGAGGAGCTGGAAAAGCCGCTCGATCTCCTCCAGGTCGGCGAAGCGCCGGGGCACGGTGTCGGTGTAGGCCAGGCGGTTGAACCAGGGGGCATCGTAGCCGATGCGGCGCGGGACGCCCGTGGCAGCCGCCACCAGGGCCGAGCGCAGGCTCTTGTGGGCGCCGATCCAGAGGTCGAACCCCTGGCGGCCCAGGGTCCAGCCCAGCCGGACGGCGGCGGGCAGCGAGCGCTGCGCGCCCCGCTTGTCGAAGCCGTGCGCGGCGGTGACGCCGGGCTGGGCCGCGAACAGGGCCTCGAAGCCCCGGCGCACGAAGAAATGGATCTCGGCCCCCGGGAAACGGCCATGCAGCGCGTCGAGCAGCGGCAGGGTGAGCACGGCGTCGCCGAGAAAGGCGGTCTGCCACACGCCGATTTTCCGAACAGGTTCCATGGGCGGTGTTGTATCCTGCGCACACGGTTCAGGCAATGGTTGATCTGGCCGCCGGAACCCTCTATCGTCGACGGACAACAGAGCACAGGAGACGGCCATGAAATACATCATGTTCGAGGATTTTTCCGGCGCGCCCATCCCGGTCATCTTCCCCAACCGCATCGATCACCTGGAGATGCGCGAGCAGATGCCCTACACCAAGGTCCTGTCCGCAGGCTACATCTCCCACGGCCCCGAGGGGTTCCGCTGCCACGGCAGCTCCAAGCCCCTGGAGGCCCACGCGGGCGAAAACGACGCGGCCGTCATCGCCGCCAAGTTCACCAACGTGGAAAGCTGATCCGAGACCGGGCCTGCGCGCCCGCTCCCCGACGCGGGCAGGACCTCGGCGAGGCGGCCCTGCCCGGCCTTGGTCCTCAAGGCCGGGCCACAGCCAACCGGCCCGTCCGAACGGGTTCATGCCGTTGAATTGTAACAAGTTCGACCCCATTTTCCCCTTCCCCCATCCGGGTGGGAGGAGCATAAAATCATATCGTCACATACCCGTCTATGGTACATGCCGCCTCGGACGCGGAGCCCAGCGGCAATTCACACGCGTCCCGGGGGATATTGCTCCATGGCGGAAAAAAAATACGATTCCATTGTTTACGATTACTTTGAAAAACGCGGCGGCGTGATCGTCCTGCTCAGCGAGGACCTGCTTTTCAAGCGGACGCTGTCCGCCACCATCCTCAAGACGCTCGGCGCCAAGCGGGACTGCCTGTTTCCCTTCGAGAACGTGGATGCCGGACTGAAAAAGATCCGGGATTTCAACAAGGCGGGCGTCGACTGCACCATATTCATCGAACGCATGCTGGGCGGGCGGCCGAGTACGGACACCATCATCACCCTCAAGCAGCTGCTGCCGGACCTCAAGATCGTCGTCCTGGTGGGCGAGACGCGGCGCGAAAACATCGCCTATTTCTACGAGATAGGCGTGAACAACGTCATTTCCAAGCCCGCGTCCATGAACAACATCATCGAGAAACTGGCCTTCACCATCAAGCCCCAGGGCAAGCTGAGCGAGTACATGGGGCTGGGCCAGCGGCTGCTGGCGGCGGGCAAGCTCAAGGAAACCCTGGCCATCTGCGACAAAATCCTCAAGCTCAAGCCCAACTCCCCGGCCGGGCTCATGCTGCGGGGCGACGTGTTCATGAAGCAGGGCGACCGGCCCGGGGCCATCGAATGCTACCAGAAGGCCCACGAGAGCTCCCACCTCTACCTGGAGCCGCTCAAGAAGCTGGCCGAAGCCTACAACGGCCTCGACGACGATCACTACCTCAAGTTCATGAAAAAGCTGGACAAGCTCAGCCCCCTGAACACGGATCGCAAGACCGACATCGGCGCATTCTACCTGAAGCAGAAGAAGATGGACATCGCCGAAAAGTATTTCGACCAGGCCATCGAGGCCGCCACCCGCGAGGCCATGAGCCAGGTCGGGCTGGTCGCCTCGCGCATCACCGAAACCGTGGGCCAGGCGTCGCCGAGCATGTCCGAGAAATACCTGGCCAAGCTCATCGAGACCAAGGGCGACACCCTGAACAAGAACGACATCTCCCTGTTCAACCAGCTGGGCATCGCCCTGCGCGGACAGGGCAAGTGGCGCGACGCCATCGACAATTACCAGCGCGCCCTGAAGATATCGCCCGACGACGAGGGCCTCCACTACAACATGGGCATGGCCTGGTTCGACGGCGGCGAAACCCGCAAGGCCGCCCAGTGCGTGGAGCAGGCCCTCAAGATCAATCCGAAATTCCACCTGGAGAGCGTGGCCGCCTCCATGAACCTGGGCACCGTCCTCTACGAAATCAGGCGCATGGACGAGGCCCTGCCCTTCTTCGAGAACGCCCTGCGGATCAACCCCGGGCACGAAGGGGCGCGGCAAAAGGTGGAGGCGATCAAAAACCGCAGGAAGTAGCGGCCCCGGCTTGACCGGATTTGCGGGCAGCGGGTAGGGTGTAGCCAAATCCGCACTGCATTCCGGGAGGCGAGCCATGCCGGGCCGACACGACCACATCATCCACCGCTTCCTCGCCGAGAGAGAAGGGAACATCGTCTGCCTGACCGGGGACGCCACCTTCACCCGTTCCCTGCGCAACGTCCTGACGCGGCTGATCGGGTTCAGGGGCGAGGTCCTCTTCTCCTTTGCGGGCGCGGCCCAGGCCATGGCCAAATGCCTGGAGCTGCGCGACGCGGGCGCCCCCTGCCTGGCCCTGGTCGAACGCATGGTCGACAACCGGCCCAGCACCGATTTCCTCATCCGGCTCAAGCGCGAGTTCCCCGCCTGCCTGGTCATCGTCCTGACCTGGAAGGCCACCCAGGAAACCGTGGCCTACTTCTTCGAGCTGGGCGTCAGCCGGGTGCTGGTCAAACCCGCCTCGGCGGACAAGATCATCGAGGAGATGGCCATGGCCATCAGCCCGCCCGGCGAGCTGAAAAACCAGATGGAGCGGTGCGAACGGCTCCTGCGGCGCGGGGAGTTCGACGAGGCCCTGGAGGTCACGGACCGCATCCTGGTCCTCAACCCGGACTCCGCCCGGGGGCTGACCATGCGCGGCGACGCCCTGATGGGCGTCGGCGACTCCGACAAGGCCGTGCAGACCTACATGGCCGCCCACGAGGCCCGGCCCATCTACATGGAGCCGCTGCTCAAGCTGGCCGCCGCGCTCAAGGGCATGGACGACGAACGCGCCCTTGGCTACATGGAGCGGCTCGACCGCATCTCCCCCCTCAATCCCGAACGCAAGATCGACATAGCCGAGCAGCACCTGCGCCAGGGCGACACCGAACGCGCCGAAGCCTACCTCGACCGCAGCGTGGAGGTGGCCGAAAGCGAACACCTGAGCATGGTCGGCGACCTGACCGAGCGCATCGTGGACGCCGTGGCCCCCCAGGCCCCGGACCTGGCCGTGAAGTACCTGAACCGGGTCATCGCCAACAAGCGCGTGCTCGGCCGCGACGACCTGGCCCACTTCAACCGGCTGGGCATCATCCTGCGCGGCGAGGGCAAGTGGGCCGAGGCCGTTGCCGTGTACGAAAAGGCCCTGACCATCGCCCCGGACGACCCGGTGGTGCACTACAACATGGGGCTGGCCTACTGGGAGGGAGAAGAGCGATCCCGGGCGATAGCGAGCTTCGAGCGCGCCCTGGAGCTGGACCCGCAGTTCTACGCGGGCAGCGTGGGCGCGTCCCTGAACATCGGCTCGCTCTACCTCGACCTGCGCCGGTTCAACGAAGCCGTGCCCTTCCTGCAACACGTCCTGGACCTGGACCCCGAAAACCAGACCGCACGCAAACGGCTGGAGGACGCGAAAGACCGGGTCTCCGTGCCCCGGCAGCCCAGGGAGCGCCAGGACGCCAAAGCGGACAGGGCCGAAGGCGGCGGGCTGAACCTCGACGCCCTCGGCCGACAGGGGCCGGGCGGGCGGAAAGGCAAAAAAGCCGGATCGGGCAAGGCCATCGACGTGGACGCCCTGGCCGGAAGCGGCAAGGCGCGCAAGGGCAAGGGAAAGAAAAAGAAGGGCGGCAAGCCCCTGACCTTCGACTTCTAGGCGGGCTCCGGCAACAGCCCGGCAAAGGGAGCGGATGCGGGCCGCGCCTCGCCGCTGATGAATCCCCACTCCACCAGCCGCTGATAGGCGTGCTTGGCCTGGTCGCCCGAGTTGACCTGGTTCAGGAACCGGACATACTCCTGCGCGGCCTCGTTGCGGTGGCCCATGCCCTCCTGACTGTAGCCCTTGTAGAAAACGGTATAGGGGTTGCCCGGCAGGGTTTTCTCGTATCGGTCAAAATCCGCATAGGCCGCGTCATACTTGCCCGACTTCATCTGCAATACCCCGGCCAGCTGCATGGCCTGGGGCTCGGCCGGATACACGGCCCGGGCCTTTTCCGCATAGGGCTTGGCCTCGGCGTACTTGCCCTGGGCGATGCGGCACTTGGACATGAGCAGCAGCCCGGCGTAGTCGTTGGGGGCCTTCTTCAGGGCCGAGGCGATGGCCGTCTCGGCCTCGCCGTACTTCTCCTGGCGCATCAGCTTCTCGGCGTCCTGAAGCTCCTTGACCACCGGGGCGAGCTTGCGCAGGGACGCGGTGTTGTCCATGTACCGCTCGCGGTAAATGGAGTACTCCCCGGCCGAAGCGTATTGGGTGAATACGCGCTTGCGGGCCACGGCCAGCCGCTCGCTGCTCATGGGATGGGTGGCGAACATCACTTCCACCGCGCTCGGCTCGCTGTCGTGCTGGTCGTTGAGCATGTCCATCAGTTCGACCATGCCGTCGGGGTTGTACTCGGCCCGGGTCATGTATTCCATGCCCAGGCTGTCGGCCTGGCGCTCGTCGTCGCGGCTGTAGGAGGCCAGGAGCATGCCCACGCCGAAGCCGCCCAGCCCGCCCGCCAGCGAGCCCCAGCCGTTGCCGTACTTGGCCCCGATGATCGCGCCGCCGATGCCCGCCAGCCCGCCGACCACCAGTTGCGTGGACATGCGCGAGGCCGTGTGCCGGGCGTTGACGTGGCCGATCTCGTGGCCGAGCAGGGCCGAGAGCTCGGCCTCGCTCTCCACGCCGAGCAGGATGCCGCGCGTGCAGGCGATGGTCCCGCCGGGAAAGGCGTAGGCGTTGACGTAGTTGGCGTTGACCACCCGGAAGGAATACGGCATGTCCGGCCGGTGGCTGACCTTCGACAGCGACGTGCCCACCCCGGCGACATAGTCGTTCAGCGCGCCGTCCTGCACCGGGCCGTAGTCGGCCGAGAGCTGGTGCGGGGACGACTGCTTGTCCATGGCGATTTCCTGCTCGCGGCTGACGAGCATGAACTGGCTCTGGCCGGTCACGGGATTCTTGGCGCAGCCGGTCAGGGACGGCCCGGCCAGGGCGGCCAGGGCGGCCGCAGCCCCCGCCCGCAGGAACCGGCGGCGGGACCATGTGCGAAAGTTCTTGTCGGGACGCATGCTTCCTCCAGGGATTGCCCTATTGATAGCGTATGGCGACGGCGGATTCAAGCCATGACCGTTGACAGGGCGCGCGCCTTGGGACACCATGGCCCAGGCACGCTTAATCCTTCAACTTAACTACATTTTTGTAGGCAATGAACAAACAATTCCTGATCATCAAGACCGGCGGCACCTATCCGGGCTACGCCGCCGCGAACGGCGATTTCGAGCATTGGACCGCGCAGGGCATGGGCCTGGCCCCGGACCAGTGGATCTGCGTGGACGTGCGCACCGGCGCGCCCTTGCCCGACCCGGCCGGGTTCGCCGGGCTGGCCATCACCGGCTCCCACGACATGGTCACGGACGACCGCCCCTGGATCGCGCCCACGTTGCGCTGGGTGGCCGACGCCGTCAGGGCCGGGCATCCGACCTTCGGCATCTGCTTCGGCCATCAGCTCATGGCCCACGCCCTGGGCGGGCGCGCCGGATACCACCCGGACGGCCCGGAGATCGGCACCGTTCCGGTCGCCCTGACCGCCGAAGCTGCGGCCGACCCGCTGTTCTCCGCCCTGCCGGACCCCTTCCCGGCCCACGTCACCCACTCCCAGACCGCGCTCGAACTGCCGCCGGACGCCGTGCTCCTGGCCAGCAGCGCGCACGAGGCGCACCAGGCCTTCCGCCTGGGCGACTGCGCCTGGGGCGTGCAGTTCCATCCGGAGTTCGACGAACGGATCACCCGGGTCTACGTGATGGACCAGGTCGCCGCGCTGGCGGCCATGGGAAGCAAGGCCGAGACGGTGGCCGAGGCGGTGCGCCCGACCCCGGCCTCGACGGGCCTGCTCGGGGCGTTCGCCGCCCTGTGCCTCGACCGCCTGCGGCTCAGTCGGCGCCCGCCCCGGACATGAGGCGGCAGTCTTCCGCCAGCCGCGCGGCCATCAGGGCGGCGGCCTTGTTGCCCGCGCCCTTGTGGATGCGCGCCTGGGCCAGGTAGTACTCGGGCCGGGGCTCGTAGCGCGCGGCCAGTTCGTAGGCATGCAGCGCGCCCACCCGGTCGCCCGCCTGCTCGTACGCCTGGCCGGTGACGTAGGTCATCTCGCCCACCCGGGTCAGGCGCAGGTCGGTCACCCGCTCCAGCCGCGCCGGATCACCGGCCAGCAGCGCTGCGGACCGGGCATACACCGTGTTCAGACTCTCCACGAAACGGCAGGCGTGGCGCTCCCGGACGCTCCCGCCGTTCCTGCGCTCCCGGTACAGGGTCGTAACCCTGGGCACATGCCGGAACGGCCACCTGAGGGCCAGCCGGATGAACAGGTCCCAGTCCTCCAGATAGGTCAGGGACGGCTCGAACAGCCCCGTCTCGTCCAGGCAGGCGCGATAATGGCTGAGGCAGATGACGGGGATGTAGTTCTGCACCAGCAGCGCGTCCGCGTCGAAATCCCGGGAATGGGGCCTGTCCAGGACCTGCCCCGTCTCCCCTATCACCAGCCGCTCGCCATCGGTGTAGGCCACCCGCAGCTCCGGGTCCTCGTCGTAGCACTCGGCGTGCACGGCCAGATGGTCGGGCCGGTAGATGTCGTCGTCGTCGAGGTAGGCGACGACCTGGCCCCTGGCTTCGGCCAGCCCCGCATTGCGGGCAAGGGAGGGGCCGAGATCGCCCACGGTCCGCAGCAGCCGGACCCGCTTCAGGGGTGACCGCCCGACCACGTCGGCCACGTCCTGAGCGCCGTCGTTGACCACCACGGCCTCGAAATCGGTGAAGCTCTGCCCGGCCAGGCTGGCCAGGGCCACGGCCAACTCGTCCGGCCGGTCATGGGTGGGAATGATGACGGAAATGAACGGGGTGCCCATGATGGATGCTCCTTGCCGCAGACCTGTTCCTTGTTCCAATGCAAAAACCCCCGCACGGATGCGGGGGCCTTGCACCTTTCGCGTTCCGTATCCGTGGACGCGACCGCTAGCGAACCAGCTCGCGGTTGCCTTCCACCAGATCGGTGACCACACCCGGATCCGCCAGGGTCGAAGTGTCGCCGAATTCGGAGGAACCTTCCACTATCTTGCGCAGCACGCGACGCATGATCTTGCCCGATCGGGTCTTGGGCAGCCCGTCGGCGAACTGGATGAATTCGGGAGTGGCGATGGGGCCGATCTCCTTGCGCACCCAGGCCTTGAGTTCCTTGACCATCTCATCGGACGGCTCCACCCCGGACTTGAGGGTGACGTAGGCATAAATGGTCTCGCCCTTGATGTCGTGGGGCATGCCGACCACGGCCGCCTCGGCCACGAGCTCGTGGGCGACCAGGGCCGATTCGATCTCGGCCGTGCCCATGCGGTGGCCGGAGACATTGATGACGTCGTCCAGGCGGCCCATGATCCAGAAGTAGCCGTCCTCGTCCGTGCGCGCGCCGTCGCCCGCCTCGTAGGCGCCGGGGAAACCGGCGAAATAGGTGGTCTTGTAGCGGTCCGCGTCGCCCCACACGCTGCGCAGCATGCCGGGCCAGGGCTTGTCGATGATCAGGTGGCCGCCCTCGTTGGGGCCGCAGGGCGTGCCGTCGCGGCGCACGATCTTGGCCGATACGCCGGGCAGGGGCCGGGTGGCCGAGCCGGGCTTGAGCGGCGTGGCGTAGGGCATGGCGGAGATCATGATGCCGCCGGTCTCGGTCTGCCACCAGGTGTCGACAATGGGCAGTTTCCCGCCGCCGATGTTCTTGTGGTACCAGAGCCAGGCCTCGGGGTTGATCGGCTCGCCCACCGAGCCGAGCAGGCGTAGGCTGGAGAGGTCGTAGTGCCCGGTCCATCCCTCGCCCTCGCGCATCAGGGCGCGGATGACCGTGGGCGCGGTATAAAAGATGTTGACCTTGAACTTGTCCACGATCTGCCAGAAGCGGTCCGGCTTGGGATAGCTGGGCACGCCCTCGAACATGATCGAGGTGGCCCCGAGCGCCAGCGGGCCGTAGACGATGTAGGAGTGGCCGGTGACCCAGCCGACGTCGGCGGTGCACCAGTAGACGTCGTCGTCCTTGACGTCGAACACGTACTGGGTGGTGTGGGCCACGTAGGTCAGGTAGCCGCCGGTGGTGTGCAGCACGCCCTTGGGCTTGCCGGTGCTTCCGGAGGTGTAGAGGATGAACAGCGGATCTTCCGCGCCCATTTCCTCGCACGGGCACTCGCTCGAAATATCCTCGGCGGCCATCTCGTCGTGCCACCAGCAGTCGCGGCCCTCGACCATCTCCACCGGATTGCCCCCGCGCCTGACCACGATGCACTGCTCCACGGTGGGGCAGTCCTTGAGCGCCTCGTCCGCGTTGGGCTTGAGCGCGATGGTCTTGCCCGCGCGCAGCACCGCGTCGGCCGTGACCAGGACGCGGGCCTGGCAGTCCTCGATGCGCGACTGGAGCGCGATGGAGGAGAAG
>JAZHDH010000322.1:0-9329 GCA_036584335.1 Pseudodesulfovibrio sp. | reverse complement strand
GCCGTGGTCCTCGGGTGCACCGAGATCGGGCTGCTGGTCCGGCCGGGCGACACCGCCGTGCCCCTCTTCGACACCTGTCACATTCATGCGACCCGGGCGGTATCTCTCTCCCTCTAGGCCGCATTTCCTCTCCAGGCGGCCCGCCCTCCCCGGCGGGCCGCTTTTTTTGCGTCCGAACCACCAGGGGCTTGACCCACGGTCGGGAAATGGTATGCAGGTGCGCGCCTGGCGTGAATTCCCTTCCGGAGGTTCGTGTTGATCGACCAAGAATCGACCCTGAAGCATTTGCTGGAAAACTCGGTGGCCAAGCACGCCGACCGCATCGCCCTCGGCTTCGTGGGCGGAGAGCCCATCACCTATGCCCGGTTTCTCTCCATGGTGCGCGACGTGGCCACGCTGATGTGCGGCCACGGCATCCGTCCGGGCGACAAGGTGGCCATCATCGGCGAGAACATGCCGCACTGGGCCGTGACCTATTTCGCCATCACCTCCATGGGCGCCATCGCCGTGCCCATTCTCCAGGAGTTCCACTTTAGCGCGGTGCACCACATCCTGCGCCACTCCGAGGCCAAGATGGCCGTGGTCTCCAACCGCTACATGGACAAGATCGAGACCGACGACGACAGCTTCCCCGAGCTCAAGACCGTGCTGGTCATGGACGACTTCGCCATCGTCGACGAGAACGCGGCCAAGACCAGCTTCGACGACGCCCTGGCGGCCGCGCGCGAGCGGTTCGAGCATTTCAGCGATGCGGCCAAGAAGCTCATCGACGGCAAGGTCGGCCGCGCCCTGGACGAGCTGGGCGACCGCTTCGGCCACTCCATCGGCGACAGGCTGGACAAGATGGGCGAGCGGCTGGACAAGCTGAGCGACTCCATGGGCGAGCGGCTGGACAAGATCAGCACGACCATGGGCGACCGGTTCGACAAGCTCTCCAGCCGGTTCTCCTCGCGCTCGGGCGGCAAGAAGGAATTTCAGCTCACCGCCGATTCCGTGGCCGTCATCCTCTACACCTCCGGCACCACCGGCCACTCCAAGGGCGTGGTCCTGACCCACGGCAACCTGGTCTCCAACGCCCGCTCCGGCGTGGCCACCATCCCGGTCCACGAGACCGACCGTTTTCTCTCCGTGCTGCCCATGTCCCACACCTACGAGTGTACCGTGGGGCTGATCATCCCCATCCTCAGCGGCTCGGCCGTCTATTTTCTGCAGAAGCCGCCCACGCCCCGCACCCTGCTGCCCGCCATGGAGCAGGTCAGGCCCACGGTGATGAACGTGGTCCCGCTGATCATCGAGAAGATATACAAGAAGCGCATCCAGCCCAAGCTCGCGGCCAAGGGCATCGTCGGCGCGGTGCTCAAGCTCGGCCCGGCGCGGCGCAAGGTTTCGCGCATCGCGGGCAGGAAGCTGATGGAGGCCTTCGGCGGCGAGGTCCGCTGCCTGTGCATAGGCGGGGCGGCGCTCTCGCCCGAGGTGGAGTCCTTCCTGGCGGATTCCGGCGTGCCCTACGCCATCGGCTACGGCATGACCGAGGCCGCGCCGCTCCTGGCCGGGGTGGGGCAGGACCGGCAGCGGTTCCGGGCCATCGGCCCGCCCGTGCCCGGCGTGGAGCTGAAGATCGACAACCCGGACCCCGAGACCGGCGAGGGCGAGATCCTGGCCAAAGGCCCGAACATCATGCGCGAGTATTACAAGGCCCCCAAGGACACAGGGGACACCTTCACCGAGGACGGCTGGCTCCGGACCGGCGACCTGGGCATGTTCGACGAGGACGGCTACCTCTACATCAAGGGCCGTCTCAAGAACGTGATCATCGGCCCCAGCGGGGAGAACATCTACCCCGAGGAGATCGAGTCCGTGATCAACGGCCACGAGTACGTGGTCGAATCCCTGGTCTACGAGGCCGAGGGCCAGGTCTGCGCCCGCATCCACCTCAACTACGAGGCCCTGGACGAGGCGTTCGGCGTCAACAACATGATCGAGTCCGAGGTCCGCGCCCGGGTCGAGGCCGTGCTGGAGCAGGTGCGCAAGGAGAGCAACACCAAGGTCTCCTCGTTCGCCAAGGTCGCCCGCGTGCGCGAGCAGGTGGAGCCCTTCGACAAGACGCCCACCCACAAGATCAAGCGGTTCGTCTACCTGGACAACTAGGCCGGTACCGACAAGAGAAACGGCGCGTTCCCCGGGGAGCGCGCCGTTTTTGTGCGTCTATTGCTTCACGTCCGCCGCGATCTGCATGCGGATGATCTTGTCCGGCGGGTAGGGCACCTGGCCGGACTGGCCCACGCCCTTCTTGATGTTGTCCACATGCTGCATGCCGCTGACCACCATGCCCCAGACCGTGTACTTGCCGTCCAGGAACGAGGCCGGGGCGTAGCAGATGAAGAACTGGCTGTCCGCGCTGTCCGGGTCCTGTGCCCGGGCCATGCCGCAGGTGCCGCGCTGGAACGGGACCTTGCCGAACTCGGCCGGGAGATTCGTGCCCGAGCCGCCCCGGCCGGTGCCTTCGGGGTCGCCGCCCTGGGCCATGAAGCCGGGAATGACGCGGTGGAAGGTGAGGCCGTCGTAGAAGCCCATGCGCACGAGCTCCTTGATGCGGGCCACGTGCCTGGGCGCCACTTCGGGCATCAGCTTGATCACCACCCGGCCGTCCTTGAGGTCCATGAGCAGCATGTTCTCCAGGTCGGCCGCGCGGGCGGGCAGGGAGGCGAACAACAACAGGGCCGCAGCGGCGCAGAGGGTCTTGAGCAGTGTTTTCATGGCTGTCCTATGCAGGGGTTGAGAGGTTGCGGGGGCCGTCCTTGGCCACCTCGTTGATCAGCCGCAGGTGCAGCGGCAGGCATTTGCTCAGGCAGTAGCGATCCAGGACCGTCCGGCGCGCATTGCGGCGCAGGTCCGCAAGCTTGGCCTGGTGCTTCAGGGCGAAGACCACGCTGCGCGCGATCTTGGCGGGGTCGTGAAAGTCCGTGAGCAGGCCGTTTTCCTTGTGCACCAGGGCCTCGCGCACGGGGTCGGTGTTGGAGCCGATCACCAGGCAGCCGCAGGCCATGGCCTCCAGGAACGACCAGGAGAGCACGAAGGGCCAGGTCAGGTAGACGTGGGCCGAGGAGGCGAGCAGCACCTCCTTGTACTTGCCGTAGGGCATGGTGCCGGTGAAGTGTACGCGTTTCTCGTCCACCCTGGTCCGGGCCAGGGCCTGCTTCTTGTAGCTGTCGCCGTCGGGCAGGCGGGGGCTGTAGCAGACCCGGTCGTCGCCGACGATGAGCACGTGGCAGTCCGGGCGTTCGTCCAGGATGGCGGGCAGGGCGTCGTAGAACTGGGGAAAGCCCCGGTACGGCTCCAGCCCGCGCGCGCAGTAGGTGACCAGCTCCCTGGCCCCGGTCAGGTCCACGCCGGGGATGTCGAGCCTGTCGATGGGCAGCGGGCCTTCGGCCAGGGGGGCGAAGTAGCGGGTGTTGATGCCGTCGTGGGCCTGGACGATTTTGGACTGGAACTCCACCGGAAACTGGGCGCGCTGCCAGTTGGTGGGCGAGATGCCCAGGCGGCAGTCGACCAGGTCGTGCAGGATGGCCGTGTTGCGCAGCCGGAGCATGGCCCGCTCGGTCCCGGTCTTTTCGCGGCCGTCGAAGTTCGATTCGCGGCCGTCCGCGTTGTAGAACCATTCGAAATAGCCGATGAACGGCGTCTGCGGGTACACGTCGCGCATGAACAGGGTCTGGCCCCAGCCCGAGTGGCCGAGGATCACGTCCGGGACGAACCCCTGCTTCTTGAGCGCGGTCAGCATCCTGAGCATGCCCATGCCGTGGCGTGTGGCCTCCTCGAAGGTGCGCCCCGGCTTGTACGCGTTGTCGTCCGGCGCACCGTCGGGTGCGAAGATCGCCTTGTCCACCCCGGGAATGACCCATTCCTCGCGCGGGGTCTTGGTGGCGAAGACGACCTGATTGCCCGGCGTGCGGCCGAGGTATTCGCAGATGTGGCGGAACTGGGCGGGAAAATTGTTGTGGGTGACGAGTAGTCGCATGCTCTGTCCGTGCGCGGCTGTCCGGCGTGGCCGGGATTGTGGATGACACGGATCAGATACCCGTCCGCGCCGGATAGTGCAACCATTGGCGGGACGGTGGCGGAAACGGTCTAGTGCGGCCGTTTGCACCCCTTCTTGCTCAGGCAGCGCTGGACGTAGTCCTGCAGTTCCTTGCGGTCCAGGGGTTTGGCCAGAAAGAGGGTGGCGCCGAGCTTGAGCAGCTCGGAAATCTCGGTGATGCCGACCACGGCCGACATGATGATGATCGGAAAGTCCATGAACTGCTGGTCGCCGCGCATGGTCTGGATCAGCTGCTGGCCGTCCATCTCCGGCATCATGATGTCGGTGATCAGCAGGTCGAAGTCGTTGCTGGCGGTCAGGGCTTCGTAGGCGTGCTTGCCATGCGGACTGACAAAGGCGGTGTGCCCCAGCTCCTCCACGATCTTGGATGCGAGTTTCTGCGAAATCCGGTCGTCTTCGGCGATGAGGATCTTGGCCATCGGATTACATCTCCCTCACTCGGCGTCATTGAGTAACCCATTGAAACGAAATGCTGATATTCGAATCAATCAAGGCGGAAACACACGCTGTGCGACCTCTTTGCTAGCACAGGCCGCGACGATATGGCATTTATAATTTTGATTGCACCGGTCGGGGAAATGCGGGGGGGGCGAGGCCTCGTGCCCGCCCTGATGGGCGGGCACGGGGTAGGACGTTTCCGGCTACATCTTGGTCACGGTCATGGAATCGCCGAAATCGCAGGTCAGCTTGTACTTTCCCTGGGCGGTATCGACGACGTACTCGTTGCCAGGGAAAAGGGTACAGGCGGCTTCGAAGCCGTCGTTGACCATGACGTTCTTGGCTTCGCCGTTGGATTCGAAGCGGATGGTGGTACCGTCGGCCAGGGTGACCATCTCACCATGGTGCACATCGACGGGAAGATCGGATTCAGTGAAATTCGACATGATTGCTCCTCCTTGCTGATCGTTTGACAAGAATCCCCCATGGAATCGACATACACCTTCGGTAAAAAAAATGATAGTGAAATCGGCTGGCAAACTACAAAACCCGGGGTGGTTTTGCGCGGGCAAGTCGTGTAAGGGATTGCAAGGAGACGCAGCCGGTGAACGGGACCATTCTCGTCGTTGAAAACGACGCCGCCATATGCGCCCTCGTGGGCGACATCCTCAAGCGCCGCGGATATCGGGTGGAAACAGCCGAGACCGTGGCCGGAGGGGTGGAATCCGCCGTCCGGGTCCGGCCGGAGCTGGTCTTCGTCTCGGTGGAGACCGCAGACGGGACGGCCGCCGACCTGATGGCCAGCCTGGGGGCCTTCGGGCTGAAGCCGGTGTTCGTGCTCATCGTCACCGCCGCCCTGGGGGATCCCGGCAGGATCGTCGAGGAGATGGGGGCGCTGACCTACCTGACCGTGCCGGTGGATCGACGCCGCCTGGAATTTCTGGCCTCGCGCGGGCTCGCCCTGCGCAGCCGCCTGGTCGGGGAGCCGGAGTCCGAGGCCGGGCTTGCCCGAGCCTACCTGGCCGCCGTGCTCGGGGCCGAGGCGGGCGCCGTGTTCCTGCTCGACGCCCGGGGCGGACTGCTCGACGCCAACCATCCCGGCCGGGAGATGGTCGGCCTCGGGGAGGGTGACGTGGCCGGGCCGCGCTATCTGGACCTGCTCCCCGGCGCTTCGGCCGAGGGCCAGTCGCAGCTCATGGACTGGGTCCGGCGGGAGCTGAAACCCCACCGCGTGGAGGAGTATCGCGACGGCGCGGTGTTCGACACGGTCATCAGTCCGGTGCTCAGCGGCGGCGCGTTGGCCGGAATGGTCGTGGCCACCCGGGACATCACCACGCTGCGCCGGTCGGAGGTCGGGCTGGCCGAGAGCGAGAAGCGCTACCGCAGCGTGTACCAGGCGGCCAGCGCGGCCATCATCATGATGGACCGCAGCGACGGCTCCATCCTCGACTGCAACGCCGCCGCCCAACGGCTTTACGGCTACACGGCCGAGGAGATGCTCCGGCTGACCCTGGCCGACATCTCCGACGAGCCCGAGCGGGCCATGGCCGCCATCAAGTCCGGCCTGGAGCGGCGGCCCCTGGCCCACCACCGGCGCAAGAGCGGCCAGGTCTTTCCCGTGGAGGTGTCCATGAGCCACTTCCTGCACGACGGCCGCGAGGTCTGCACCGCCTTTGTCCAGGACCTGTCCCACCGCAAGGCCGTGGAGGAGGCGCTGCGCGAGGGCGCGAGGCTCTACCGGGCCGTGGTCGAGGACCAGACCGAGCTCATCTGCCGCTACACCCCGGACGGCGAACTGACCTTCGTCAACGGGGCCTACGCCAAGTTTTTCGGCGTGGACGAGGATGACGTGGTCGGCAGGCAATTCTTTCCGCAGTTGGCCGGAGACGAGCGCCGGGACGTGCGCTCCTGGCTCAAGGAGACCCGGGGCGACCGGCCGGTGTTCGACAGGGAGCAGCGCGTCAAGCGGTTCGACGGCCAGGAGCGCTGGGTGCTGTGGACCAACCGCGCCATCCTCAACCCCCGGGGTGAGGTCCAGGAGATCCAGGCCGTGGGCCGCGACATCACCGAGCGGCGCGAGGCCGAACAGGCCCTGCTGCGGGCCACGGCCGAGAAGGAGCAGTACCGGCTCAACCTCGAGGCCACCTTCCGCTCCATTCCGGACGCCATCATCACCGTGGACAGCGCTTTTCGCGTCATCGCCACCAACAGCGCGGCCGGAACCCTGCTCGGCGTGGACCGGGAGCGGGCCGGGGCCGACAGGCTGGACGAACTGCTGCCGCACAAGGGCAACCCGTGCGTCAGCGTGCTCAAGCAGGTGCTGCGGACGCGCAAGCCCGTGCACGGCTACGAGACCGAGCTGGACGTGCCCGCCCTGGGCGTGCGCATGGTGGAGCTGAACTGCACGCCGCTCATCGACCAGGAGCTGCGGCACACGGGCGCGGTGCTGGTGGTGCGCGACGTCTCGCGCATCGCGGACCTCGAGAAGCGGCTGCACGAGCGGCACGGCTTTCGGGGGATCATCGGCCGCAGCTCGGCCATGCAGGACATCTACAAGCTGCTGGAACAGCTCTCCTCCCTGGATTCCATCGTACTCATCCTCGGGGAGTCGGGCACCGGCAAGGAATTGGTGGCCGACGCCCTGCACTACGGCGGCTCAAGGGCGGGCAACCCGCTGGTCAAGGTCAACTGTTCGGCCCTGTCCGAAAGCCTGCTGGAAAGCGAACTGTTCGGCCACGTGCGCGGCGCGTTCACCGGCGCGGTGCGCGACAAGGTGGGCCGCATCC
This sequence comes from Pseudodesulfovibrio sp., assembly GCA_036584335.1. Classification (GTDB taxonomy): domain Bacteria; phylum Desulfobacterota; class Desulfovibrionia; order Desulfovibrionales; family Desulfovibrionaceae; genus Pseudodesulfovibrio. The sequence continues at coordinate 2,006 of JAZHDH010000322.1, read as the reverse complement.
AGGCCGCCCAGGGCGGCACGCTCTTTCTGGACGAGATCGGCGACATTTCGCCGCTCATTCAGCTCAAGCTGTTGCGCTTCCTGGAGCAGAAGGAATACGAGCGCGTGGGCGAGTCCCAGACCCGCTCGGCCGACGTGCGCATCATCGCCGCCACCAACGTGAACCTGCTGGGGGCCGTGCGCTCCGGCGTGTTCCGCGAGGACCTCTACTACCGGCTCAACGTCATGCCCGTGCGGCTGCCGCCCCTGCGCGAGCGCCAGGCGGACATTCCGCTGCTGGTGGAACATTTCCTGGAGACCTTTTCGGGCCAGTTCAACAAGCACTTCGCCCGGCTTTCCGAGGAGGTGCTCGACCTGTTCATGAAGTACGGCTGGCCGGGCAACATCCGCGAGCTGCGCCACATCCTGGAGCACGCCTGCATCCTTTCGCCCGGGGGCGAAATCTCGCTCAAGCACATCCGCGCCGACCTGGTCGACCAGATGCGCGTCAGCGCGAGCGCGCCGTCCGCGCCGCCCCCGCCCGAGGAGGGGGTGCGCATCCTCCCGGCCCGGCGGGCCGACCGCCAGACCGTGCTCCAGGCCCTGGACGCCTGCGAGGGCAACAAGGCCCGGGCCGCCCGCCGCCTGGGCATCCACCGGGCCACCCTCTACCGCAAGCTCGCGGCCTGGGGCATGGACTAGCCGTATCCCGCAAGTTCCCGCCATCCGGGAAAATTATAATCGTTCTAATGGCTCAACATGATGCATTGGCCGCGCTCTGTTGCTAGGGTGGGGCATGGCTGTTGGCGGATTGTATTTCAGGGGTGGATTCGCTTTCTGTAGTGGAGACAATTGATGCTCAAGACGATGGAGCCCCAGGCCTTTGACGTGGAGCTGCAGAGCGGCGGAGAGCCGTTGCTGGTGGCCTTTCTCAAGCGCAACGACCGGTTCCGGAGCCAGTACAAGGCGCTGGACGAGGCGTCGGGCCGGTATTCCGGCAAGCTGCGCTGTTTTCTCTATGATACCGACTACCTGGACGTGGCCATGAACCGGTTCATGGTCAAGGGCACGCCCACGTTCCTGCTGTTTTCCAAGGGCATCGAGGTGGACCGCCTGATCGGCGAGTCCGACCGCGCGACCCTGGAGGATTTCATCAGCGGCGCCCTCGAAGGGCACTGATCCCCAGGCCATGTCCAGTCGCATGCACAGGCCCGGGCGCGGTTGCGCCGGGCCTTTCTTGCGCCGAAAAAGGGCAGGGCGCCCGGTGCGGGGCGCCCTGCCGTTGCGGTTTGGCGATCGGTTTCGCTCGGCTTTCCTGGGCAGCCTGACGAAACGTCCGCCAGGAGGTTGGTGCCGGTGTTCGTGCGTCCCGCGCCGCACGGCCCCGCAGGGGGGCCGACGGTGTTCGCGGGGGCGTTTCCATCAATTCCACCATACGCGCGCCGAGCCCCCCGGCAAGGGGAATCGGCAGATTATAATGCCGGGAAAATTCCTCGGAATCCGGTGTGCAATTCCGCATTCCCCATGTTATATTCCATACCGGGTGAGTATGGAATAGTAAAAAGTGTGGAGCAGACCGCATGTTGCATTGCATATGAAACCGGTCGGCGCCCGGAAGCGGGGGCTATCCCGCATTTTTTGTTGATGTAGCTGATTATTGGGCTTGACTTTGTTTGTGCGGACTGTGCACAAGAGTTCGTATTGTTTAAGCGGGAGTCCGTCCGGGTCTTCAGGTGCGGACCGGAGTGAGAAATCCCTACCTGAGCCCGGGAAACCGACGGGCAACCCGCGTGAAACAATGAGTAATCGAGGCCACGAACACTGGTAGGAAAGCGCGCATTCGGATCGTCCGGCACCGGCCGGAACCGGGCGTGTTCGCTCCCAGATGATTCAGGGAACGGAAGCCGTTGTTCATGGGACGGATGCCGTTCGGCAGTCACGGCCCGCCAAGGCGGGCGCATGGACCGCGGTTATCGCGGCGTCTAACCAACAGGGGGTGCTATGGGAATATCCAAATGGGATTGGGAT
>JAZHDH010000321.1:0-9339 GCA_036584335.1 Pseudodesulfovibrio sp. | reverse complement strand
CCGAGGCCTTCGCCGACATGTGGGGCGTGGAGACCAGCGTGGTCGAGATCACCGGGCAGATCATGCCCCGGCTGGTCAGCCCGGCCCTGGCGACCATGGGCCAGCGCCACATGGAGGAGAACGGGGTCACCTTCTACTTCAACGAGACGGTCCAGGCCATCGAGGGCGAGAACGGCCGCGTGACCCGCGTGGTCACCAACAAGCGCACCCTCGACGCGGACGCCGTGATCATCTCCGCCGGCGTGGTGCCCAACTCCGACATCGCCAAGGAGGCCGGGCTGAACGTGCACGAGCGCGGCGGCGTCATCGTGGACGAGCGGATGCGCACCAGCGATCCGGACATCTATTCGGGCGGCGACTGCGCCATCGTCAAGAATCTCATCACCGGGGGACCCGCCTACCTGCCGCTGGGGTCCATGGCCAACCGCCAGGGCCGCGTCATCGGCACCAACCTGGCGGGCGGCGACGCCGCTTTCGACGGCGTGGTCGGTTCCTTCGTGGTCAAGCTCTTCGAGAAGTCCATGGCCGGAACCGGCCTGAGCTTCGACGCGGCCAGGGCTGCCGGGTTCGACGCCCTGAGCGTGCTGCTGGTCCAGCTCGACCGGGCGCATTTCTATCCGACCAAGGAACTGATGACCCTGGAGATGACCGTGGACAAGGCCACCCGCCGCGTCCTCGGCGTGCAGGGCTTCGGCAGCTCGGGCGACGCCATGGTCGGCCGCATCAACGCCGTGGCCGCCATCCTCAAGTCCGCGCCCAGGATCGAGGACATCTCCAACATGGAGCTGGCCTATTCCCCGCCGTTCGCTGCGGCCATGGACATCCTGAACTCCCTGGCCAACCTGGCGGACAACGCCCTTGCGGGCATCAACCGGGGCGTTGGCCCCGACGGCTTCAAGGCGCTGTGGGACGAGCGCGGCAAGGGAGAATGCTTTTTCCTGGACTGCCGCGAAGCCCCCGATGCCGCCGAATACCTGGAGCGCAACCCGGAACACTGGCACAACGTGCCCCAGGGGGAGATATACGGCCGGCTGGACGAGATCCCCAAGAACAGGTCCGTGGTCCTGATCTGCAACACCGGGGCGCGGTCCTACGAGGCCCAGATCATGCTCACGGAAAAAGGATATGAAAACGTGGTCAACATTCAAGGCGGCATGGCCGGAATCAAAGGGTACGGAGTTGATCTCTAGTTGAGTTTTCTCTCGTGCCGGGATAGATCGGCTACAGTTCCGTAGCCGATTGGTTCGGCATGTTCCGGCGATGAAGCGAGGATCGCGTGCGATTTCTGATTGTGGATGACGATGAGGGCGTGCTTGTCTACCTGGAGACGGTGCTTTCACCGTTCGCCCGGTGCGATGGCGTGCTTTCAGGCGAAGAGGCGATCCGCGCATTTGATGCGGCCCATGCCGAGGGCGAGCCCTACGACGCCGTCCTCATGGATATCCTCATGCCCGGCATGGACGGCCACCAGACGGCCGAAATCCTGCGCGCCCGCGAAGACCGGCTGGGGGTGGATGAACTGCACGCCTTCAAGCTGGTCATGGTCTCGTCCCTGGTGGACGACGCCAACGTCACCCGCGCCTTCTTCTCCACGCAGGCGGTCTGCTACATCGTCAAGCCGCTGCAAAAAGACAAGGTCATTGAAGAATTGCGCCAAAACCTGGTAATCTAGAAGCCGAATCAAGAATGTACGAAAGGACGGTCCCAAAGGGCCGTCCTTTTTTTATGCCTCCGGCGGCCTAAGAACCTTTTGAAAAAGGTTCTTAGGGATCTCCAAAACTTTGTATCTCGGCGCAGGTACTACCGGGGTTACCGGGGGTCTCTCTTGCGCCGTTTTTAAGAAGGGAAGTTTTTTAGAAAGAAGGAAGGGGGTTACTCAGGCTGCATCCCACGCCGCCATGTAGGATCGCCAGTTTCCATCACACTTTCTGGCGGCGTGGAGCCAAAAATTTCTGGAAAGGGGTCCGGGGAAAACCTCTTTCAGCGCCAGCTCTTAGCGAGTCTTCGAGCTCCAGAGATGGCGACAGCAGCGATAGAGGTTTCCCCCGGCCGCCGGAGGCATTCCTCTTAAATCCGGCCTTCGGCCACGGCGTGGCAGGCGACCACGGTGCCGTTGTCCAGGGTGCGTTGGGCCGGGATTTCGGTGCGGCACCGCTTCCCGGCATGGGGACAGCGGCCGTGGAAGACGCAGCCCGTGGGCAGGTTGATGGGGGTGGGCACGTCGCCGGAAAGGCGGGTGTGGCCGCCCGCGATGCCGCCCAGGCGGGGAATGGCCGAAAGCAGAGCCTGGGTGTAGGGGTGCCGGGGGTTGTTGAACAGTTCCCTGGCCGAGGCCAGTTCGCAGACGCAGCCCAGGTACATGACGCAGACGCGGTTTGAGATGTGTTCGACCACGCTCAGGTCGTGGCTGATGAACAGGTAGGTCAGGCCGCGCTGTTCCTGGGCGTCCATGAGCAGGTTGAGGATCTGGGCCTGGATGGAGACGTCGAGGGCGGCGATAGGCTCGTCGGCCACGATGAATTCCGGGTCCAGGACCAGAGCGCGGGCGATGGAGATGCGCTGGCGCTGGCCGCCGGAGAATTCGTGCGGGTAATTGGTGGCCCAGACCGGGTCAACGCCCACCTGGAGCATGACTTCGGCCACCTTGTCGCGGACCTCGTCGCGATTGAGGGAGGGATTGTGGAAGCGGACCGGTTCCTCCAGGATCTGGCGGACGGTCATACGCGGGTTGAGCGATGCGTAGGGGTCCTGGAAGACCATCTGCATCCTGGTGCGGTAGGGGAGCATTCCGGTCGAGTTCAGGTTGTCGATGCGATCGCCTCTGTAGAAGATTTCTCCCCGGGTCGGCCGGTACAGGCCGAGGACCGTGCGCGCCAGGGTGGATTTGCCGCAACCGGACTCGCCGACCACGCTCAGGGTTTCTCCGGGCATGACCGTGAGCGTGACGCCGTTCACGGCCTTGACCAGGGTTGTCTTGCGGGTGATCCGGCCCCGGGTCAGGCGGAGCTGGTCCAGGAAGGAGCCGGAGATGTCGAAATGCTTGTCGATGTCCCTGACTTCGAGAATGGCGGTCATTGTTCCATCCCTCCCTGGCAGCGGAAGCAGGCCACCTGCGCGCCCGTGTCGGTCCGGCACAAACCGGGGATATCCCGCAGGCAGCGTTCCATGCGGACGTCGCAGCGGGGCTGGAACGGACAGCCCGCAGGCATGTTCAGGAGCGAGGGCATCATGCCCGGGATCTGGTTCAGCCGACGTTTGCCGCCCGCCATCTGGGGCAGGGCCTTGAGCAGTCCCCGGGTGTAGGGGTGGCGTGGGTCGGCGATGATTTTATCGGTGGGGCCGACCTCGACCACCTTGCCCGCATAGAGCACGGCGATGCGCTGGGTGACCTCGGAAACCACGGCCAGGTCGTGAGTGATCAGCATCAGCCCCATGTTTTCGGTTTTGCACAGTTCCAGCAGCAGGGCCATGATCTCGGCCTGGATGGTCACGTCCAGCGCCGTGGTCGGCTCGTCGGCGATGATCAGCTTGGGGTTGGTCAAGAGCGAGATGGCGATGACGATGCGCTGGCGCATGCCGCCCGAGAACTCGTGCGGGTACTGCTTGAGCCGTTTTTCCGGGGAGGGGATGTAGACCTTCTTCAGCTTGTCCAGGCAGATGGCCTCGGCCTCCTGGTCGGAGACGTCCATATGGGCCAGGATGGTTTCCTTCATCTGGGTGCCGATGGTCAGCACCGGGTTGAGGGTCATCATCGGGTCCTGGAAGATCATGGAGATGTGGTTGCCCCGGATGTGGCGTATCTTCTCGCAGGAATATTTGGAGATGTCTTCGCCGCCGAAGAGGATCTCGCCGCCGGTAATGCGGCCCGGCTTGGAGATGAGGTTGATGATGGAGAAGCCGAGCACGGACTTGCCCGCGCCGGATTCGCCGACGATGCCGAGACGTTCGCCCCGTTCTATGGACAGGCTGACGTCGCGCACGGCCCGGACCGTGCCGGAGCGCAGGGCGAAGTCGACCCGGAGGTTCTTGATGTCGATGAGCGGCGCCACGCCTTACCCCTTGTATAGTTTGGGGTTGAGGAAGTCCCGGACCCAGTCGCCCAGGAGGTTGATGACCAGGATCAGGCCCACCAGCAGGATGCCAGGGAAGATGGTGATCCACCAGGAGCCGGAAAAGATGTACTCGAATCCGGCGGTGATCAGCGACCCCAGCGACGGCTTGTTCACGGGCATGCCCAGCCCCAGGAAGGACAGGGCCGCCTCGCTCATGATCGCGTTGGCCACTTGCACGGTGGAGATGACCAGTACCGGCGAGAGCGTGTTGGGCAGGATGTGCCGCCACATGATGCGCACCCGCGAGAGCCCGATGACCCGGGCGGCCTCGACGTATTCCTTGCGCCGCTCGGCCAGCACCGAGGCGCGCACGGTGCGGGCGTACTGCGGCCATTCGGCCAGGCCGATGATGACGATGAGCAGCGGAACCGCCACCTGCCCGTATCCGGCCACGCCGAAGGCGGTCTGGACGATGGCGCCGATGAAGATGGCGACCATGTAGGTGGAAAACGAGAGCTGTACGTCGGCCACGCGCATCAGGATGTTGTCCAGGCGGCGGACATAGCCCGAAAGCAGGCCGACCACGATGCCGATGAAGGCCTGGAGGCAGACCGCGCCGATGCCGATGAGGATCGACACGCGCATGCCGTAGAGCATGGTGGACAGGATGTCCCGGCCCTGGGCGTCGGTGCCGAGCAGGAAGCCGGGCGAGCCTCCATCGGACCAGGCCGGTGGGATCTGCGCGTCCATGATGTCGATGGTGGTGGAGTCGTAGGGGTTGTGCGGGGCTATGAGCGGCGCGCCGAAGGCGGAGATGAACAGGATCGCCAGGATGATGAAGCTCGTCAGCGCCACGGGGTCGTGGATGAAGCTGTGGAGCATGTAGGAGTCTTTGAACCGTTGCCAGCGGGTGCGCATGTTACTTCCTCCCCGCCACGCGGACCGTGGGATTGACCAGGCCGTAGATGATGTCCACGGCGGTGTTGACCAGGACGAAGACGAACCCCACGAACACGAGGTAGGCGACCATCAGCGAGGTGTCGGACCGCTCCACGGATTCGATGAACATGGAACCCATGCCCTGCCATTGGAACACGGTTTCGGTGAGGATGGTGAAGGCGACCATGATGCCGAGCTGCACGCCGCCCACGGTGATGACCGGCAGCAGGGTGTTCTTGAAGGCGTGGACGATCCAGACGCGCCGGGGTTTGAGCCCCTTGGCCCAGGCGTATTTGACGTATTCGCTCTCCAGGACTTCCATCATTTCCGAGCGGATCAGCCGGATGAACAGGGGCAGCATGATCGAGGACAGGGCGATGGACGGCATGATCAGGTGTTGCAGGCCGTCCCAGGTGAGCAGGCCGCTCTCCCACCAGCCGAACAGGAGCACGGTTTTGCCCCGGCCGTAGGAGGGCAGCCAGTGGAGTTCCACCGAAAAGATGTAGATGAGCAGGATGGCCGTCAGAAAGACGGGCATGGAGACGCCGACGATGGACCCGCCCATGGTGAAGCGGCTCAGCCAGCTCCTGGGCTTGATGGCGGCGTGGATGCCCAGCGGAATGGAGAGCAGGATGATGATCAGGGCTGCGCAGAAGACCAGCTCCAGGGTGGCCGGGGCCTTCCGGATGATGACCTCGGTGGCCGGTTTCTTGAAGAAGTAGCTCTGGCCCAGGTTGCCGTGCATCGCCGCGCCGAGGAAGCGCACGTATTGGGTGAAGAACGGGTCGTTGAGCCCCAGCCTCTCGCGGATTTCGGTCCGCTGCGCCGGAGTGACCCGTTCGCCCACCAGCTCGCGCACCGGGTCTCCGAAGCTGTGCTTGATGGAGAAGCCGATGAAGCTGATGATGAGCATGACGATGATCGCCTGCAGGATTCTTTTTACACTGAATGCAAACATGATGGTGCCGGTTGTGGATGGGTGTCCGGTGCCCGGAGGCCGCCCGTCGGGCGTCCCCGCCTCCGGCGCGACGCGAGCGGTTCCCCGTTCGCGATCGCTGGAAAGGGGAACCCGGACGGGCCGGGCTCCCCTTTAGTTTTCTTTTCCGCTTTTGGCAAGCCGCCTTTTCGGGCTACTTGATCACCAGGTCCCCGAAGTAGGGGAAGTTCATGACGTTGACGATGTCGTTGGTGTTCATGTTCGCCTTGGAAGCCCAGGACAGGTGCTGCCAGTGCATCGGGACGTAACCGGCCTCGTCGTACTGGATCTTCTCCACTTCCTGGAGCATGGCGGCGCGCTTGGCCGGGTCGGTCTCGGTCTGGGCGGCCAGGGTCAGTTCGTCGACCTTGGCGTTACAGTAGTTGCCGGAGTTGTACTGGCCGTAACCGGTATCGGCGTTGCGGCACATGGACAGGAACTCGTAGTAGTTGCCGGAGTCCTCGGAATCGGGATGCCAGCCGATCATCTGGATGTCGGCCACCTGGGCGTCGTACTGATCCCAGTACTGCGCCTTGGGCATGGTCTTCAGGCTGATCCTGATGCCGAGCTTGGACATCATGCCGACAAAGGCCTCGGCCAGTTTTTCGTCGTTCACGTAGCGGTTGTTCGGGGCGATCATGGTCGCCTCGAAGCCGTCGGGATAGCCTGCCTCGACCATCAGGGCCTTGGCCTTGTCGAGGTCGTAGCGCGGGGTGCACGCCGGGTTGTGGCCGACCAGGCCTTCCGGGCTCATCTGGCCGGCGGCGGTGGCGAAGCCCTTCATGATCTTTTCGACCACGCCCTGGTTGTCATAGGCGTAGACCATGGCCATGCGGACCTTGGGGTTGGCGAAGGCGGCGTTGCGCTTCTGGTTCAGCTGGAAGGTGATGATGCGCGAGCCGGACATGGTCACGAGCTGCAGGCCTTCGGTGGACTTGATGCGGTCCAGGTCCTGCGGCGGCACGGGCATGATGAAGTCCACGTCCCCGGAAAGCAGGGCGGCCACGCGGGTGGCGTCGGTCTTGATCGGGCTCAGGACGATTTCTTCGACGTTGCCGGTCTGCCCCCAGTAGTCGGGGAAGCGGGTGAAGACCATCTTCACGCCCTGCTCGCGGCTGGTGACCACGTAAGGGCCGGTGCCGGACTCGTTGACGTTGGCAAACGAGTAGTCGGTCTTGAGGATCAGGTCCTTGGGCTTGCCCTGGTCGTCTGTGCCGGTGTAGAACGCCTTGTCCAGGGGGAAGATGTAGGTGGCCATGTTCAGCACCAGGCCGTAGGGCTTCTTGGTGACCAGGTCCACGGTGTACTTGTCCACGACCTTGGCTTCGGCGAAGGGCTCGAAAAGGCCCTTGAAGTCTTCGGACTTGCGGAAGCGGTCCAGGGTGAAGGCCACGTCGTCGGCGGTGAATTCGTTGCCGGAGTGGAACTTGACGCCCTGGCGCAGGTGGAAGCGCATGGTCAGGTCGTCGATGCGTTCCCATTTCTCGGCCAGGCGCGGCTCGAACTGCATGTCCTTGGTGTAGCGGATGAGCGGATCGAAGACCATGTGCGAGTATTGCAGCATGCCGCCGGAAAGCTGAACCTGCGGGTCCAGGGAGACCGGATCGGCATCCATGGCCAGTTTGAGAACGACCTTTTCGGGGGCCGCCGGAGCCATTTCGGCCTCTTTTTTGGTTTCACTCTCGCCACAGCCGACCAGCAGCAGGGCGGAGACGACAAGGGCGACAACGAGCGCGGAGATTCTGCCCGCTTTGCGTATCGTCGACAGTTTCATAAATGGATTCCTCCTGAATGTTGATCCGCACGCACGGAAACGGCGTACTTCATACCTCTCCATGGTCCCCCGATGCCCGGTTGCCTCTTCCCGGTTTCATTGTGTACAGGACAGCGAAGAACAGAATGTTCATACACTTTTCATTTTGTTTTAACAATAGTGTCGCGACCGGTTGTGAAGGGATGACGCCAGAATGAAGTTCAAAAAATGGATGAATTGGGTCTTTGCGCCGATGCTTCTGCTTGTTTTGTGGGGTTGCGGCGCATCTTCGGGGGTTGTTTCGGGCATCGAGCCGACGAAGACCCTGTCTCTGGATGACGGTTACGAGATTTCGGTCTCGGCCGAAAAGGGGGACGTGCTGGCTTTGGACATGCGACTGCCTGCAAGCGGCGGCTACCGCGTGGTGGGCGCGGCCTTCGATCCGGCCATGTTCACCCTGCTCAACTACCAGGAGTATTCGGAAGACGGCCATGCGCGCACCCGGTACCTGTTCAAGGTGCTGGAAAACGGCACTTCGGACATCCTGGTCAAGATGCGTTCGGGCGACGGCCCCGTGGAGGTCTACAAGCGGATCACCATCAACGTGGCCGAACCGGCCGGATTCTTCTCTGAATGGAAAAATCCGCGCAAAACGGGGGAAGACGCCTAAACCGATTCCGCGATCCGGCCGATGGATACGACGTGGGACATGATCATCACATCCCGAGGAGATCGCACATGAACCGGCCTTTTTTCTTTCTGCATATTCCCAAGACCGCTGGCACGACGCTGAACGCGATCCTGGACGACAACCTGCCCAAGGACCGCGTCCTCGACCTCTATACCGAGTCGCAGCACCGGGCCTTGGCGGAATTGCGCTATGACGACCTGGCCCTGTACCGGCTGGTGCGCGGCCACGTCTTCATCGCCGATTTCGCCGAGATCCTGGACGGTCCGGTTCCCTTCCGGGTCTTCACCTTCCTGCGCGATCCCGTGCAGCGGGTCATCTCCGAATTCCACTTTCTCAAGCGGTGGCCCAAGAGCCACCTGTACGATTTCCTGAACCGGAACAACGTATCCCTGCTGGAATACGTCACCTCCGAGGAGAGGCCGCTGCGCAACCGGGGGCGCAACAACATGGTCAACTCCCTGTCCGGCGTCCGGGGCGCGAATCTGGACGAGGGGCTGGAATTGGCCTGGCGCCATCTCAAGGATCGTTTCGTGTTCTTCGGCATTCTGGAGCGGTTCGACGAGAGCCTGCTGCTGCTCAAGCGGCTGATGGGACTGGGCAGCGCGTTCTACGAGAAGCAGAACGTGCGCGCCACCAGTCTGGACGCTCCCGTGACCCGTGCGGAGTTCGAGGTCATCTGCGACTGCAACCGCTACGATCTGCTCCTCTACGAGCGGGCCGTGGAGGAATTTTCCCGCCGCGTGGCGCTGCTCGGGCCTGAATTCCAGGCGGACGTGCGCATGTTCGACGCCATCAATTCGCGCTTCCAGAGGGTGAGCGAGCTGGTGGACCGGCGGGCCGGGCTGCAAAAGGGCGTGCTGCTCAACGCCAAATAAGGGTTCATCCGGCTAAAGCGTACTTTGCTTCATGAATGCCCATGATTCTGAGC
>JAZHDH010000320.1:0-9394 GCA_036584335.1 Pseudodesulfovibrio sp. | reverse complement strand
CCGGGTAGCGCGTCAGCCGGATGACCTCGAAGGCGGCGCGCACCTCGTCGGCCACGGCCGCGTTGACCACGATCTGACCCTGGTGCAGGCGGCCGTCCGGCGCGTGGTGGCGGACGTTGACCACCACCAGGCGCGCCAGGACGCCCGGCGGCACACCCGGCGGCTGATGGGCGCGGATCGCCTCGTCGGCGGTCAGTCTGCTGTCGATGATCGCGGGCGCGCACCCGGTCGGCAGGGCCAGGAGCAGGGCGACCGCCGTGAAGAATATCTTCCGCATCACCGTCCTCCTTCGGGCGGACGCCCTTCTGGGCAGGCAGCCTCCGCGCCCACCGCGTGCGCAGGTGGCCGTGGTGACGCGGCCTTCGTCCGGATCGGCGTTCCGGGTGACGGCTGCTGTTGCGTTCCCCGAATCATAGCCTGTTTCATTTGAGGGACAAGGGAAAACCGCCGAAAAGGGGAGACGGGGTTCCGATTCGGCGCGCGGGCCGTACCGGCCCGGCATCCCGAGAACGGGGCGTCGGCCGTCTGGCCTTTCCCGGCACTGCTTCGGGAGAGGGAGCATCCGCTTTGAAGGCCGACGTCCACATCAACGCGTTCGGCAAGCCGACCCTTTTCGACGCGGGGGAAATCCTCAAAGGCGAGTTGCCGGCCAAAACGGGGCTGGCGAAAGCGTATCCCGGCCTTCCGTGCAGGGAGGACCGAGGCGGAGCGATCCTACGCGGGCAGCCACTGCACCCACAGCTTGCGGGTGCGCGGGCCGTCGAATTCGCAGAAGTAGATCTTCTGCCAGGTGCCGAGTCGGATGCGGCTCTGCTCCACGATGACCAGCTGGGAGCAGCCGAACAGGCTCGACTTGATGTGCGCGTCCGAGTTGCCCTCGGCGTGAAGGTAGTCGCCCCGGTGCGGCACCAGTTTGCGCATGTTCACCGTGATGTCGCGGACAACGTCCGGGTCCGCGCCCTCGTTGACGGTCACCGCGCCGGTGGTGTGCGGGCAATAGAGCAGGAGCGCGCCGTCGGTCCAGCCCTGGGCGTGGACCAGGTTGGCCACCGCGTTGGTGATGTCGGCCATCTCCTCGCGCTCGTGGGTCTGGATGTTCAGCGTTTCCATCAGTCGTCCTCCGGGCTGCGGAACCCGTGGGCAAAGGTTGCGTCGTAGAGCAGGGATCGGGCGTCGGAAGCGTCCAGCGCGCCCTGGCCGGGCAGGACCAGGAACACGGTCTGGCGGGTGAAACCGCGCTCGCGGGCGGCGTCGGCCAAGCGGGAAAGCTCGGTGCGCACTATCTTTTCGTCCGGCCAGCCCACGCGGTGGGCCATGACGATCAGCGTGGCCGGATCGTAGCCCCCGGCCAGCAGGCCGTTGCGCACGCCCTCGGGATCGCCCGCCGAAAGATAGACGCACATGGCCGATCCGTGGGCCGCCAGCCGCGCCAGCGACTCGGCCTCGGGCACCGGCGTCTTCCCGGCCAGCCGGGTGAAGATCAGGGTCTGGGTGGTTTCGGGCACGGTGTAGGACACCCCGGCTGCGGCGGCTGCGGCAAACCCGGCGGTCACGCCCGGGACCACGGCGTATTCGATGCCGTCGCGGTCGAGCAGGGCCATCTGCTCGCGGATCGCCCCGAAGAGCGAAGGGTCGCCGGTGTGCACCCGGGCCACGTCGCCGCCCGCCCGCACCGCTTCGGCCATCAGCGCGTGGGTCTCCTCCAGGCTGAGCGGCGCGGAATCGACCACGTGCGCGCCCTCCCCGGCGCAGGCCACCGCCTCGCGCGGCACCAGCGAACCGGCGTAGAGCACCAGCGCGGCCTCGCCGATCAGCCGCCGTCCCTTGACGGTCAGCAGCTCGGGATCGCCCGGGCCTGCGCCGATGAAATGGACCCGGGCCATCACAGCACCTTGCCCAGGAAGGCCGGGTTTTCCCGGAGCCCCTGCACCGCGATCAGGGCGCAGGCCTCGGCGTCGGACCCGGCGTGGTGGTGGCGCAGGTCGATGCCCAGGTGGTCGCACACGCAGTTGAGCTTGTTGGAGGCCAGGCGCCACGTCTTGCGCGAGAGCTGGACCGTGCACAGGAACGGCTGCGGGGGCGGGGTCCAGCCCGCGTCGCGGCAGCAGGCGTGCAGCACGGACTTGTCGAAGGAGGCGTTGTGCGCCACCAGGAAATGCGCGCCCGCAAAGTGCCGCTCCAGCTCGGGCCAGAGGTCGCCGAAGCAAGGCTGATCCTTGACGTCCGCCCAGTGGATGCCGTGCACCTGGACGCAGAACGGGTTGAACTTGGCGCGGGGCGGCCGGATCAGCCGGTAGTCGCGGGCGATGATCGCGCCGCCCTCCACGACCACGACGCCCACGGCGCAGGCCGAGTCGCGCTTGGAATCGGCGGTCTCGAAATCGATGGCAACGAACCGGACGTCGCTGAGAGCGGGGGGCATGGGCCTCCTACGGTTTTTCGGCCCAGACGATGAAGACCGGGTTCTGGGCCTTGAAGCGCAGGTCCCCGGCCAGGGAGTCCGTGGCCGATGCCTGGAGCTGGGTCACGCCGAAGTGCCAGCCGAGTTGCTTGAAATGGTCCTTGGCCGTGTGCAGGGTGTCGAGCAGGATGCAGTGCACCACCATGTGGCCGCGCGGCCGCAGCCGTTCGCAGGCCACCGCGAGCAGGGCGTTGTCCTCGTTGGACTCGCCGCCCATCCCGCCGCCCACGAAGATGCGGTCCGGCTCGGGCAGGCCATCCAGGCAGTCGGGCATGGCGCCGAGCACGGTGTCCACCAGCCAGGCCCCGGTGCGCCGGATGTTTTCGCGGATCATGGCCGCGCGCGTCTTGTGGCGCTCCACGGCGAAGACGCGGCCCTTGCGCGCCAGGTGCGACGCCTCGATGGCCACGGCCCCGCACCCCGCGCCCAGGTCCCAGACCGTGGACGAAGGCCCCACGTTCAGGTGGGCCAGCCCGGCCGCGCGCACCGGCAGCTTGGTGATCAGATTCTTCTGGTGCATGTAGTAGTGGTCCGGGATGCCGAGCGACAACTCGATCTCGGGCGGATACTGCCGCTCCAGGATGACCAGGTTCAGCGGCGCAAACTCCATGCCCCAGGTTTCGGGCAGGGCCAGGGGGCGGATCGCCTCCTGCGGCGTGCCCAGATTTTCCAGCACGGTCATGGAGAAGCAGTCGGCGCCCCGTTCCAGCAGCGCCCGGGCCACCATGTCCGGCGTGTTCACCTCGTCGGTGAACACCGCTATCAGGTCCGCGCGCACCAGCGCCGCGTACAGCGGGGCGAAATCCATCCGCCCGTGCAGGGAGACGAAATCCATGGCGTGCCAGGGCAGCCCCAGCCGGGCCGCCGCCAACTGCACCGTGGACAGGCTCGGATACACGCGCAGGTTCTCGCGGCCGATCTCGTCGCCCAGCCGCTTGCCGATGCCGAAGAACAGCGGATCGCCGTCCGCCAGCACGACCACGCGCCTGCCCGCCTCGGACGCCTTGCGCACCCCTTCCATCACCGGTCCCAGCGGCCCGGCAATGGGCAGGGTCTTGGTCTTTTCGGGCAGGACTCCGGCCGGAATCGCCGCCAGCAGCCGGGCGCCGCCCACGGCCAGATCGGCGCAGGCGAGCTCCCCTCGCGCCAGGGGCGTGATCTCCAGCGATCCGGGCGCAAGCCCTATGACGGTGACGGGTTCCCTTTTCGGCATGGCGAGCAGTGTAAACAAATCCCGTGCACGGGGAAAGGGAATTCGGCCATGACAACCATTTGCCCGGACAGGGATTTGTGCTATGGCCCCAGTGAAAGTCTCGCGGCGCAGGGATCGCCCGGGCAAGGAGGTTCCATGCAGTTCTTTCTCGATACGGCCAATGTGGATCAGATAGCGGAAGCCAAGACGCTCGGCCTGCTCGATGGCGTCACCACCAACCCGACGATCCTCGCCCGCGAAGGGGGCGACTGGCGCGACCAGGCGTCCCGCATCTGCGCCCTGGTGGACGGCCCGGTCAGCCTGGAGGTCCTCTCCACCACGGCCGAAGCCATGATCAAGGAGGCGAAGGACCTGGTCTCCTTCGGCGAGAACGTGGTCGTCAAGATCCCCATGATCCCCGAAGGCCTCAAGGCCCTCAAGAAACTCCGCGAACAGGGCATCAAGACCAACGTCACCCTCGTCTTCTCCCCGGCCCAGGCCCTGCTGGCGGGCAAGCTCGGGGCCACCTACGTCTCGCCCTTCGTCGGCCGGCTCGACGCCCTGACCCACAACGGCATGGACATCGTCAGCCAGATCCGGACCATCTACGACAACTACGGGTTTCCCACCAGCATCCTCGTCGCCTCCGTCCGAAACCCCATGCACGTCCTCGACGCCGCCCTCATCGGAGCCGACGTCGTCACCCTGCCTCCGGCCATCCTCAGGCAACTCGTGCATCACCCCCTCACCGACCAGGGGCTGGAAACGTTCCTGGCGGACTGGAGGGCGTTCCAGGGCGAAGGGTAGGAGGAAGGCGGGGCGGCCCCGGTCTTTGCGGCGCATCGGCAGGGCGGCGCGCCCGCGACGGGTCGAATCCCCTTCTCCGCCGCGAAAAAGGCCGACGCCCCACTCCGGAGCGTCGGCCTTTTCGGTTGTTTCCTGGCGGCCGCTACAGCACGCGGCAGCCGTCCCCGGTGACCAGGATTTCGTATTCCCAGCGGATGCCGCCCCAGGCGGGGTCGTAGAGGCCGGGCTCAACGGTGACGACCATGCCTTCGGCCAGGACGCCCTTGCCCATGCGGCTCAGGCTGGGCGGTTCGTGGGTTTCCAGGCCCACGCCGTGTCCCAGGCCGTGGGTGAACTGATGGGCCACGCCTTCGCGTTCGAACACGGCGCAGGCGGCGCGGTAGGCGTCGACCATGGGCAGGCCGGGCCGGATGATGTCGATGGCGGCCTTTTGGGCCTCGCGCACCAGGTCCATGGTTTCCCGGAACCGGTCCGAAGGGGTGTCGCCGACCCAGAAGGTGCGGGTCTGGTCGGAGTTGTACTTGGCGAACCGGCAGCCGGTGTCGATGAGCACCATGTCGTTGTCGCGCAGCCGGGTCTTGCCGGGAATGCAGTGCGGCAGGGCCGCGTTGGGGCCGACGCCGACGATGGTGGAGAAGGCCAGCCCCTCGGCCCCGTTTTCGCGGAAGAATTTTTCGATGTCCCAGGCCACTTCCTCTTCGGTGCGGCCGGGGACGAGCCGGGTCTCGATGTATTCGAAGAGGCGGTGGTTGAGTTCGATGGAGGCTTCCATCCGCTTGATCTCGTCCGCATCCTTGATGATCCGCAGTTCCTCGACCAGGTTGTCGATCCCGGCCAGGGGGAGGCGCGCCGAGAGCTTTTCGTGGTCGAAGAGGGAGAAGGCGCGCGGCTCGAAGGCGGCGGTCTTGACGCCGACGCCTCTCAGCACGTCGGCCACCAGCTCGAACTTGTTGGCCGAGTATATATGCAGGTTGTTTTCGTCGAAGACGCGCTTGGCCGCGTCGGCGTAGCGCGGGTCGGTGAAGAGGTGGTCCGCGCCCGAGGCGGTGACCGCCAGCCAGCCGGACGATTCGTTGCACTGCGGGTCGTGCAGTTCAAAGCCGCTCAGGTAGTATCGATTGGCCGCATGCGAGACGATGAGCGCCTCGATTCCCCTGTCGTGCAGGGCGCGCCGCAGGTTTTCCCGGCGCGCCGCGTAAAGGCTCGTGTCCATTGTATCGTCATTCCCAGGAATACGTGGTTTCGGGAGCGCCGGTGATCATCCGCTCGGCCCATTCCACGCCCTGCATCACCGAGTGGTCCATGTTGCCCACCTCGTATTTCCAGCCGCCGAACCGGCCGCGGGAAAAGATGTCCTTGGCCTCCAGGCGGGGCTGGATGGCCGCCAGCGCCGCATCGCGGCGCAGGCAGGGCACGGGATAGCCGTATTCGACCACGGTCTCCCACTTGGTCAGCACGTCGTCCACCCTGGACGCGTCCAACAGGGAGGAGTTTACCAGACCGGCCACGGTGCGGTCCATAAGCTCGTCGATCTTTTCCGGCTTGTGGGCCGAGACCGAGGTCTCGCACATGTAGGCGAGCTGCTCGCCGGGCCGGGCCGCGTTGTTGGGCGAGTAGTTGTGGAAATTGGTCACCCGGTAGAACGGGGAGTCGGACTCGGGGAAGTACATCCAGCAGCGGCCGTTCTTCTCGCGCTCGTCCGCGATGTCGAGGCCCACGCCCGCCACGTAGGTGGAGCTGTGGGTCAAGCCTGCCGCAGCGTCGATCAGCGCGGCGTCGCGCCCGGCCAGCCACTGCGCGGCCAGGATGTCCAGCGGCGCGGTGTTCAGCAGGGCCTCGTACCGCACGGTCAGCCCCTTGTCGGTGACGGCGGTCTTGGCGTCGGCGTCGATGGCCGTGACGGACTGGCCGTATTCGATGCGGTCCTTGATCCGGCGGGCCAGGCGGCGGAAGATTTCGCCGGTGCCGCCGTGGAGCGGGAAGCGGAAGGTGTTGTTCGGGCCCCAGGCCACGTCGTCCTGCTCCAGTATGATGTTTCTGAGCACCTTGCGCAGGTCGACCACGCTGACGCGCTCGCCGATCCAGTCGAACTGCATCCGCTCGGGCGGGGTGGCCCAGACCTTGTAGTTGTAGGGGCGCATGAAGTGGCGGGCGATGCCCTCGCCGAAGATGTGGTCGATCCACTCGCCGAAATTCCCGGGGTTCTCCACCGTCCGGCGGCCGGGCAGCAGCCCTTCCACGCATTCCCAGCGCGGCTCGCGCGGCAGGTGGCGGATGTTGTTCTGGAACGGGTATGGAACCCAGGTCCCGCTGGTGCGGATCCAGGACTCGCGCTGGTGTTCCAGGTATTCGTCGCCGAGCAGCGAGGCGAGCAGGTCGTCGAAATATTCGTAGTGCGAGAAGACCACGTGGCCGCCGATGTCCCAGGTGAACCCCTTGTCGTCCTTGAAGCTGGCGGAGAGCCCGCCCGCGTGGGGCTCGCGCTCCAGGACCAGGAAGTCCTCCATGCCCAGCTCGCGCAGCCGGTGCGCCGCGCCCAGGCCGGTGGGTCCGGCGCCGATGATCAGGTATTTCGTCTTCATGCGCAGTTCCTCGTTGCGTTCATTCAGTGAGGGAAATTATTTCCACCTGCGCGACGGAATATCAAGTTTGATGCCAAAGGACATTTATGAGGAAAACAGGGAGCCGGGAGGGATGGCGGGATCACTCGCCGTGCAGCAGCGCCTTCCAGCGCCTGGCCTCGTCCCAGTCGAAGCCGCCGGGCACGCAGGGCCAGAGCGAATTGTTCTGGAAGAGCGGCTCGGCCGCGATGGGGTAGGGGCTGACGCGGGCCGCCTCGGCAAAGAGCGGGCTGCCCGGGATGGGCGTGTAGTGCGCCAGGTGCGGCCTAAACCCGAAGGACCGGACGTGGGCCACGGCCGACTCCACGCCCGCCGGGTCCTGGCCCGGCAGGCCGAAGAGGATGTATACCCCCACGTCGTCCAGGTCGAAGCCCGCGTCCACCAGGTTGCGCGCCCCGGCCTCCCACTCCGCCCGGGTCAGCTTCACGTCGCGACGGTGGTCGAAATCCGTGGTCTCCAGCCCGAGCCGCACGGTGGTCAGTCCCGCCGCCCGCAGCCGCGCGCAGACCTCCGGCGTCAGCCGCCGCACGTGCATGGCGTTGGGCGTGTGCAGCCGCAGCGCCAGCCCCTCGGCCCCGATGCGGTCCAGCACCGGCCACAGCCAGCGCTCCGGCGCGATCAGCAGCGCGTCGTCGTAGAATGCGAAGTCGCGCACGCCCCGGTCATATTCCGCCCGGATGGAAGAGAAAATAGCCGCCGGGTCGCCCTGGCGGAACCCCGGGTGCAGCGCGTTGCTGGCGCAATACTCGCAGGCGAACGGGCATCCGCGCGAGCCGAGCACCGGCGCGTAGCCGGGCTCGTGGTACAGGTCCAGCGCCAGTCCGAGCCCCGCGTCGGCAGGCAGCGGCGGTGTTTCCCGCCCGATCGCCCCCCACAGCCGCGCCCAGTTGGCCGGGGCCTCCAGCGACCCCGCCAGGATCAGGGTTGCGTCCGCATGCGCCCGGGCATGCTCCCCGCAGAGCGTGGCGTAGGTCCCGCCCAGCACGCGCACCGCCTTCGGCCACAGCTGCGCCGCCAGGTCCAGCGCCTCCAGCGCGCCCGGATACCAGTAGGTCATCACCGTGGTCGCCAGCACCACGTCCGGCGCGGGATCGAGCGCGGCCAGCGCCTCGCGCACCCGGCCCGCGTCCAGCCCGTAGCGCGAATAGCGCCGGGCCGAAAACGCGAGCGGCTGCGGCAGCGCCAGTTCAGCCTTGGGATAGTGCCCGGTGCCGTATTTGCCGGGCCGGGGCCAGCGCTCGCCCTCCCAGGTCGGGTCCAGGCAGTCCATCAGCGCAACCGAAGCCCCCGCCGCCCGGAGCATGTCCAGGCAGGCCAGCAGCCCCACGGGCCGCGCCCAGGCGTTGAACGCCGCGAAGTCGTGAATCCACGGATGGACGCCCAGCACGCGCGGGCCGTCCCCGGACCCGGACCAGCCGATATGCGGGAAAACGGGCCGGGACACCTAGGACCCGAAACGGGAAAGAAGATTGATGCCGATGGACACCGCCAGCAACGCCACGATGGCCAGCAGCAGGACGTTCGTGGTCCGGTTGCGCTTCGCCGCGCGCTCGGTCTTGGACTTGGTGAACACCGAAAGGATGAGGAAGATCAGCCCGAGGATGACGATCAGCTTGAAAAGAATGCCCATGGCCATGGCTTACCCGAAACCGGCGGGAAAGTCTCGCGTTGGGGAGCCTCCGGCGGCCCTCCCGGGGGGTGCCTTCTGCGGGACCAGGACGCTGTCCTGGACCTGCTCAAGGCCGAGGGCCTTGAGAATCCCGGTCCGGCTGCGCCGGGGCAGGGGGCGGGGATGAGGTGCGATGAGTGGGAGGCTTGGCGAGGGGCGGCTGTGCGGCGTCCGCAAATCTTCGGGTTGGGCCGAAACCACCCTTCGGGATGGCTTCGGCCCAACCCGAATCTTCGCGGACAGTGCCCACGCCGTGTGAACCGCTTGGCGAAAACTTGGGGATCATGCCATTACGGCGTTTCGAACAAAGGCAATGGCGGCTCTGAACTCGAAAAATTCTGCTTTTGAATTTGTCTAAAAACACCCCGGCTGAGGCCGGAAAAGGCGGCGGAGGGTGTTCCGGTCAGCGGCAGGGACTCCCATCCGCATTTTCCGGCCTCAGCCGTTAACCGGCACGGCGGGGGCGAGCGAGCAGTCCGTCCCCGCGCATGGCAGAGACTCCGAGGCGACTACCCCGGCGAAGCCGGAGATGGGATTCTTAAGGCTCTCGGCCTTAAGCCGCCGGAGGCATTCTTCCCTCCCTCCTAACCCCGAATCCAGATGATCCCCGCCTGCCGCCCCGTGCCCTTCACGGGCGAGGCGCA
>JAZHDH010000319.1:0-9399 GCA_036584335.1 Pseudodesulfovibrio sp. | reverse complement strand
CGGTGACCATCCGGGGCGGCGGCAAGGGCGGCCGCAACCAGGAATTCGCCCTGGCCGCCGGCATCGCCCTGGCCGAGGCGGGCGGCCTGCGCGACCGCGTGAGCGTCCTGGCCCTGGGCACGGACGGCACCGACGGCCCCACCGACGCCGCCGGGGCCTTGGTCCTGCCGGACACCATCCCGCCCGGACGGCTCCCCGAAGCGAGGGCGGCCCTGGACGGCAACGACGCCTACACGTTCTTCTCCAAGACCGGCACCCTGCTCAAGACCGGCCCCACCCGGACCAACGTCATGGACGTGGCCGCCCTGCTGATCACGAATTGATTCCCTTCGGTGCTGAACCCGGGGGAAAAGCCGACCGATTGCCTCGGGTATGCCCGTTCCGATAGATTCCTGTCAGGCGGACTATCACCAGGCTTTGCCGGGAGGATCGACATGGACGCGTTCAACTACGAAATTCACGAATACAAGGCGGGTTTTTCCAAGACCCCGGTCCAATCCATCCGCGAGGTGCCGCTGACCATCCGGCTCAACGGCCGCGAGGTCGTGACCCTGCTGTGCACGGCCAAGCACCCCGACTACCTGGCCGTGGGCTTCCTCAAGTCCGACGCCTTCCTCTCCAGCCCGGAACAGATCACCGACCTGACCGTGCGCGAGCTGGAGGACCGGATCGAGGTCGAGGTCGAGACCTGCCACGACCCCTGGGAGGGACGGACCATGGAGCGGTCCATCACCTCGGGCTGCGGCAAGGGCACCAACTTCGGCCGCAACGTGGCCACCATCTCCAAGCGCACGGTGACGGGCGACATCCGGGTCACGCCGGAGCAGATCCTGGCCCTGGCCGACGAGCTCCACGAGCGGTCCACGCTCTACAACGCCACCCACGGCTGCCACAACTCGTCGTTGTGCACGCCCGGGGAGATGCTCCTCTTCCGCGAGGACATCGGCCGCCACAACGCCATCGACATGATCTGCGGCCAGTGCTTCCTGGACGACATCTCCGTGGACGACAAGATGATCGTCTCCACCGGCCGGGTGGCCTCGGAAATCCTGCTCAAGACCATCCGCATCGGCGTGCCCGTCCTGGTCTCCACCTCCGTGGCCACCAGCTTTTCGGTGGAACTGGCCCGCAAGACCGGCATCACCCTGGTGGGCAACGTCTCCAGGGACAGCTTCTGGGTCTACAACGACCGGGGCAGGATCGTCGGTTTCTGATCCGGTCCGGTCCCAACGCCACCGGCGCTTTCCGTACTGTTCACGCTTTTTGAAAAAACAATGACTTTTCGGAACGCCCTGAATTACCGGCGGAAACTCGACTTGTCCTGCTAAAAAAGCATACTCGGTCGAGCAATTACATCAATAAATCAGGCATATTGGATTGTTCTTGTGCCAAACCTTGAGCAAGTGCTATACCTTTGGCATGATCGACTTCCGCCGCTAGGATTTTTCGCATCCGTAACATTCATAGGGGACTCCAATGGAATTCGACATGCAAACCGCCCAAAGACGGCTCGACAAAAAGCTCGCCCAGTTGAGGAAGAAGTCCTACCTCTCCGGGGAAATCCTCGACCTTCTGGACGCGGTGGCCCACCTGCAACTGGCCGCCCGGCCCGAAGCGCAGGTCGAGCTCCCCGACGACCTCCCGCTGGCCACGGCCGAGGCGGTGCTCCAGGGCGCTCCTCTGGTCGGCCGCGAGCGCTTTCCCCACGACCCCGCCCAGGCGCAGGCCCTGCTCGGCACATTGACCGAGCTGGTGCGCCGCGCCGACGGCCCCCTGGCCGAAGGCGCAGCCGCCGTGGCCCGGGCCGTCGAATCCGGCGAACTGACCCCGTCCGAGCTGTTCCGGCGGTTCATGGCCGACGACCACGCCTTTTTCGCTTCCTGGGCCGAGCGCACGCCCGGAGCGCCCAAGACGCTCTCCTTCCTGGCCTTCGCGGCCCTGAGCCCGTCCATCGAAGCGGCGGCCGAAATCCTGAGCCTCAACCTGCCCGAGATGAAGGTGCACGCCGTGGGCTCCTGCCCCCTGTGCGGCAGCCTGCCGCTCATATCCTCCCTCGAACAGAACGAGGGATTCCGCCACGCCACCTGCTCGTTCTGCCGCCACGAGTACCGAATCAAGCGCATCGCCTGCCCCATCTGCGGCGAAGAGGATCAGCAGCGGTTGACCTTCTTCACCGTGGACGAGGAACCCGGCTTCCGCGTGGACGTCTGCGAAACGTGCAAAAACTACGTCAAGACCCTGGATTTCCGGAAGCTGGACCGCATCGCGCTGCCCGTGCTGGACGACCTGGACTCCCTGGCCCTGGACTACGTGGCCGCCGGGCAGGGATACCGGCGAGCGACCCTGTCCGCCTGGGGATTCTGACCGGCCCCCCATGCCCGACGCCATACCCCATACCTTCCCCCGCAGCCTCCCCGTCCGCTTCCCGGACGACACGGACGACTTCGGCGCCCGGCTCCACGACGAGGAAAAGGCCCGCGACTACCTGCGCGACCTGGCCTGGCCCACGGGCCAGCCGTACTGCCCGCGCTGCGGCAACCACCGCATCTACACCCTGTCCGGCGACCGGCTGCGCTGCGCGGGCTGCAAGTACACCTTCCAGCCCTTCTCCTGCCGCTGGATCAACAACGGCGCGCTCAGCCCGGCCGAGTGGCTGCGGCTGATTTCCATGTTCGTGGACGAGAAATCGGTGCACCAGATGAAGGAGGACATCGGGCTCTCCTACAACACGGTCTACAAGGCGCTGACCGCCGTGCGCTTCGCCATCCTGGCCCACGCCATCGACGCGCGCCAGCTGATCAGCCCGGCCACGGGCCTGGACTCGTACCTCAAGGGCAACCGCCTCACCGGCGGCCCGCGCGAGATGCGCATGGACACCATCCCGGTCTACGGCATCCTGCGCCGCGACGACCTGGTCTTCATCGACCTGGTGCCCGGCTTCCAGGCCGAGACCCTGTTCCACTTCCACATGAACTTCCACCTGAAGCTCATCCGCACCGGCAACATGGTCTACACCGACCGCTACAAGGACTATGACGCACTCCTGTTCTGCGGCAACGACTCCCTGCCCTACGAGATCATCCGGCGCTACGACGAGCCGCCCTACATCGACGCCAAAAGCGATGAATTCTGGGAGTTCGCCCGCGAACGGATCAAGCGGTTTCGGGGCATCTCCTGCCAGCGCTTCCCCCTGTACATGAAGGAACTGGAGTTCCGGTTCAACAACCGGACCAGGCCCATCGCCGGGCAGATCGCCACCTTCCTCTGCGCCCTGGTCCCGGACCTGGGCTGACAACCACCCGCCATCACAGCTGATTCACGGCCCGTCCGCTCCCTGCGGCCCGGCCGATTCGCCTGCCCGGCCTCCCTGCCCCCGCCCTGGTGCTAATCCATTGTAATGAAAACAGATTATGTCAAATTTGGCATAAAAAAACAGCCCGGAAAACAACCGGTTAGAAATAACAGGATGAAAACCGGCTGTGCCGTATTTCTGAAAAGACCTCTTTCTTTGCGCGTTTCCGACTATTTCCCCATAAGGGACCACAAGAGGAAAAGGAGTACGCACATGCGCACAATCCGGAAACCCGCAGCCGCCGAGCCGTCCCTGCCCTTCGAGGGGCTGGGGATTTCCCCGGCGCAGGTCCGGGCCGCGGCCCGGGAGATGCGGCCTGTCCATGGCGAGTACCGCCCCAAGACCGTCCCGCCGATCCCGTTCCCGGTTTCCGCACCCGTCCGCCCCTGCGGCGGCTATCAACGCCTCGTGGCGCAGGGCCGCGAGATCCGCGGGCGCTGACGCGCCCCAACCCCAGGAGGTCGAATGCACACCAATCGAAGGAACTTTCTCAAGCTCTCCGCCGCCGTCGCCGCCACCACGGCTTTCGGCGGGCTCGGGCTCGGCTGCACGCCCAAGGCGACTGCGGTCGACCGGGCGGCGGCCATGTCTCCGCAGTGGAGCCGCCAGACCACGTCCATCTGCTGCTACTGCGCGGTGGGATGCGGCCTGCTCGTGAACACGTCCCTCAAGAACCACAGGGCCGTCAACGTCGAGGGCGACCCGGACCACCCGATCAACCAGGGCGCGCTGTGCGCCAAGGGCGCGTCCATCTGGCAGCTGGCCGAAAATGACCGCCGCCCGGACTCCGCGCTCTACCGCGCCCCCTATTCCGACAAGTTCAAGAAGGTCTCCCTGACCTGGGCCTTGGAGCAGATCGCCCGCAGGGTCAAGGACACCCGCGACTCGGCCTTCACCAGGGTCAACGCCAAGGGTCAGACCGTCAACCGCTGCGACACCATCGCCTCCCTGGGCTCGGCGGCCCTGGACAACGAGGAGTGCTGGGCCTACCAGACCATGCTCCGCAGCCTCGGCCTGGTCTACGTGGAGCACCAGGCCCGCATCTGACACAGCGCGACTGTTGCGGCTCTGGCAGAGTCGTTCGGACGCGGCGCGATGACCAATCACTGGATCGACCTCCAGAACAGTGATTGCATTCTGATCATGGGCAGCAACGCTGCCGAAAACCACCCCATCTCCTTCAAGTGGGTGACCAAGGCGCAGGAAAGGGGCGCGACCCTGATCCACGTCGACCCCCGCTTCACCAGGACCTCGGCCAAGGCCGACATCTATGCGGCCATCCGCTCGGGCTCGGACATCGCCGTGCTCGGCGGCATGATCAAGTACATTCTGGACAACGACCTGATCTTCAAGGACTACGTGGTCGACTACACCAACGCCTCGTTCATCGTCGGCGACAAGTTCGCCTTCAACGACGGCGTGTTCTCGGGCTACGACCCGGCCACCCGGTCCTACGACACCTCCACCTGGGCCTTCGCCACGGACGAACAGGGCAATCCGAAAAAGGACCCGAGCCTCAAGGACCCGCGTTGCGTGTACCAGCTGCTGAAGAAGCACTACGAGCGCTACGGCCTGGACAAGGTCTCGTCCATCTCCGGCATGCCCAAGGACGACCTGATCCGGCTGTACGAGACCTACGCCGCCACGGGCAGGCGCGACAAGGCGGGCACCATCATGTACGCCATGGGCTGGACCCAGCACACCGTGGGCGTGCAGAACATCCGCACCATGGCCATGATCCAGCTGCTGCTGGGCAACATCGGCATCGCCGGCGGCGGCGTCAACGCCCTGCGCGGCGAGTCCAACGTCCAGGGCTCCACGGACCACTGCCTGCTCTACCACATCCTGCCCGGCTACCTGAGCACGCCCAAGGCGTCCCAGCCCACCCTGGCGGACTACAACAAGGCCAACACCCCGGTCTCCAACGACCCCGAGTCGGCCAACTGGTGGCAGAACTTCCCGAAGTACTCCGCTTCGCTGCTCAAGGCCATGTGGCAGGACGACGATCCGGCGACCGCCTACGGCTACCTGCCCCGCCTCGACTCGGGCAAGGCCAGCGACTACTCCTGGCTGCCCATCTTCGACAAGATGGACGACGGCCAGTTCAAGGGCCTCTTCGCCTGGGGCATGAACCCGGCCTGCTCCGGGGCCAACGCGAACAAGACCCGCCGCGCCCTGACCAAGCTCGACTGGCTGGTCAACGTCAACATCTTCCCCAACGAGACCGGCTGGTTCTGGGAAGGCCCGGACATGGACCCCGCGTCCATCAAGACCGAGGTCTTCTTCCTGCCCTGCGCCGTGTCCATCGAGAAGGAAGGGTCCATCTCCAACTCCGGCCGCTGGATGCAATGGCGCTACAAAGGCCCCGACGCCCCCAACGGGCAGAAGCCCGACGGCGACCTGATCTACGAGCTGATGGAGGAAATCCGCCGCCTCTACAAGAAGGAAGGCGGCGTCCACCCCGAGCCCATCAACCGGCTGACCTGGGACGCCATCGCCACGAACGGCGTCTTCGACCCGCACAAGACGGCCAGGCTGATCAACGGCCACTTCACCCGCGACGTGACCATCAAGGACACGCTGTACAAGAAGGGCCAGCAGGTGCCGAGCTTCGCCTTCCTGCAGGACGACGGCTCCACCGCCTCGGGCAACTGGCTGTACTGCAACTCCTACACCGACAAGGGCAACATGGCCGCGCGCCGCAGCCTGGACCAGACGCCGGAACAGGCAAAGATCGGGCTCTTCCCGAACTTCTCCTGGTGCTGGCCGGTCAACCGCCGCATCCTGTACAACCGCGCCTCCGTCGACAACCAGGGCAGGCCCTGGAACCCGGAAAAGGCGGTCATCGAGTGGAACGCCGTCACCGGCAAATGGGTGGGCGACGTGCCCGACGGCGGCTGGGCTCCCGGCGCCAAGCACGCCTTCATCATGCGCAAGCACGGCTTCGGCCAGCTCTTCGGACCCGGCCGCGTGGACGGCCCGCTGCCGGAATACTACGAGCCGCTGGAGTGCCCGGTGAACAGGCATCCGTTCTCGTCCACCCTGCACAACCCCACGGCCATGAACTTCCCGGACGAGGAAAAGGCCGTGTGCGACCCGCGCTTCCCGCTGATCGGTTCCACCTACCGTGTGGCCGAGCACTGGCAGACCGGCCTCATGACCCGCAACTGCCCGTGGCTGGTGGAGGCCGAGCCGCAGGTGTTCGTCGAGATGAGCGAGGAGCTGGCCAAGCTCCGCGGCTTCGAGAACGGCGAAAGGGTCCGCGTGCAGTCCCTGCGCGGCGCCATCTGGGCCATCGCCATCGTCACCAAGCGGATCAAGCCGTTCATGGTCGAAGGCGTGGAAGTCCATCAGGTGGGCCTGCCCTGGCACTTCGGCTGGACCTGGCCGAAGGACGGCGGCGACTCGGCCAACATCCTGACCCCGTCGGTGGGCGATCCGAACACCGGCATCCCCGAAACCAAGGCCTTCATGGTCAACGTCGTCAAGGCGTAAAGGAGGAAGACATGGGCAAGACCTTCTTCATCGACCTGACCCGCTGTACGGCGTGCCGTGGCTGCCAGATCGCTTGCAAGCAATGGAAAAAGCTCCCGGCCGAACCGACCGAGAACTGGGGATCGCACCAGAACCCCAAGGACCTCTCCGGGGTCACCCTCAAGGTGGTCCGGTTCAACGAGGTGGAGACCGAGACCGGCGTGGACTGGCTGTTCTTTCCCGAACAGTGCCGCCATTGCGTGGAACCGCCGTGCCTGGACGCCATGACCGTGCCCGGAGCCATCATCCACGACCAGGAGACCGGCGCCGTGATCTACACCGCGCTGACCGCCAAGGAGCCCGACAAGGACCTGTTCGCCGCGTCCTGCCCGTACAACATCCCGCGGGTGAACAAGGAGACCGGCCAGGTCGTCAAGTGCGACATGTGCAACGACCGCGTGAAGATGGGCATGCTGCCCGCCTGCGTCCAGAGCTGCCCCACCGGGGCCATGAACTTCGGCGACCGCGAGGACATGCTCGCCCTGGCCGAAAGGCGGCTGGCCGAGGTCCAGGAGACCTACCCGGACGCGGAACTGGTGGACTCCGATTCGGTGCGCGTCATCTACCTGGCCAAGACCGACACGGCCAGCTACTTCGAGTACCTGTCCGCCGACGCGACCCCGGTCCGGCGCGGCCCCATGACCCGGAAGCAGTTCCTGGCCAGGCTGGGCAGCCCGGTGAAGCGGATGCGCAGCTAGGCGAACCTGCAGAAGCCCGGCGCGCCCACGCGCCGCGCCGGGCGTCGTGGACGGATATGTGGGGAACACCTCCGTAGCGTAGGGCGCACGGAGTAACCGGCCCCGGCGTACGCCATGCGCCGGGGCCTTTTTCCGCCCCGCTGGTGCCGATTCGGCAAAAGAAGGGAATGCTTGTCATTTCACCAGCAAAATCGTAAAGGTAAAAGTGTTGCCCTCAACCCTGGACCGGAGACCGATTTGCGCTACCGCCCCTGGATATGCTTTCTGCTCTTCCTGGCACTGCTGGCGGGCGGGTGCGAGAGCCGCGACCAGTCCGAGGCCGTGCCCAGCCACGTCCCCGGGGTGAGCGACACGGAAATCCGCCTGGGTTCCTCCCTGCCCCTGACCGGCCACGCCGGATACCTCGGCACCCAGACCCTGCGCGGAGCCAAGGCGTACATCCGCCACGTCAACGAAACCGGCGGCGTGCACGGCCGCAAGATTTCCCTCTCGGTCCTGGACGATTCCTACGACCCGCCCCGCTGCCTGGCCAACACCCAGCGCTTCATCATCGACAACGACGTCCTCGCCCTGTTCTGCTACGTGGGCACCCCGACCACCATCAAGGTCCTGACCCTGGTCGAGGACGCGCGCATCCCGCTGGTGGGCATGTTCACCGGCGCCAACGCCCTGCGCCAACCCTTCAACCACTACGTCATCAACATCCGGGCCTCCTACTACCAGGAGACCAAGGCGGCGGTGAGCCACCTGGTGCGCGACCTCGGCTTGCGCAAGATCGCGGTCTTCTACCAGTACGACGCCTACGGCTTCGACGGGCTGATCGGCACCGAACTGGCGCTCAAGGAATTCAACCTCGAGCCCGTCGGGCGCGGCTCCTACATCCGCGCCACCCGCAACGTGGCCGAAGGGCTGGAGAAAATACGCCGTTCCGGAGCCCAGGCCGTGGTCATGATCGGCACTTACGACGCCTGCGCGCGGTTCATCAACCTGGCCCGCGAACGGCACTACGACCCGGTCTTCTACACCGTATCCTTCGTCGGAGCCGAAGAACTGGCCCGCCGGCTGACCGACAGCCGCGACGCCATGGTGCTCATGTCCCAGGTCATGCCCCCGCCCGTGGCCGACGGCGACGAAGCGTCCGCCGCGTCCCAGTACGTCCGGCTGCTGGCCGAGTATTTCCCCGAGGACACGCCGAGCTTCGTCGGGCTGGAGGGATTCCTCAACGCCCGGATCATGGTCGAGGGGCTGAAGCGGGCGGGCCGCGACCTGACGCGCGAGAAACTGGTGGACGCCATCGAGTCCATCCGCGACTTCCAGCTCGGCCCCGGGCTGACCATCACTTACGGCCCGCACGACCGGCAGGGGCTGGACGCCATCTACTTCACCCGGCTGCGGGAAGGCAGATTCGCGGCCTTCAAGGACTGGCAGGAGCTGAAGCAGGAACTGGAGGCCCGCCAGTGAACCGCAGCGCCCGCATCGCCGCCCGCATCGGCCGCATCGGCCTGCGCGAGAAGCTCCTGTTCTCCATGCTGGCGGCCGTGCTGTTCATCAGCGTGGCCATCGCGCTCATCTCGCGCTACATCCTGGTCAACTCCCTGACCCACGAACTGGAGATGCGCGGCTACGCCATCGCCCACTCCGTGGCCGAGCGCGGCGGCTCCTACATCCTGGACAACAACATCCCCCAACTGCTCAGTCTCATCTTCGACGAGACGCGCATCCGCCAGCGCAAGGAGCTCATCGCCTACGTCTTCATCGAAGACCAGCACGGCAAGATCCTGGCCCACACCCTGACCCGCAACCTGCCCGAAAGCC
>JAZHDH010000318.1:0-9422 GCA_036584335.1 Pseudodesulfovibrio sp. | reverse complement strand
TCAAGGTCAAGATGATCACCGGCGACCACGCCGCGACCGCCCAGGCCATCGGCCTGCGCCTGGGGCTGCGCGGCGGCGACTGCGGGCCGGGCGACGACTGCCCGGTGCTGACCGGTGCGGAGCTGGCGCGCATCGACGACGCCGACCTGCCCGAACGCGCGGCCGCCGTCGCGGTCTTCGCCCGCGTCTCGCCGGAGCAGAAGCTCCGGCTGGTCACGGCCCTGCAACGGCGCGGCGAGGTCTGCGCCATGACCGGCGACGGCGTGAACGACGCGCCCGCGCTCAAGCAGGCGGACATCGGCGTGGCCATGGGCGTCACCGGCACCGAGGCGGCCAAGGACGCGGCGGACATGATCCTGACCGACGACAACTTCGCCACCCTGGCCGCCGCCGTGGAGGAAGGCCGCGCGGTCTACGCCAACCTGGTCAAGTTCATCGCCTGGACCCTGCCGACCAACGCGGGGGAGGGGCTGGTCATCCTGGCGGCCATCCTCTTCGGGGCCACCCTGCCCATCCTGCCGGTGCAGATTCTGTGGATCAACATGACCACGGCCGGGTGCCTGGGCATGATGCTCGCCTTCGAGCCCCGCGAGCCCGGGATCATGGACCGTCCGCCCCGGCGGCCGGACCAGCCGATTCTGGACCGGGCCATCCTGCGCCGGGTGACGCTGGTCAGCCTGGCCCTGCTGGTCTGCGCCTTCGGCCTGTTCAAGTGGGAGATCCTGGGCGGCGCGTCCGTGGAAAAGGCGCGGACCATGGCCGTGAACGTCTTCGTGGTGGTCGAGGCCTTCTACCTGTTCAACGCCCGGTCGTTCCGGCGGTCCCCCTTCGCGCTGGGGCTGTGGACCAACCCGTGGGTGGTGGGCGGCTTCGTCCTGATGATGGCGCTCCAGCTGGTCTTCACCTACGCGCCGTTCATGCACGCCCTGTTCTCCAGCGCCCCGGTGGGCTGGCTGGACTGGGCCAAGGTCCTGGCCTGCGGCGCGGGCGTCTCCCTGCTCATCGAACTGGACAAGAAGCGCAATCCGGCCGACGTGTAGGCGCGCTTCCGTGCTGTACTTCCCGGACATGGAACCGTAGGATGCTGCCCACGTCGCGCCGGTGCGGCCCAGACCGAGACTCCGAAATGCACGCTCTTCCCGTCCGAATCGGCCTGTGGGCCGCCCTGGCCCTGGCCTCGGCCCTGCTCACCGCGCTGCTGCACCTGGCCGCCCTGCCCGCCGCCGCCCTGCTCGGCCCCATGGTCGCGGCCGTGGCCTTCGCCCTGCGCGGCGCGCGGCTGGAGGTTCCGCGCGGGGCCTTCCTCTTCGCCCAGGGCGTACTCGGCACCCTGGTGGCCCGGTCCGTCACCCCCTCGGTGCTGGCGACCTTCGCCCACGACTGGCCGGTGATGGTCCTGGCCATCGCCACCATCGTCCTGTCCGGCGCGCTGATGGGGCTGCTGGTCATGCTGCTCGGCACCCTGCCCGGCTCCACTGCGGCCTGGGGTTCGTCCCCCGGCGGGGCCACGGTCATGACCGCCCTGGCCGAAGCCCACGGCGCGGACATCCGCATGGTCGCCTTCATGCAGTACCTGCGGCTGTTCGTGGTGGTGATCACGGCCTCGGGCGTGTCCCACCTGCTGCTCGGGCAGGAGGGGGCCACCGGCCCGGGCGGATGGGACCTCGGATTCGACGCGCCCCTGCTCCCGGTGGCCGGGACCCTGCTCCTGGTGGCGGCGGGTTCGGCCTTGGCGCGTCGGCTGCGCTTCCCCTCGGCCCCGCTCCTGGTTCCCCTGGGACTCGGCGTGCTGTGCAACGCCACGGGCCTGATCCGGCTGACCCTGCCCGGCTGGCTGATCACCGCCGTCTATTTCTTCCTGGGATGGTACATCGGACTGCGCTTCACCGGCCCCATGGTCCGTTACGCCCTGCGGGCCGTTCCCCAGATCCTGGCCGGGGTGGCCGGGCTGATCCTGCTCTGCTGCGGCGCGGCCTGGATGCTGGCCGCCTTCGCGGGCACGGACTGGCTGACCGCCTACCTGGCCACCAGCCCCGGCGGCCTGGACACGGTCATCGCCATCGCCCTGAGCAGCCGGTGCGACGTCCCGTTCGTCCTGTGCCTTCAGACCGTGCGCCTGTTCACCGTGGTCCTGGTCAGTCCCTGGATGGCGCGGCTCCTCTGCCGGTTGAGCGAAGGCAGGGGAGGGGAGAGGCGCATCCCGTAGCCCGGGACCCGGGCCGGCACCGGAATGTCGGATGGCCATGCCCCGCCCGACCTTCGACACCCGCCGTCCATTCTGCCCAAGGCCTTGCCGGCCGCCCTTGTTTTCCCGCCCGGCGCGGCGGCCCCCGCAACACGGGAAACAGCGGGACATCTTGACAGCCGCCCCGCTTTCCCGGACTATCGCAAAGGTTTTTCCCGGCGGACCCCATCTCGCAACGAACGCAGCGGCCCGGCTCCCCCCGAAGAGCTCCCGGGCCGCTTTCAGGAGGGCGCATGCCCCGGACACCGCGTCGCACCCGGCCATCAGCCGTCCCCGGCCCCTCCGGCCCGCCCTCCCGCACGCCCTTCGCCCCTCCCCACCCTTCAGCAGCCCGCGCCAGGATTCATCAATGATCATAACCCGAACCGTTCCGGCCGCTCTGGCGGCCCTTTTCCTGTCCCTCTCCCTCCTCGCCGCCTGCGGCTCCGAAAAGGCCCAGACCAAGCGCGACAGGACCGTGCCGGTGACGGTCGGCGCGGTGGAGCGCAAGGACGTCCCCTACACCCTGAGCGCCGTGGGCAACGTCACCCCCCTCGCCTCGGTGGAGATAAAGTCCCGCGTGGGCGGGATCATCGTGGAGCAACTCGTGCAGAACGGGCAGGACGTCCGGAAGGGCGACCTGCTCTTCCGCATCGACGCCCGGCCCTTCGACCTGGCCATCATGGAGGCCCAGGCCGAGCTCGACCGCGACCGCGCCCACCTGAACAAGGCCCGCGAGGACCTGCGCCGCTACTCCAAGCTGCGCGACATGAACGTGGTCGCCCAGGAGCAGTACGACAACACCTATGCCGAGGCCGTCTCCCTGGAAAACACCATCCGCCTGGGCGAAGCCGCCCTGGAAAAGGCCCGGCTGGACCGCGAATACGCCTCCATCACCGCGCCCATCCCCGGCCGGGTGGGCATCGTCCAGGTCAACGTGGGCAACGTGATCAAGGCCAATGACGACCGCACCCTGTGCGTCATCAACCAGATCCGGCCGATCAACGTCTCCTTTTCCCTGGCCGAGCGCTACCTGGGCGAGATCATGACCCAGCTGGCCAAGGGGGCCATGCGCGTCCAGGTCGCGCCCACGGGCTCCGAGGACGCCGCCGAGGCCGACCTGGCGGCCGTGGACAATGCCGTGGACACGACCACGGGCACCATCCGGCTGATCGCGGCCTATCCCAACGACGACAACCGGTTCTGGCCCGGCCAGTTCGCCCGGGTGCAGCTCACCCTGCGCACCCTTCAGGGCGCGCTGCTGGCGCCTACCAAGGCCGTGATGCAGGGGCTGGAGGGGGCCTACGTCTACGTCATCAGGCCCGACGCCGACGCCGCCACGGGTACAGCCGAGCCCCGCAACGTCAAAACCGCCCAGATCCTGGGCCAGCAGACCGTCATCGCCTCGGGCGTGCAGGCGGGCGAGCTGGTGGTGCTGGACGGCCAGGTGGGCCTGAGCCCCGGCGCCAGGGTGAGCATCAAGAAGGGACCGGAGAAGCCGGCCCCGGCCGCAGCCGGAGAACAGGCGCAATGAACCCGTCCGCCCTCTTCGTCCGCCGTCCGGTCATGACCACCCTGGTCATGGCCGCGATCCTGGTTTTCGGCATCATGGCCTACAACCGGCTGCCGGTGAGCGACCTGCCCAGCGTGGATTTCCCGACCATCGAGGTCCAGGCCCAGCTCTCGGGCGCGAACCCCGAAACCATGGCCTCCTCCGTGGCCACCCCGCTGGAAAAGCAGTTCTCGACCATCGCCGGGCTCGACTCCATGACCTCGGTCAGCAACCTGGGCACCACCCGGATCACGCTCCAGTTCAACCTGGAGCGCAACATCGACGACGCGGCGCTCGACGTGCAGTCGGCCATCACCACGGCCCTGCGCAACCTGCCCGACGACATGACCTCGACCCCGAGCTTCCGCAAGGTCAACCCGGCGGACTCGCCCATCCTCTACCTGGCCCTGTCCTCGCCCACCATGCGCCTCTCCGACGTCAACGAGTACGCCGAGAACTTCATGGCCCAGCGCATCTCCATGGTCGGCGGCGTGGCCCAGGTCCAGGTCTACGGCTCCCAGAAATACGCGGTGCGCATCCAGCTCGACCCCGAGCGGCTGGCCTCCATGGAGCTGGGCGTGGACGAGGTGGCCGAGGCCGTGCGCAAGGGCAACGTCAACCTGCCCGTGGGCACCGTGGCCGGCCCGGCGCGCGAATACATCGTCCGCTCCAACGGCAAGCTGATGAACGCGGCCGACTACAAGCCGCTGGTGGTGTCCTGGCGCAACGGGTCGCCCGTGCGCCTGGCCGACGTGGCCGACGTACTCGATTCCGTGGAGCAGACCCGCCGCCGCAACTGGTACAACGGCACCCCCGGCATGGTCCTGGCCATCCAGCGCCAGCCCGGCACCAACACCGTGGACGTGGTGGACGCGGTGCGCGCCCTGCTGCCCACCTTCCAGGCGCAACTGCCCGCCGCCGTGAAGCTCGACGTACTCTACGACCGCTCCGAGTCCATCAAGGACTCGGTGGAGGACGTGCAGTTCACCCTGCTGCTCACCGTCTTCCTGGTGATCACGGTCATCTTCCTTTTCCTGCGCAAGCTCTCGGCCACGATCATCCCGAGCCTGGCCCTGCCCATGTCGGTCATCGGCACCTTCGCCGTCATGTACCTCTACGGGTTCAGCCTGAACAACATCACGCTCATGGCCCTGACCCTGTCCGTGGGCTTCGTGGTGGACGACGCCATCGTCATGCTCGAAAACATCGTCCGGCACACCGAGATGGGCAAGACCCGGATCGAGGCCGTACTCGACGGCTCGCGCGAGATCGCCTTCACCATCATCTCCATGACCATCTCGCTGGCCGCCGTGTTCCTGCCCGTACTCTTCATGGGCGGCATCGTCGGCCGCCTGTTCCACGAATTCGCGGTCACCATCTGCGCCTCCATCCTCATCTCGGGCCTGGTCTCGCTGACGCTCACCCCCATGCTCTGCAACCTGATCCTGCACCGACACCAGGCGGGCGGAGAACGCCACGGCCGCCTCTTCATCCTGTTCGAGAACGGGTTCGAGTCCCTGCGGAACCTCTACGCGCGCACCCTGGACTGGACCCTCCGCCACC
Source organism: Pseudodesulfovibrio sp. (assembly GCA_036584335.1). Classification (GTDB taxonomy): domain Bacteria; phylum Desulfobacterota; class Desulfovibrionia; order Desulfovibrionales; family Desulfovibrionaceae; genus Pseudodesulfovibrio. Next base: position 4,083 of record JAZHDH010000318.1, on the reverse strand, counting down.
ACCGGCTGACCATGCTCGCCTCCTTCCTGATCCTGGGGCTGACCGTGGTCCTTTTCCGGGCCATTCCCAAGGGCTTTTTGCCCAGCGAGGACACCGGGCGGCTGATGGCCACCACCGAGGCCGAGCAGGGCGTGCCCTTCGCCACCATGGTCGAGCGCCAGAAGGCGCTGGCCGCCATCGCGGCCGAGGACCCGGCGGTGGAAGGCTACATGTCCGTGGTCGGCGGCGGCGGACCCAACCGGGGCGGCAATTCGGGCCGGTTGATGCTCGACCTCAAGCCCATGGCCGAGCGCGAACCCGCCGACATGGTCATGCAACGGCTGCGCGGCAAGCTCTCGCAGGTGCCGGGCATCCGGACCTACATCTCGAACCCGCCGTCCATCCGCATCGGCGGCCGCAGCTCCAAGGGCCAGTACCAGTACACCCTCCAGAGCCCGGATACCGGGGAGCTTTTCGGCGTGGCCGCCGAAATGGAAAAGAGGATGGCCGAACTGCCCATGCTTCAGGACGTGACCTCGGACATGGAGTTCAAGAACCCCGAGCTGAACATCCGCATCGACCGCGACAAGGCGTCCGCCCTGGGGGTCTCGGCCTACCAGGTGGAGGACGCCCTCTCCACGTCCTTCGGCAACCGCAAGATATCGAGCATCTACGCACCCACGGACACCTACGACGTGGTCATGGAGCTGGCCCCGCAGTACCAGGCCAACCCGGCCGCCCTGGCCATGCTCTCGGTGCGCACGCAGTCGGGCAAGCTCGTCCGGCTGGAAGCCCTGGCCCGCTGGGACCTCGGCGTGGGTCCGCTGTCCATCAACCACTCGGGCCAGCTGCCCTCGGCCACCATCTCGTTCAACCTGCCGCCGGGCACCTCGCTCGGCTCGGCCGTGGCCGAGGTGGAGGCCCTGTCCGCCGAGGTGGTGCCCGCCTCGGTCAGCACCGGGTTCCAGGGCGAGGCCCAGGCCTTCCAGGACTCCATGCGCGGCCTGTGGCTGCTGCTGGCCATGGCCATCCTGGTCATCTACCTGGTGCTGGGCGTGCTCTACGAAAGCTTCGTCCACCCGCTGACCATCCTCTCGGGCCTGCCCAGCGCGGGCGTGGGCGCGCTGGCCACGCTGATGCTGTTTCGGCTCGACCTGAACATCTACGGCTTCGTCGGCGTGATCATGCTCATCGGCATCGTCAAGAAGAACGCGATCATGATGATCGATTTCGCGGTGGAGACCCAGCGCGTGCAGGCCGTCGAGGCGGCCAGGGCCATCCGCGAAGGCGCGCTGATCCGGTTCCGGCCGATCATGATGACGACCATGGCCGCGCTGATGGGCACCCTGCCCATCGCGCTGGGCATCGGCGCGGGCGCGGAGGCGCGGCGGCCGCTGGGCCTGGCCGTGGTCGGCGGCCTGGTGGTCTCGCAGCTGCTCACCCTGTACTTCACCCCGGTCTACTACATGTACCTCGACGCGGCCCAGCAGCGGCTCAAGCGGCTGTTCGGCAAACCGGCCTGATCCGGGCGCGGAGCATTGTCCCGCCGCCCCTTATGCGCTAGGGTCGGCGGGTTCCTTTCACCCCCAACCCGCCAAGAGCCATGCAGGACCTCGTCATCTTCGCCACCGCCGCCACCTCCATCGTGCTGGAGGCGGCCCCGTTCCTGCTGCTCGGCTCCCTGATCGGCGCGCTGATCGAGGTCCTGGTCTCCGAGGAGACCCTGCTCCGGTACATCCCGAAGAGCGCCGGGGGCCAGGTGGCCGCAGGCGTGCTGGCCGGGCTGGTCCTGCCCACCTGCGAGTGCGGCATCGTGCCTGTGGCCCGGCGGCTGCTGCTCAAGAACGTGCCGCCGCGCGCGGCCATTCCCTACATGATGGCCGCGCCCGTGGTGAACCCGGTGGTCATCGGCTCCACCCTGTTCGCCTTCCAGGGCGACCTCAAGATCACCGGGCTGCGCCTCCTGCTGGTGCTCATCCCGGCCGTGGCCCTCGGCCTGGTTCTGGAGGACGCCGCGCCCTCCATGGTCCTGCGCCAGCGGCCCGTGGACCTCAAGAAGTTCTCCGAGGCCGAGGACGCCGTGGCCCATGACCACGATCACGGGCACGGGCCGACCTGCGCCTGCGGCTGCCATTCGGGCCACGAAAACAAGTTCCTGGCCGTACTCTTCCACACCGCGTCCGAGTTCCTTTCCATGGCCCGCTTCCTGGTCTTCGGCGGGGTGGTGGCCGCCGCCTTCAAGACCTTCCTGCCGCCCGACGTCCTGGCCGCCTTCGCCGGGAGCCCGTGGCTGGCCGTGGCCGGGCTGATGCTCCTGGCCATACTGCTCTCTGTCTGCTCCGAGGCCGACGCCTTCGTGGCCGCGTCCTTCGGCAACTTCCCGACCATGGCCAAGGTGGCCTTCATGGCCGTGGGACCCATGGTCGATCTCAAGCTCATCCCGCTCTTCTTCGCCGTGTTCAACCGGCGCATGGCCCTGGCCCTGGTCCTGGCGCCCGTGGTCTCGGTCTACGCCGCCAGCCTGATCCTGGCCCTGGGGGGGCTGTAGCATGGGCGCGCTCCTGCGGGTCATGGAAGGCGCGCTGCTGGCGGGCCTGGGCGCATACATGGTCGCGCTCTCGCGCTCGTCCGTCTACTGGCAGTTGCTCAACCCGCGCTACGCCTGGCTGACCCTGGCCGCAGGCGCGCTCATCGGCGCGCTCGGCCTCGCCCATCTGGCCAACCGGGAGCGGCGGGGCGGCATCGGCGAAGTCCTGGCCCTGGCCCTGTTCTCCGGCCTGGCCCTGGCCGCCTATGCCGGACCCGACGCCTTCTCCTTCGCGTCGTCCTCCGGGGATTACGCCCCGGGCAGCCTGACCCGGACCTACGACGACCTGCCCGAAGTGCGCCCCACCGAGACCCTGGACGGGCGGACCTACATCCGCATCAACCTGGCCGAGCTGCTGGCGGCCGAGGACGGCGGGCTGGCCGGACCGGGCGACCTGTTCGCCGTGCAGGGCGCGGTGCTGCGCGCGCCGGACCTGGACCGCGAGGGATACGTCGCCGTGGGCCGCCTCTACGTCTTCTGCTGCTTCGCCGACGCCGTGGGCGTGGTCGCCTTGGTCAAGGTGGACGATCCGGCCGACTACCCGACGGGGACCTGGGTCCGCGTGCTGGGCGAGCTGCGAGAGGAAGCGGTGCTGCCCGGCCGGGCTCCGCAGGTGCCCGGCTCCCTGTCCACGGCGCGCAGCGACCGCTTCGTGATCGATGCCCGGGCCGTGGACGAGACCGTGCCCGAGGGCGTGCCCTTCATCCTGGAGGTCAGGCCGGATCGCCCCTTCGCCTACTAGGCCGCCAGATTTCGGTTGTGACTTCGGCCGCCAGGCAGTAATTATGCCGGTGAGAGGGGTTTCCCATGCGGAAAGTGGTCATCATCACGCGCAACGGGCAGCGGTCCGAAACCATCAGCGACCTGCTGGAACAGGACGGCAAGATAGAAACCAGCACCGGGTCCCTGCCCGCCGACCCGGGCGACGACCGGGACGTGGACACCCTGTTCGTGGACGTGGAGTCGCTGCTCGGGTCCGACGCCTCGGTGAGCAAGGGGCTGGCGGGGCTGTGGCACCACTACCCGTCCGCCGCCATCGTGGTCATGGCCGAGGAACAGCAGACCGGCATGGCCGTGGATGCGGTCAAGGCCGGGGCCTTCGACTACCTGACCCACCCCATCCAGAAGAAGGAACTGGACCTCATCGTGGAGAAGGTCCGCGTGTCCGACGTGCTCCAGTCGGAGCTGGACTACCTGCGCGGCCAGTTCTGGAACGAGGATTCCCTGGACTACGTGGACACGCGCAGCAAGGCCATGCGCGACGTGTTCCTCAAGATCCGCCAGGTGGCCGGGACCCGGACCACCGTGCTCCTGACCGGCGAGACCGGCACGGGCAAGAGCCTGATCGCCAAGCTGATCCACGCCCACAGCAACCGCAAGGACATGCCCTTCATCAGCGTGCACTGCGGCGCCATGCCCGACACCCTGGTCGAAAGCGAACTGTTCGGCCACGAAAAGGGCGCGTTCACCGGGGCCGTCAGGCGCAAGCTGGGCAAGTTCGAGCTGGCCCACGGCGG
>JAZHDH010000317.1:0-9450 GCA_036584335.1 Pseudodesulfovibrio sp. | reverse complement strand
AAGACTGGATGTCCGGCGGCGAGGACGACGACAGCCTCGACGGCGGCATGGGCGAGGACACCCTGTACGGCGGCAGCGGCGACGACACCCTCAGGGGCGGCTCCGGCGAAGACGAGATGTCCGGCGGCTCCGGCGACGACAAGCTCGACGGCGGCATGGGCGACGACAGCATGTCCGGCGGCGAAGGCGACGACACGCTTTCGGGCGGCTCCGGCAGCGACGCGATGGACGGCGACGAGGGCGACGACCGCCTGTACGGCGGGTCCGGCGAAGACACCCTGCGCGGCGGCGAAGGCGACGACTACCTCAGCGGCGGCGACAACGACGACCTGATCCACGGCGGCGACGGCGACGACACCCTCTACGGCGGCGACGACTGGAGCGTGGGCGACAACGGCGACACCCTCCACGGCGGCGAAGGCGACGACTACATCCACGGCGGGGCCGGGCCGGACCATCTCTACGGCGGCGAAGGCGACGACACCCTCGAAGCCGGATTCTACAACGCGAACGACGGCCACGAGAACATCCTCGACGGCGGCTCCGGAAACGACGTCTTCGTGTTCGCGGAGGGCGCCCAGGGCACCATCACCGACTTCGACCCTGCGGAGGACATCATCCTGCTCAAGGGGATGGACCTCGACGAGATGGTCATCAGCTACACCGGCGACGGCACCACGACCATCACGGTCGGCGACAACTGCATCATCACCATCCGGGGCGAGATCAACGTGGACGAACTGCGGGATGCCATCCGGACAACCTAGCCCGGCGGGCCGCACACCCACGGCGCGGGGCCGAACGAACATGCGGGTCTTCACAGGCCCGCATGTTTCGTTTAGTCTCTACCATCTTTTGGTTAGACCGAACTCGCCCAGCACCCTCAACCGGACCTCGCCATGATCGCCACCGTCTCCTGCGCCGCCCTGATGGGCATCGACGCCTTCACCGTCCGCCTCGAAGTCGACTTCTCCCGCTCCGGCATGCCCGCCTTCACCATGGTCGGCCTGGCCGAGGGCGCGGTGCGCGAGGCCAAGGAGCGCGTGCTCTCCGCCCTCAAGAACTGCGGATTCAAGGTACCGCCCGCGCGCATCACCGTGAACCTGGCCCCGGCCGACGTGCGCAAGGAGGGCAGCGGCTACGACCTGCCGCTGGCCGTGGGCATCCTCACGGCCATGGGCGTGCTCGCCCCGGAGCAGTCGCAGGGGTGGTACATGGCGGGCGAGCTGTCGCTGACCGGCGAACTGACGGGCGTGCCTGGCGTGCTGCCCCTGGCCCTGGCCGCCCGGCGCGACGGCGGGCGGGGCATCGTGGTCCCGGCGGACAACGGACGCGAGGCCGCCGTGGTCAAGGACCTGCCCGTCGTCGGCGCGCGCGACCTGGGCCAGGTGGTCCGGCTGCTGCGCGGCGAGGAGGAGGCGGCCCCGGCCGACGTGGACGTGGGCACGCTCTGGGACGAGCGCACGGTGTTTTCCGCCGACTTCGCCGAGGTCAAGGGCCAGGAACACGCCAAACGGGCCATCGAGATCGCGGCCGCCGGGGGCCACAACCTGCTCTTCATCGGCCCGCCCGGCTCGGGCAAGACCATGCTCGCCAAGCGCATCCCCACGGTGCTGCCGCCGCTCCGGTTCGAGGAGGCGCTGGAAGTCACGAAAATCTACTCCGTGGCCGGACTGCTGGACAAGGACCGCGCCCTGATCGTCACCCGCCCCTTCCGCACGCCGCACCACACCATCTCGGACGTGGGGCTGATCGGCGGCGGCCGCTATCCCCGGCCGGGCGAGGTCTCCCTGGCCCACCGGGGCGTGCTCTTCCTGGACGAGATGCCGGAGTTCAAGAAGCCGGTGCTGGAAGTCCTGCGCCAGCCGCTGGAGGACGGCGAGGTCTCCATCTCGCGCTCGCTGGTCTCGCTCAAGTACCCGGCGGACATCATGCTGGTGGCGGCCATGAACCCCTGCCCCTGCGGCTACCTGACCGACGGCGACCACCCCTGCACCTGCACCCCGCGCGCGGTGCAGCAGTACCGCTCGCGCATCTCCGGCCCGCTGCTGGACCGCATCGACCTCCAGGTGGACGTGCCCGCCGTGCCCTACAAGGACCTCAGGAAGGCGCGCGGCGACGTTGATTCGGCGACCATGCGCGCCCGCATCGGGGCGGCCCGCGCTGTGCAGGAGTCGCGTTACTCGGGCCTCCCCCTGCTGACCAACGCGGACCTGGAGGGCTCGGCCCTGGAGCGTTTCTGCAAGCTGGACGAAACCGAGCACGCCTTTCTCAAGACGGCGGTGGAGCGGCTCGGCCTCTCGGCCCGGGCCTACACCCGCGTCCTGCGCATCGCCCGGACCATCGCGGACCTCGGCGGCGAGGCCACCATCCAGGCCGCCCACCTGGCCGAGGCCATCAACTACCGGACCATGGACCGGCAACCAACCGGATAGCTGTTGCCGGGAGCAGGAATCGCTGCAACGGGCATTGCGCCGGACGGCAAAAACGCCAGCAAGCCGCTCACCCACAGCGACATGGCCCCATGGACAACCAACCCGCTCCGGTGTATCCGAAAACCCTGGCGCGGCAGCAGAGTTGCGGTCCGCACCCGTCCTGAACCAACCGGTCCCGACCGTTCGGGCCTGCATCCCGGGAGCCGCCATGTTCGGAATCCACGACCTCGCCCTGTTCATCCTCTCCGGCCTGCTGCTCAACATCACGCCCGGCCAGGACGTCGCCTACATCGTCAGCACCGGCGCGGCGCGAGGCTGGAAGGCCGGAGCCCTGGCCGCCCTGGGCGTCAGCACCGGCTGCCTCGTCCACGTCTCCGCCGCCGCCCTGGGCCTCTCCGCCATCCTCGCCACCTCGGTCACCGCCTTCACCGTGGTCAAGTTCGCGGGCGCGGCCTACCTCGTCTGGATCGGCATCGCCATGTGGCGCGAAAACAACGGCAACGGGCGCGGCGACGGGGCCAAGGCCCAGAAATCCATGCGCTCCGTTTACTCCAAGGGATTCCTGACCAACGCCCTCAATCCCAAGGTCGCCCTCTTCTTCCTCGCCTTCCTGCCCCAGTTCGTGGCCGCCGACTCGGCCCAGAAGCCCCTCGCCCTGCTCGTCCTGGGCGTCATCTTCACCGTCAACGGCACCTTCGTGAACCTGGCCTACGCCTTTGCCGCCGCCCGCGCCGCCGCCCTCTTCAACGGCGGCGGGCGCTACAAGACCTGGATCAAGCGCGCCGCCGGGACCGTGTTCCTCGGCATGGGCGTCCGCCTGGCCATGGCCGACAGGATATGATTGGGGGAATGCCTCCGGCGGCCTTGGGACGCATCCGAGAAGAGGGCCGCACGTTCCTGACGCGGTGATTACGGCTGCGAGTTGATTCGATGCGATGCCGTTGCGCGCACGTTTCGCCCATCGGACCAAGAGGCTGCGGAGCCGGTCCCGCCGGGAGAAGGCCGCCTCCACACCCCAGGAACCAGGAAAGAACCACCGCGCCCCATCCCGTGCGGCGGAGACGGGAGGATGGGGATGGGGGAGATGGGGGGCCGGGGGATTTCCCTCTACTCGGCCAGGGCCTTCTTGACGGTTTCGACAAGCTTGCGGGTGTCGATGGGTTTGGTGAAGGTCTCGACGACATCGAAGACCTTGGCGAGTTCGACGATGGCTTCGGGGTTGAAGGCTTCGCCGCCGGAGATGGCGATGAACTTGTGCGAGCGGTCGGACTTGATCAGCTCGCCCATGACCTGGAGGCCGCCCTTCTTGGGCAGGAAGATGTCGACAATGGACAGGTCGACGGGTTCGTCCCGGCAGATGCGGACGGCTTCTTCGCCGTCTGCGGCTTCGAGCACGGTGAAGCCTTCGGTTTCGAGCACCGATTTGATCAGTTCCCGTATGATGGGAGCGTCGTCGACGACGAGAATGGTTTTCATGGTGGCTCTCCTTTGCTGGCGTGCCGCAAATCAGGCGCGGAGTTCATCCTCGATGAACTGTAGCGCGTATTTCATTTCGAGTTCAAGGTTTTTCAATTTATTATCAATGGAAGTGCGATCTTTCTGCTTGCAGAAGAATTCCATCTGTTCGGCCTGAGCCCCGACGCGCACGGCGCCGATGGTCCGGGCCGAGCCCTTGATGGAGTGGGCGAGCCGTTTGGCTTCGTCCCAATCCTTTTTCTCCAGATTTCCCTTCAGTTCCGCAAGTTCCCGGGGCGCGTCGCGCAGAAATATCTCGTCCATGCGCGCCATCAGGTCGGTGCGCCCGCCGAGCATTTCCAGGGCGGTGGTCCGGTCGAAGGGCGCGGGGTTGCTTCTTTCGCCGCCCGGTGCGGCGGCTTCGGCGTCCGGTTTGTCGCGGCCGTTCACCACCCGGGAGATGGTGGCGTAGAACTCCTCCATGTTCACGGGCTTGGCGATGTAGTCGTTCATGCCCGCCTGAAGGAACCGTTCGCGGTCGCCCTTGAGGGCGTGGGCGGTGATGGCCACGATGGGCACGGCCGGGTCCAGCGCGCTCGAGTTGGGATCGCGGATGGCCCGGGTGGCGGTGATGCCGTCCATGATCGGCATCTGCACGTCCATGAGCACCAGGTCGAAGCGCTGCTCTCTGACCGCTTCCAGGGCCTGGGCTCCGTTTTCCACGGTGGTGACGGAGTGGCCGTACTGGGTGAGCAGGGTTTGGGCCAGGAACCGGTTCAGCGCGTTGTCGTCGGCCAGCAGGACGTTCAGCCGGGGCAAGTCGTCCGATGAGGCCTCGAACGCCGCCTTGGGCAGGGCCGCGGCGTCGCCCGCGGCAAAGCGGGCGGTGAAGGAGAAGGTGGAGCCTTCGCCCTCGGTGGAGGCGAAGTGCATCCGCCCGTGCATCAGTTCCACCAGCAGCTTGCAGATGGCCAGCCCGAGGCCGGTGCCGCCGTGCTTCCGGGTGATGGTGTCATCGGCCTGGAGGAAGGACTCGAAAACCAGGTGCTGCTTGTCTTCGGGGATGCCGATGCCGGTATCGGCCACCGCGAAGTTCAGGGCGACCTCGCCCCCGGGGGCGTCGCCGCCGGTCCGGGTGACGGACAGGGTGATGCCCCCCCGTTCGGTGAACTTGATGGCGTTGGAGAGCAGGTTGATCAGCACCTGCTTGAGGCGCGAGGGATCGCCCACCAGGATATCGGGCACGTCGTCGGCCACGCTGAGATCGAAGGACAACCCCTTGGCCGAGGTCTGGAGCCGGTTCATGTCCATGACCGAATCCAGCACCGGGCGCAGCTCGAAGCCGATGGCTTCGAGCGTCAGCTTGCGCGCCTCGATCTTGGAGAAGTCGAGGATGTCGTTGATGACCGAGAGCAAGGAGTTGCCCGCCTCGGTGATCCGCCGCAGGTAGCGCTCGCGCTGCGGTTCGTCCTTTTCCATCAGGGCCAGTTCGGCCATGCCGAGCACCGCGTTGAGCGGGGTGCGGATCTCATGGCTCATGTTCGCCAGGAAGTAGGATTTGGCCCGGGTGGCGGCGTCGGCCTTCTTCATGGCCGACACCAGGCGCATGGACTTGCTGGTCAGTTCCGCATTGGCCTTTTCCAGTTCGCGGGTGCGTTGGCGGACGCGGTCCTCCATCTTGTCGTGGGCCAGCTTGAGGGCGTCCTCGGCCTTCTTGCGGGCGGTGATGTCGATGCCCAGGACCATGATCATCCGTTCCCCGGCCGCGTCGGTCATGGGGCTGCATTGCAGGTGAAAGGTGCGGCCCTGGGCGTCGGTCCAGTCCCATTCCACGGCGCGATCCTCCTGCATGGCGTCCATGGGCGGGCAGCCGTTGCAGTCGGTCTCCCGGCATTGCAGGATGGCCTTGCAGGACTGGGCGCCCGGCCGGCCGAAGTACTTGCGGAAGTACCGGTTGGCGTAACGGATGGTGTGGTCGGGGTAGAGATGGTAGACGATGCCGGGCAGGGATTCCATGAAGAATATCTGGCGCTGCTGCTCGCGGCGCAGCCACTGGTCCGTGCGGCGCAGGTCGGTCAGGTCCACGGTGTACACGGCCAGCCGGGTCACCTCGCCCCAGGGGCTTCGCACGGGCACGATGGAGTGGACCAGGACGCGGTCGTCCACCTCCTCCTCGAAGCGCATGGGACGCGCCGAGCGGATGGCCTCCTCGATCTTCTCCCGATGGGTGGCCGCCGACTCTTCGGGCAGCAGGCCGAAGAGGCTGGTCCGGGCCAGTTCCGATCCGCAGGTCCGTCCGAGCCGCCGGGCGGCCACGTCGTTGGCGGCCAGCACGTGCCCCTGCGCGTCCACCACCAGGGCGGATTCCATGGATGCGTCGAGCAGGGCGCGCGAGGTCTCGTCCAGGGAGGCGTAGGAGACGTGCCGGGTCGGTTTTTCGTTGTCGGGCATGGCCGTTTTCCGGTGCTAGTCCTTGAGGCTCTTGATGACCTTTTGCGTTTCCTCCGCCAATCGCGTCAGTTCCTCGGTCAGTTCCGTGGAGCGCATCATTTCGGCCACGGTGCGCACGGCTATGTCGTTGACCGTTTCGATGCCGCGGCTCATCTGTTCGGTGGCTGCGGACTGCTCTTCCGAAGCCGAGGCGATGGAGGACACCTCGGCCGCGTTGTTGCTGACCAGGGTGACGATCTCCTCCAGGGTCTCACCGGAGAGGTTCGCCTTGTCGGACGCCTCTTCGGCGGCGCTGGCCGAGGCTTCGACCCGGGTGATGTTTTCCTGGGTTGAGCCTTGAATCGCCTGAATCTTTTCGCCAACTTCACGCGTGGCGTCCATGGTTTTTTCGGCCAGCTTGCGCACCTCGTCGGCGACCACGGCGAACCCCCGGCCCGCGTCGCCCGCCCGGGCGGCCTCGATGGCCGCGTTCAGGGCGAGCAGGTTGGTCTGGTCGGCGATGTCGTTGATCACGTTCATGACCTTGCCGATGGCCTCGGCCTGGAGCCCCAGGTCGGCCATGCTCCGCTTGAGGCCTTCGGTGTCCTCGCGCACGCGGGTGATGGCCTTCACCGCCTCGCCCACGATGCGCGCGCCTTCGGCCGCCGAGCCCCTGGCCGTATCCGAGCTTTTGGCCGCCTGGGACGCGCTCTGGGCCACGTTGAGCACCACGTCGCGCATCTCGTTCATGCCGGACATGGTCTCGCCCAGGGCGTTGCGCTGCTCCTCGGCCCCCTGGATCACCGAGCGGAACTGCTCGGCCAGGTCGTCAGCCTTGGCGGCCATGGTTTCGGAAACCGACCGCGCCTTCTGCGCCACCGCGTTCATGCGGTCGAGCAGATCGTTGAGCTGGGCCACATGCTCCTGCACGCGCCCCAGGGTGGCTTCGGACTTGTCCGCCTGGGTGCGGGCCTCGGCCGCATTCTTGCGGGATGCGGCCAACCCCTCCCCGATGGACCGGGCCATGGAGCCCATGGCCAGCTTCAGTTCCTGGAGCTTGCCGATGAAGGTCGCGTCCAGGGCGGCGTCCAGTTCGCCCCGGTCCACGGCCTCGGCAAAGGCGGTCAGCCGGGTCAGCGGCTTTTCCACGTCGCGGCGGAAGAGCCAGATGAAAAGCGCGGCCATGATCAGGGAGGCCAGGACGCTGCCCCCGGCGGTCTGGATCAGGATATCGTTGATGTGCTCGCCAAAGAAGGTCCGCTCGCGGTCGACGGACTCCCTGATGTCGTCGATGTACACGCCCATGCCGATGATCCAGCCCCATGGCTCGAACCGCTGCACGCAGGAAAGCTTGGGAAAGGAGCCTTCGGTCACCCCGCCCCCGGGCAGGGGCTTGGGCCACAGGTAGGTGATGAATCCCTTGCCGGTCCCGGCCGTGGCCGCCACCGTGGCGGCAAACAGGTTGGTCTTGCCGTCCGTGGCCTCAGGCGCGGCGTCGATGCCGTTCTGGACCAGGGTGGCGCAGTCGTACTTGGGATCGTTCAGCGGCTTGCCGTCAAGCTGGGGTGACGTGGGATGCATGACCATGCCCGGCACGGGCCGCGCGGTGTCGTTGATCCAGAAATACCCGCCGTCGGGCAGGCGCATCTTGCGGATGGCGTCCAGGGCCTCGGCCTGCATCCGGGCCTCGATGTCCTCCAGCCATGCGCCGGTGCCGAATATCCAGCCCAGCCCGGGCAGGAGCCGCACGTAGGAAATCTTGGGCTTGGGCTCGGACTCGCCCGGCTTGGTCCACTGGTAGGCGACCATGCCCTCGCCGCTCTTTTTGCACACCGCGACCATCTCGTTGAACAGGTATGTCCCGGCCGGGTCCTTGTACCCGGAGAGGTCCTGGCCGTCGAGCGCCGGGTTGACCGGGTGCATGACCATCGTCGGGGCCTGGTCGTTGATCCAGACGTAGTTGGAGCCGTCGTAGCGCGCCCCGGCCACCATGTCGGCAACGGCCCGCTCCAGTTCGGCCCGGTCCATGGCGTCCTTGTGCTCCTCGTAAAAGCGCAGGGCCTGGCTGTAGACCGCGTCCAGCACCTGTTTCAGTTCGCCCAGCTTGCGCTGCTTGAGCTTTTCCTCGTCCCTGGACTCGTCGTAGAACCGCTGCACCGTGGTGTAGGCCACCGAGACCAGGCTCTCCAGCTCGCCCTTGCGCCGGTCGTAGATGCCGGACTCGGTGCGCGCGGTGCTGTCGTCGGCGAAGCGCCCGAGACTGAAATGATAGTAGGCCATGTTCAGGCCGGTGGCCAGGAGCAGGACGGCCACGAGAAAGGCGATGAAGCGGCTCTGCACGGAATTCAGGATCGTCATTCGTCTCTCCTCGGGAGCGGGAAATCACATGGAACGGAACGGAGTACCCTCTATCCTGGTAGAAAAGGAAGGCACCCCGGTCAATTAGAATTGCGTTCGGCCCGGTCCCTTTGCGGTTCCCATCCCGGCGCGGGCCTGCTACCACGGGGCATGGACCATCAGGGAACGATCATCCGGCCGCCCAGCGAGGCGGACAGCATCCTGCTCCAGGTCACGCTCGGCTGCTCTTACAACCGCTGCGCCTTCTGCGGCGCGTACCTGCGCAAGCGCTTCGCCGTCAAGGACGAGGCCGTGGTCCGGCGCGACATCGAATTCGCCGCCCGGAACTGCCGCCGCCAGCGCCGGGTCTTCCTGTGCGACGGCGACGCCCTGGCCCTGCCCCAGGCGCGCCTGCTCGCCATCCTGGCCGACATCCGCGACCGCCTGCCCTGGGTCACGCGCACGGGGGTCTACGCCAGCGCGCGCACCCTGGCCCGCAAGTCCGACGCCGAACTCGAAGCCCTGCGCGCGGCCGGGCTGGGCATCGTCTACATGGGGCTGGAGTCGGGCGACGACCGGATTCTCGCAGAAATGAACAAGGGCGAGGACGTGGCCGCCATCGTGGGCCAGGGGCGGCGCGCCCGCTCGGCCGGGATGAAGCTGAACGTCACGGTGATCAACGGCCTGGGCGGGGTGGACCGTTCCCTGGCCCACGCCCGGGCCACCGCCCGCGCCCTCAGCGCCATGGAGCCGGACCAGATCGGCGCGCTCTCGCTGATGCTCGTGCCGGGCA
>JAZHDH010000316.1:0-9515 GCA_036584335.1 Pseudodesulfovibrio sp. | reverse complement strand
GCGGCGGCGAGCAGGACCGGCCGCGGGCCGTGGCGGTCGACCGCCCTGTCGGCCAGGGGCGAGACAGCGAGCTTGGCCAGGTAGCAGGCGGCGAAAGCGCCCCCCAGCCGCGCGCCGTCGATCCCCGCGTCCAGGCTGATCAGGGGGATCGCGAAAGAGAACAGGCCCATGCCCAGGACGGAGAACAGCCCGCCCGCCAAGACGGCCGGGAGAAGGCGGAAATCTCCGCTTCGGGGGGCTGGTTCGGGCGTGCGCATCAGGGGTTCTCCGGGGCGTCAGTCGATGAACTGTTCGTTGAAGACGCGTTCTTCCAGGGAATGGCCCGGGGCGAAGAGCAGCCGGGCCGATTTGGAGTGGTCCTCACGGACCAGGACGTGGACCACGTCGCGCACCTCCAGGAAGTCCGCCGCGACGCCCACGGGCCGCTTCCGGGGCGACCGGACCTCGAATTCGACCACGGCCGAGTGCGGGAGCAGCGCGCCGCTCCAGCGGCGGGGCCGGAACGGGCTGATGGGCGTCAGCGCGAGGACGTTGGAGCCGAGCGGGATGATCGGCCCCCGGGCGGAGAGGTTGTAGGCCGTGCTGCCCGCCGGGGTGGAGACCAGGATGCCGTCGCAGACCAGGCTTCTCAGCCGCTCCCGGCCGTTGACGAACACGGCGATGTCGGCCGACTGCTGGGAGCAGCGGATGGCCGAGACCTCGTTGAAGGCCAGGGCGGTGATTCGTTCGCCGCTCGCGGTGGTCGCGGTCATGGCCAGGGGGTTCAGGATGTGGGCCTGGGCCGCGCCGAGACGGGCGGGGAGGTCGTCGGGCTCGAATCGGTTGAGCAGAAAGCCGCCCGGGCCGCAGCACATGCCGTAGATGGGGATGTCCCTTTCCCGGTGGGCGTGCAGGGTCTGGAGGACGAATCCGTCGCCGCCGAGGGCCACCAGGACGCCGGCCCGGTCAATTTCGACCAGGGGATACCGTTTTGCGAGGGCGGCACGCCGCTTGCGGGCCGATGGCGTGTCGGCGGCCACGCAGGCCATGTCGGTGATTGTGAATTCCATGGAACGGACCCTGCCTGTGCGCTTGTATGAGGCCAGTCAGTACACCGCCCATTCCATGACGTAAAGGGGGAGGGCGCGGCGGAGCGCTTGCACGGGGTTGTCTCCGGAATGTTTCATTATTGTCGCCACTCAGCTGCGGGCGGATTGCCTTGCAAAAATAAATGGCGTCATCATAGGGGGTTGCTTTACGCGTAGTCGAATCCCTGTTATGTCACAACCATGTTGCGGCGCATAATCACTCATGCTGATCCCGCCCGTACAAGGCGGACGGGATGCAGCCAGTGGAGGAAGACATGAGAAAACTGAGTCTTGCTGTCGTGGTTTGTATTTCCCTGCTTTTCGCCAGCGTTGCGCTGGGCGAAGACAAGGACCAGGCCGTCAAGGTCGTGAACGCCGTCGCCGCATTTTACGAAGCCCATGGCAAGGACGCCACCATCGCCGAACTCTGCAAGCCCGTCGAACAGGGCGCATTCAAGGAGTTCGCCCCCCTGTACGCTTTCGCGTACGACGCCAACTGCAATATGGTCGCCCACTTCAAGACCCAGCTGGTCGGCCGCAACTACGAGAAGCTTCCCGACGTGAAGGGCAAGATGTTCCGCAAGGACATCGTGGATTCCGCCCTGAAGGACGGTGAGGGCTGGACCGACTATTGGTACAAGAACCCCGCCACCGGGAAGCTGGCCGAGAAGACGACCTACGCGAAGAAGGTCGGCGATCTGATCGTTGCCTGCGGCGTCTACAAGTAGCCGATTCCTCAACACCTTGGCCGGACGCGGCCCCCATGGGCGCCGCGTCCGGCCCGTGCAATTTCTCGCCAGCCGGAGGGAAAACAGATGTGGCGTTTCTTCTGCGGCATGAAGATCGGTGTCAAGCTGCTGTTGCTCAGCTTGTTGACGATCGCATTGCTGTCATTTCTATCCATAACGGCATTTTTGGGTCTGCAGGATCAGGAAAGACTGTTTGATTCGGTCTTTTCCGAGTGTTTCACCAGCTACCAGACCTCGACCGATCTCATCGACGAGATCAAATCCATCAACATCGACGCCTACGCCGTGCTGAACATGGCCAACGTCGGCTTCCCGGACGAGGAGATCGCGGCCGCAGTCAAGCCGTTGCCGCCGTTCCTCGATTCCATAGAAGAGAAGATCAAGGGTATCCTCGCGGGCCTGGCGGGGGATGAGCGCGCTCCCTTGTTCGAGGAAATCCTCAGGGATTACACCGAGTACAAGGTGCTGATGACCCAGGTGGTCACTGCCGTGACCTTTGATACGGACGTGGCTTTCGCCTCCCTGTCCACGGCCGAGCGGTACTACAAGCAGCTCAACAGCCAGTTGATCCGGCTCAAGCAGCACGAGGTCGAGAGCATGGCGGCCATGCGCGCCCGGGCCAGCAGCCAGGGGGCCGCCCTCAGCCGCAACATGATCCTCTATTCCTGCATCATCGCCGTGGTCACGCTGCTGCTGAGCTTCATCATCAGCCATTCCGTCATCGGCCCGCTCAGGCGGTTGATGGGGTTCGCCGACGGGCTTTCGGGCGGCGACCTTTCCCTGCGCTACGACGTCGTGAACAGGGACGAGATCAGCCAGCTCGGGTCCACGCTGAACGTCATGGCCGGGCAGGTGGAGGCGGCCATGGGCGAGGCCCGGCAAAAGGCCATGGACGCCGAAAAGGAGGCCGAGACGGCCCAGGAGGCCGAGCGCAAGGCCGGGGAGATGGCGGACAGGGCGGACGCCCAGCGCAAGAACCTCCTCGATGCGGCCAAGAAGCTCGAGGAGATGGCCCAGACATTGAAGGAGGCGTCGCGCGAGTTGAACCGGCGGATCATGCAGGTGCATGACGCCATCGGCGAGCAGCGCGATCAGTTCGGGGAGACCGCCACCGCCATCACGCAGATGAGCACCACGGCCGTGTCCATCGCCAGCAGCGCGGAAAACGCCTCCAGCGAGGCGCGCCGGGCCACCTCCGAGGCCGAGACCGGGGTCGATTCGCTGAAGACGGTCATCACCGGCATCGGGAAGGTCAAGGACAACAGCGAGGAACTGCAGCGCAACATGACCGAGCTGGTCGGCTACACCGATGCGATCGGCAGCATCATGGCGATCATCACCGACATCGCCGACCAGACCAACCTGCTCGCCCTGAACGCGGCCATCGAGGCGGCCCGGGCCGGAGAGGCCGGACGCGGCTTCGCCGTGGTCGCGGACGAGGTCCGCAAGCTGGCCGAGAAGACCATGCTCGCCACCAAGGACGTGGGCAGCAACATCACGTCCATCCAGAACAGCAGCAAGCGCAGCTTCCGGGCCACCGGGGACGCCCTCGACGCCATCGTCGGGGTCAGCGAGCTGGCCGCCGGGTCGGGCGGAGTGCTCAAGGACATCCTCGAGTCCATCCACATGGCGTCGGACGGCATCCGGAGCATCGCCACGGCGGCCGAGGAGCAGTCCGTCACCACCGAGGAGATCTCCCGCTCCACGGACAGCGTCAATTCGCTCACGCTGAAGATCGCCGAGGAAATGGAGATGACCACGGCCGCCACGAACCAGGTCGCGGCCCTGGCCGACGAACTCTACAGCTTCGTGGAGACGGTCCGCCGGTCCTGATCTGCGGCTTTTTCCGCATGGCCCGGACCACGGGCCGATGGCCGTCGAAGAAGAGGGGGGGGACGGTTTCTCCGTCCTTGCCGTGGCTGACCGGAAGGGGAGCATTCGGGCTCCCGCAGGGAACCGTGGCCCCGAGTATCGATGTGGCGGCCTGAAGCCGTTGCCCGTTGCGATTGTCATGGACGGTGTCAGGTGATATGCAAGGGTCCTCCGGGTTTTGCCCATCGCAGGGGCCGACCCGGACCAGTCGAAACTTCTGCCGGAGGCTGAAGGCGATGCCGGGCTTGCACTTGGGCCGGACCAGATTGCGCGTGTTGGCGTGCGCCGTCGTGGCCGTATTGGGGGTGTTCATGATCGTGAGCGGAGAATCCGTGGCCGCCTCGCTGGTGGTCTACGGCCCGGGCGGCCCGTATCCGGCCATCCGCCGGTGCGCGGACCTCTTCGGCGCCGGGCGCGGCGTCGTGGTGGACGTGCGGTTCGGCGAACCGGCCAAACAGGCGGATCAGGCGGCTAAAGACGGCGACGTCTACTACACCGGCGCGGAATACATGATGGACGATTTCATCCGGGACTACCCGGCGCTGCTCGACGCATCCGCCGTCATCTATCCGGCCGCCCGGCGGGTGGGCATCATCGTGCGCCGGGGCAACCCGAAAGAGGTCGAAAGCCTGGCCGATCTGGCCGCGCCCGGCCTGCGCATCCTGGACGTCCGCCTCGAAAACATGGCCGGGATTCGCGGCGGGGCCAACGCCAACGTGGCGGTGTCCGTGACCACCGGCCGCGAGGGGTTTGCGGCCTGGAAGGCGGATAGCACGCTGGACGCCTGGGTCACGTACCGGACCTGGGCCGCGCAACTCGGGCCGGGGGAGGGCGCGTTCATCCCCATCGACGGCCCGGAGGGCGTGCGCCGGATCCCGGTGACGGTGATGCGCAATGCTCCCCACCCCGGATTGGCCAGGGCGTTCCTGGAATTTTTGGAAACGGACGAGGCGCGGGCCGTTTTCCTCGAAAACGGGTACGAGCCGTACTGAAGGAGGCAAGGATGCGCATACTCGGAATCAACTCCAGCCCCAAGGGCAAGGCGAGCCAGACCCGGCGGCTGGTCCAGGCGGTTTTGGACGGCGCTGCGGCAAGGGGCGCGCAGACGGAATACGTCGACCTGCGCAAGCTCGAAATCGAGTACTGCGTCGGCTGCCGCAAATGCTTCGCCACCGGCAAGTGCGTCTTCGACGACGACTACGCCGCGCTGCTGGAAAAGATGCTGGCGGCCGACGGCATGGTCTGGGGCTCTCCCAATTACTCCTTTTGCGTGAACGCGCCGATGAAGGCGCTGATCGACCGCATGGCCGACGTCATCCACTGTCAGTACTTCGACGGCAAATACTGCGCCGCCGTCTGCACCGCCGGGCGCGACCATACCGTCATCACCCGTTTCCTCGCCAACAACTTCAACGATCTCGGGGCCTACGTCACGGGAACGGCCGGAGCCCTGGTCACGCAGGGCGAAGATGCCGTGGCCCGCGCCGAAACCCTGTCCTTCGCCCTGGGCCAGGCCCTGGCGGACGACATCGCCTCAGGGCGGCCCTATTTCGACCAGCGTGTGGCCATCGATGCCAATCGTTTGGATTTTCAGGAAAAGATTCGTCAGTACAAGGCGCAATGGCCTTACCAGTACGCGTACTGGGAAGAGAAGGGGTGGGGCTGATCCCGGCCCCGCATAGGGCGTCCGGCGCTGCCGCCGCATTTTCCCGGCGCGCCGGAGATGGCGGGCCGCCCGCCCGGCGGGGGCGGCCCGGCGCGCATGGCCAAAAGCATTGATTTCGGGCTCAAACCGTCTTATCAGTCGATTTTTGTGCCGACTGGTTGATTTCATGGCGAAAAGCGGCCCGCGCGGCCGTTTGGCGTCCGATCCGCCCCACGGGGTTTTCACCTTTATCATGAGAGAGAGACCATGATGAAACGCATCCTGCTTACGGCCTGCGCCCTGCTGCTCGCCGCCTCCACCGCCCTTGCCGGTACGCCCGTCAAGGTGGCCCACGCCACCTGGGTCGGGTATGGCCCCTTGTATATTGCCAAGGAACTCGGCTACTTCGCCGAGGAAGGCCTGGACGTGGACCTGGTCATCATCGAGGACGAGTCGCAGTACGCCGCAGCCATGGCCTCGGGCAACATCGACGGCCTGGGCAACGTTCTGGACCGCGAGGTCATCCACTTCGCCAAGGGCACCGAGGAAATCGTGGCCTTCGCCATGGACGAGTCCTCGGGCGGCGACGGCGTGGTCGCGTCCGCAGAGGTCAAGGCCGTGGCCGACCTCAAGGGCAAGACCGTGGGGCTCGACAAGTCCTCCACTTCCTATTTCTTCTTCCTGTCCATCCTCAAGAAGTACGGCGTGGACGAGAAGGACATCAACATCCTGGAGATGGGCGCTTCCGATGCGGGCGCGGCGTTCGTCGCGGGCCGCATCGACGCCGCCGTGACCTGGGAGCCCTGGCTGACCAACGCGGGCCAGCGCGAGGGCGGCCACGTCCTGGTCTCGTCCAGGGAGATGCCCAAGACCATCGTCGACGTCTTCGTGCTCAACGCCGACTTCGTGAAGCGGCACCCCGACGCGCCAGCCAAGATGACCAAATGTTGGAACAAGGCCATCGCCTGGTACGGGCAGAACGCGGACAAGGGCAACGCGATCATGGCCAAGGCCATGAGCCTGGAGACCCAGGAGATGGCGGACATGGCCTCGGGCGTGACCTTCATCGGCGCGGACGCCAACAGGGCCTTTTTCGACAAGTCGCAGCCGAACAGCATCTACGAGGTGGCCGAGCGCGCCATCAGCTTCTGGAAGTCCAAGGGCATCGTGACCAAGGACGTGTCCGTGGACGCGCTGATCACGTCCGACTACGTCAACGCGAACTAAATGAAACAATCCCTGCCGATATTGCGGACCGGGACGTGGCTGGCGGCCGCGTCCCTGTCCGCCGTTCTCGCGCTCTGGGCGCTGGCGGCCTACAGCGGGTCGGTCAAGCCGCTGTTCCTGCCCCCGCCGCACAAGGTCTTCCTGGCGTTTGGCGAGATGTACCGCGAGGGCATCCTCTTCTCGTACACCTGGGACAGCGTCTACCGGGTCATGATCGGCTGGTCCCTGGCTGCGGCTGCGGCCGTGCCGCTGGGCCTGCTCATCGCCACCTCCCGGCGCGCGGCCTCGCTGCTGGCCCCGCTCATGGAGTTCGCCCGCTACCTGCCCGTGGTGGCGCTGGTGCCGCTCACGCTGCTCTATTTCGGCATCGGCGACGGCCAGAAGTTCGCCATCATCTTCCTGGGCACGTTCTTCCAACTGGTGCTGATGGTGGCGGACAGCGTGGCCTCGGTGCCCCCGGACCTGAGCCGCGCGGCGGCCACCCTGGGGGCCACCCGCTGGCAGACCTACCGCCTGGTCCTGTTCCCCGGCGCGCTGCCGGGGATCATGGACGACCTGCGCATCACCGTGGGCTGGGCCTGGACCTACCTGGTGGTGGCCGAGCTGGTGGCCGCCAACTCCGGCCTGGGCTACATGATCCTGCGCGCCCAGCGCTTCCTGGCCATCGACCGCATCTTCGCCGGTCTGCTGATCATCGGCGTGCTCGGCCTGCTGACCGACTACCTGTTCAAGCTGCTGGCGCGCGTCGTCACCCCCTGGAGCGAAAGGCAATGAGCATGCTCGCCATCGACAAGCTGGGCAAGGTCTACGAGGGCAACAAGGGGACGGTCACGGCCCTGGAGGACATCGGCCTCACCGTGGACCGTGGCGAGCTGGCCGTCATCGTCGGCCCCAGCGGCTGCGGCAAGTCCACGCTGCTGAACATCGTGGCCGGGCTGGAGCGCGAAAGCTCCGGCGAGGCCGTGCTGGAAGGCGCGCCCATCACCGGCCCGGGCGCGGACCGGGGCATGGTCTTCCAGTCCTACACGCTCTTCCCGTGGCTGACCGTGCGCAGGAACGTGGAGTTCGGCCTGCGCCTGAGGGGCGTGCCGCCCGCCGAGCGCGCCCGCATCGCGCGCAAGTACATCGGCCTGGTCGGGCTGGAGGAGTTCGAGAACGCGCTGCCCAAGGAGCTCTCGGGCGGCATGAAGCAGCGGGTGGCCATCGCCCGCGTCCTGGCCAACAGCCCGGTGATGCTGCTCATGGACGAGCCCTTCGGCGCGCTGGACGCCCAGACCCGGCTGCTGCTGCAGGAGTTGCTGCTCGATGTCTGGCGCAAGGAGAAGACCACCATCCTGTTCATCACCCACGACATCGACGAGGCCATCCTCCTGGCCGACAACGTCTACGTCATGACCAGCCGCCCGGGGCGGATCAAGGCCAAGGTGGCCGTGTCCATCCCCCGCCCCCGCGACCACCGGGCGAGCCTCACCCCCGAGTTCTCCGCCGTGAAGTCGCAGATCATGGAACTGCTCTGGGACGAGATCCAGCGCAGCTGACGCCCCCCCCGCAGCCGTTTTTTCCGCCCCGCGCGGTGGCGTCCGGCGTTTTTTGCGGTAGATATCGCCGTAGTCGCAGGTTTCGGGCGTCTGGCGTCGCCACCTCTTACGCGCAGGATGCAGCATGAACAGTCTCGTCGTGACCCTGGTCGTTCCCGATGACACGCGGCCGAGACCCTGGGGCGGCGTATGCCGCTGCTGGCGAAAAGCCGCACCGCCGCCACCCTGGTGGTCCTCGTCCCCGGCTACCTGCTGGCCGTGACCAACTCCTGGGCCAGCGTCTGGAAGCTCTTCGGCGCGTCCAACCAGCCCATCGCTGCCATCACCCTGACCACGGCCACCGCCTATCGGGCGCACGCGAAGCTCCCGAAGCGGTATACGCTGGTCCCGGCCGTGTTCATGCTCGCCACCTCCTCGGCCGCCCTGGCCTGGGAGGCGTTCGCCCCGGGCACGGGG
The DNA here is from genome assembly GCA_036584335.1 of Pseudodesulfovibrio sp. GTDB lineage: Bacteria > Desulfobacterota > Desulfovibrionia > Desulfovibrionales > Desulfovibrionaceae > Pseudodesulfovibrio. Next base: position 961 of record JAZHDH010000316.1, on the reverse strand, counting down.
TACTTCGCCGCCGCCCCGGCCTACGACCTGGGCATCCTCTGCGTCGTCCTGCCGGTGCTGCCCGGGCTGGTCATGCACCGGTTCGCCCGCGTCCTGCTCGGGTTGGACCAAGGACCGTCCGTCGCGCCGGGACCGGGCGGCCATCCGTCGTTCCGCTAGCCTCCCGGCACCGGGGAGGGGCGGGCTTTTTTTGCCTGCGCCATCGCATTCAAGGCATGGATATTGCTTGCTTCCTGGGGAGAAAAATTTTCCCCCCAGGAGTGAGCATGGAAATATCACTGAATACGGAACTGGCGACGTTCGATTCGCCCAGGGCCTTGGCCAGGGCGCATGGCGGACAGGGATTCGATCAGGTCGTGGCGCGGAACATCGACGAGCAGCAGGAGGAAAAGGAGGAGCAGTCCTCCACCCCCGGAATCGGCCTGCCCGGCTCGGTTTCGCAGCAGGAACGGCAGGAGATGGAACTGCTGCGGAACAAGGCCATGCAGATCGCCTCCCAGGCCGAAGGCGAGCTGTCGCCGGACCAGGAGAGGGAAATCAAGGCCATCCAGGACCGGCTCAGCGAGCTCGGCGGGATGCCCATGTCGGAAAACCTGACCCAGGCGGCCAAGGATACCGCCAAGCAGAACCAGACCGAAAAGCTCATGCAGGGCGAGGCCGAGGACGCCCGGGAGGCGTCGGCTGACGAATCCCGGATGACGGACGGCGAGGACGGCGGGCTCAACCCGGGCATGCAGATGCTCCGGCGCAACGCACTGGTCACTTCGATCAAGGGCGCGAGCGCGCAGGGCTCGTTGCGCATGAGCGGGGCCTAGCCGCGAGCGGGTCGGCGCGCCTGCGGGATGATCCGGCAGGCGCCGCCCGGCGTGCGCCTTCGCCTCCCTTCCGCCGGGTCCGGCCCGGCCCGCCGCATTGACGGCCGCCCCGCTTTGCGGCACTTCTAGCCTTTCGCCGAGCGAGG
>JAZHDH010000315.1:0-9559 GCA_036584335.1 Pseudodesulfovibrio sp. | reverse complement strand
GTGCAGTCGATGACCCCGACGAAAAATCCGTTGTCCGTGGGCCGCAGCCAGTAGGCGTCGCCGCCCACGGTGTCCCGCTGCTCCCATATGAGGAAATGGTCCGGCAGGAAGGCGTGCAGATCCTGGCGGTCGGGCAAAAACGAGGTCTGGATCAGGCTGGCGTAATCCAGGCTCTGGCCGATCTGCCGCTGCGCCCGGGCCAGGTCGGTCATGGCCCGCTGCAACTTGTGCTCGCGGGTGGCGATGGTGTAGCCCATCCAATGCATGTTGCGCTGAAGCTTGAGAAAGTCATGGCCTTCGCGCTCGGCCGGGGGCAGGTCCACGCGGTCGTAGTTGCCCTCCTTGAGCAGGGTGCACTGGGCGTTGAGCGCCCGGATGCTGCGCAGGGCCACGAAATGGCTGAGCCACTTGGCGGCGGGCACCACCAGGATGATCGCGGCCACCAGCAGCACGACCAGGAACCGGGTGGCCGCCCCCTCGCCCCCCGTCTGGAGCACGATGAACGACGCCAGCGGAATGAGCACGAACCCGAGCAGCAGCGTGATCGTCATCTTGCGCTCCACGCTCCAGTCGCAGACGCCCCTGGCCGCATTGACCCAGAAACTCATTCCCCGTCCTCCCGCGCGCCGTCGCCGCATTCGACGTGGGACAGCTCGCATGTCCTGTGCCCCCGGCGGTACACCTCCACCCGGTCGCGGCCCTTCTTCTTGGCCGCATAGAGCGCGATGTCCGCAAACTTGAGCAAGTTGTCGAGATCGTCTTCCTCTTCCAGCGCGGCCAGCCCCACGCTGACCGTGAGCGTCAGCCGGACCCGGCCGCACTGCACCGGGCTGCTGCGCACGCACCGCGCGATGCGCTCGGCCACGGCGCATGCCTCCCGGTCCGGGGTGTCCGGCAGCAGGACCACGAACTCCTCGCCCCCGTAACGGGCCACCACGTCCACCTCGCGCACGGCCGAAGACAGGGTGCGGGCCAGGCCGATCAGCGCCTGGTCGCCCGCGTCATGGCCGTGGGAATCGTTGACGTTCTTGAATAAATCCACATCCAGGATGAGCAGGGAGAGCGGCGCGCCCAGCCGCTGGCTGCGGGCGGCCTCGCGCCCGGCCAGCTCCATGAAATAGCCGCGGTTCCACAGCCCGGTCAGGCTGTCCGTGCGCGCCAGGCGGCACATCTCTTCGAGCATGGTCTTGCGCTCGGTCACGTCAGCGAACACGCCGACCACGGTGTCCCGCTCCCGATCCTCGGCGTCGCGCACCACGCTGGCGCTGATCTCCACCCAGCGGCACCGGCCGTCCGGGCCGCAAGCCCGGACCTCGCGGCGGCGCACCCCGTCCGAAGCGAGCAGGGATGCGTAGCGCTCGTAGTCGCCCGGCGTGCGAAACAGCTCCCGGACGGAGCCCACGGCCGCCAGGAACGCATCGCCGTCCGCAAACCCGAACATGGCCGCCAGCGAGGGATTGACCTCGATGAACCGGCCGTCCGGCGAGCAGCGGTAGATGCCCTCGGTCACGTTCTCGAACACGCCCCGGTACTTGGACTCGCTGGCCCTCAGCTCCCGGTTCAGTTCGTTGAGCGCGCCCTGGATGCGGTCGCCCATGGTCACCATGCGCTGGCTCTGGCGCAGCAGCCGGGCATAGCCCCGCACCAGTTCGCGCATGGCGCGCTCGGCCTCGGCGTCGAGCCCGTCCATCCGCTTCAGCACGGCCTGCGCCTGTTCCAACGTTCCCGCTTCCTTCCGAAATACTTCCATTCCCTTCCGCCGCCTTGCGCCAGCACGTCTACAGGGCCGACACCGCCGCCGCCTCCAGGGCGGCCATCACCGCCACGGATACGCCTGCCACCATCGCCATCCGCCACGCCTCGCCCCGGACCCGCCGCCGGACCTTGTCCCGCAACGCCGCCTCCAAGGCGGCTCTTTCAAACTCCGGACGCCCCCAAACCATAGTTCACCTGGCCCTGTTGTGATATTGAAAATCGTTTTCAACGGATATTGGCATTACCCCTGTTTGTCAACCCGTTTTGTCCATTAACATTTAAACATTCTATCTCCCTGCAATTCTTTGACATCCTGCGACAAAGCCTGCGCCGCTCCGCACGGCGGCTTGCCTCTTCCTGCCGGCGTGCACGATTTCACCGTCGGAGCCCCGGCAAGGTGGGCCTCCACTTCGCGCCCGGCCTTCCTCCCGCGCCGCCGCCTGCGCCGGAGACGACGCGGGCAAAGCCGGAATGGCGAAACCGGCCGACGACAACCGGCGCACGAAGGACGCGGCCTTGCCCCGGCAGCGGGGGGGGCGGCATGCGCGCATGGCGACGTCCCGGACCGATGCCGCATGCCCCCCCCTGCGCTGCAACGCTCCACGGACCGTCTCCCAACGCAGGCCGGTTCCTTCGCCATTGCGGAGAACGGCCCACCCGCTGGCCCCGGGGCGGACAAATCGGCGGCCGACGGCTTTTCAAGCGGTGCGTCTTGCTGTACTACGGGGGTCGAATTGAACGAGGAGTGACGGAAATGCTTGATCTCAAACTGATGCAGAAGGACCCGGAACTGGTCCGCGCAGCCCTGGAAAAACGCGGTTCGCCAATCGACGTGGCCGAGTTCACGGCCATGGACGAGCGGCGCAAGGCGCTGATAGCCGAGGTGGAAACCCTGAAGGCCGAGAAGAACCGGGTCGGCCCGGAAATCGCCAAGCGCAAGAAGGCGGGCGAGGACGCTTCGGACCTGCTGGAAAGGATGGGCCTGGTGGCCGAACGCACCCGGCGGCTCGACGCCGAGCTCTCCGAGGTGGAGGCGGCGGAGAAGGAATGGATGATGACCGTTCCGAACATGCCGCACGCGTCCGTGCCGGTGGGAAAAAGCGAGGAGGACAACCCGGTCGTGCGCGTCTGGGGCGAGGTCCCGAAGTTCGACTTTCAGCCCAGGGAGCATTGGGATCTGGGCACGGCGCTGGGCGGCCTGGATTTCGAGCGCGCGGCCAAGCTGGCCGGTGCGCGGTTCGCGATCAGCTTCGGCTGGTGCGCCCGGCTGGAGCGCGCCCTGGCGCAGTTCATGCTCGACACCCAGACCGGGCTGCACGGCTACACCGAGGTCATCCCGCCCTACATCGTCAACCGCCGGACCATGACCGGCACGGGCCAGTTGCCGAAGTTCGAGGAGGATCTGTTCAAGCTCACCGACGAGCGGGACTTCTTCCTGATCCCCACGGCCGAGGTGCCGCTGACGAACATTTACGCGGACGAAGTGCTGGACGAGGCGCAGCTGCCGGTCAAGTTCTGCGCGTTCACGCCCTGTTTCCGGTCCGAGGCCGGGTCCTACGGCAAGGACACCAAGGGGCTGATCCGCCTGCACCAGTTCCACAAGGTGGAGATGGTCAATTTCGCGCATCCGGACCGTTCCTACGAGGCGCTGGAGGTAATGACCGGTGCGGCGGAGAAGGTGTTGCAGCTGCTGGAGCTGCCGTACCGGGTGATCACCCTGTGCACGGGCGACATGGGTTTCGGCGCGGCCAAGACCTACGACATCGAGGTCTGGCTGCCGGGCCAGGACAAGTACCGCGAGATTTCGTCCTGCTCCAACTGCGGGGACTTCCAGGCGCGCCGGGCGAACATCCGGTTCCAGCCTGCGGGGTCCAAGAAGACGGAGTACGTGCATACCCTGAACGGTTCCGGCCTGGCCGTGGGCCGCTGCCTGGTGGCGGTCATCGAGAACTGCCAGCGCGCCGACGGGGCCATCGTCATTCCCCAGGCGCTCCGGCCCTACATGGGCGGCCTGGAAGTGGTCGAGCCGAAATAGCGACACGGCGGACATCCTGAAGGAACGGCCCCCGCGCACGGCGACGTGTGCGGGGGCTTTCTTTCGCCCTCAAGGTAAAGAAACCAATAGAAACGTCGATAAACATATAGACGGCATCAAGCGAACCCAGAACAGGCGAGACGGTGATGAAGATAGAGAGCGGTTCCGGCATCAAGCTGAATTTTTCCCTGGTCAAGGACACGCTGCAAGCCGGAGCGGCCGACGCCGAATCCGCCCTGGCGGCGGCCCCGGCCGACGTGCTGGCCGGGCATCAGGTGCGCGGCGATCTCATGGAAGGCAGCTTCGTGGATACGGATTCCGAGGCCTCCCGGTACATCCAGGCCACGATGATCGGCCTGAAGGTGGACAGCCAGTTCAGGAACAAGATGAACGGGCTTCTGGAGACGTACCAGCTCCAGGCGGCGGCGGCGGACAACTACGCCGAGCGATCGCTTGCGGGCCGCAAGGCCGCCGAGGCCGTGGGGGACATGGTGGACGGCGAGGTTTCCGAAGCCGAGGCGTCGCGCATGGAGAAGGAGCGCGAGGAACTCGAGGAGCAAATCGAGAAGAAGCTGGAGGAAAAGGCTTCCGGCGAGGGCGAAACCCCCGGGGCCGGAACCGCGGAGGGCGCGGAGCCCGCAGCGGAAGGCGAGACGGCCGACGTGCCGGAGACCTCTGCCGCAGCCGGGGAAACCGGGACCGTTGCGGAGGACGTGGCGACGCGGCAACCGGTTTCGGCCACGCAGGATGATGTGGCGACGCGGCAGCCGGTTGCGGCCACGCTGGAGGACGCAATCCCGCAGCAGGGCCTGGACGTCATCGTCTAGCCATTGGCCTTCAGGGGAAACCGTGCGAAAAGGCCCGGTCGGCGGACATGCCGACCGGGCCTTTTCGTTGGTCCGCAGGCCTGCCCCAGCAGGCTGTTGAAAACCGTCCGATTGCTGCGTTGCTTCAAAAAGGTCAAATCCTCACTTCGGGAGCGGCCCTCAACCGTTTGTTTCGGCGGGTCGGGATCAGTGGGCCAATTCCTTTTCCAGCCACTCGCGGATGGGCGGGGTCAGGGCCAGGATGCCCTTGATGCCCTTGAGGTCTTCGAGCAGCGCCTTGGCCAGCCCGTCCGGAAGCTTCTTGGAGCAAAGCACGGTGGAGCCGTAGTTGTTCATGCGCATCAGCACCACCTTGGGCTCGTCCCAGGTGTCGATGGCGAAATAGACCGAGTATTCGCCGCTGCGCGTCACGGGGGAGCGCATGGCGTCGCGGTAGTTGTTGTTGCCCCATTCCAGGTACAGGGTGACCGCGTCCTCGTGGATCATGTCCCAGTTGACTTCGTTGAGCCATTGCTTGCAGGCGTTGGCGTCGTCGCTCATGTCGGTCCTCCGGTGGGTTGCGGGTTGCATTTCCTGATCTTATAAGGCCGGATGGCGGCCGCGTCCACCCCGGGCCGGGCGCTTGATCGCCAAGCCTGGCAGATCGTTGAAACAGGCATTTTTGCAGGCTGTCCAAAAATGTTCGAGTGCAAGGCGCAAAAAAAGGTCAAGGCCGAAGCGTAGTTCCAGTACGTGAGGATGTGACCTTTTTGAAGCAACGCAGCAATCGGACGTTTTTCAACGATCTGCTAGGGATCGATGCCGCCATCGCGGTTTTCCCGCACCACCCGGGCCAGGTAGGCGAATCCCCCGAGCAGGGCGAGGGTGGCCGGTTCGCGCGTCCACAAGGCCCAGGCCGCGACTCCGGCCACCAGAAGAAAGCCAAGGAAACGCGACCACTTATACCTATTCCATGGCGCGGCTATCCAGTCCTTTTCCCACTCCACGGCCCGATGCGCGAATTGCAGCCAGCGGGTCCCCTGCCGCAACGGTTCGGGCCAGCGGAAGAACCCGGCGCCGAACAGGACCAGCCCGGCCGAGAGGGCCAGCGCGCTGTGCAGCGGCAGGGCCAGGACCAGGACAACGGCCGCCGCGCAATGGACGGTCCAGTTCCAGGGGCTGCGGTGACGCGCGAGCGCCAAGTCGAGAAGTCGGGCCGGAGTGACGGTCATGGGCCATGGTACTCCGGGGAACGGGGTCATTGCAACCGGTTCGGGTCTTGGGTAGAAGAAGGCATGGATACCTATCTCCTCTTTCGCGCCGTGACCGAGCTGGGCGAATGCCTGCGGGTCAACGGCACCATGCTGGCCACGGCCGAGTCCTGCACCGGCGGGCTCCTCGCCTCCACGCTGACCGACGTTCCGGGCAGCTCGGACTGGTTCAAGGGATCGGTGGTGGCCTACGCCAACGAAGTGAAACGCGACCTGCTCGGCGTCCCGGCCGAGACACTGGAGGCGCACGGCGCGGTATCCGAGCCCGTGGTCCTGGCCATGGCCCGGGGCGTGCTGGACGCCGTGGGCGCGGACGTGTCCGTGGCCATTTCCGGCGTGGCCGGGCCGGGCGGCGGCACCCCGCAGAAGCCGGTGGGCACGGTCTGGATGGCCTGGGCCTGGCCCGGCGGCACCCGCGCGCGGCGCTACGATTTTTCGGGCGACCGGGCGGCGATCAAGGCGCAGTCGGTAATGACCGCCATCAACGGCCTGCTGGGCGTGGCCCGCTAGCAATACGAAAGACGAGGCATCAGCCTCACCCCCCGCCAACGCACCCGCGAAGCGAACCAAAAAGTTTTGGAGAGTCCAGAGAACCTTTTCCAAAAGGTTCTCTGGCCGCCGGAGGCATTCCCTAATCGAGCTTGAGCCCGAGCAGCACGATCTCGGAATAGGCCAGGTCGATGTCCTTGGGGAACACGCGCGAGGACTTGTAGAAACGCGGCGAGGGCAGCGGTTCGGCCACGGCCCCGGGCGCGTCGTCCTCCACGAACCGGCGGTCGGCGGCCAGCACGCAGTCGCCATCGGGCAGCAGGGCGCGGGCGATGTCCTGGGCGCGCTCGGTGAAGAGCCCGGGATTGCTGCGGTAGAGCACGTCGTAGTAGAGCGTGCCGTCGCCCTTGCGGGCCACCGAGAGCAGCAGCAGGCACAGGCAGCAGCGCGTGGAGACCAGCACCGGACTGACGGCCAGGCCCTCATGGTGCTGAAGCACCAAAGCGTCGGACGGAGCGGCCAGCCGGGCGATCTCGGACGGGTCGGTGAAAAGTTCCAGGTTCTCGTAATGCGCGCCGTCGTTGCGCCAGACCAGCCGCTCGGTGTCCAGCACGTCCATGCCCAACCGCCGGAAGAACTCCACCCGCTTGGGCGAGAGCGAGCAGACCACGTAGGTGGCGTCCGGGTCCTCGGTGGCCATTTCGAGCATGGCCCGGCCAAGCCCCTGGCCCCGGTACGGCTTCATCAGGTACCAGGACGAAAAGTTGACGAACCGCTCCCGCTTCATGCCCAGCGGGCGCGACGAACAGACGTGGCCGTGGAAACCCACGATCTCGCCCCGGTCCTCGACCACCAGGCCGATGTCCGCCTTGCGGCCGCACCAGTTGGGCGCGAACAGGGCCTTCCAGCGTTCAGGCGGGAAGTCGGGATTCATGTGGGTGGAGAGCAGACGGCAGATCGCGTCGATGTCCCGGGTCGCGGCCCGGCGCAGGGTGGGGTTCATGTCGGATATCCTTGATCAGCGGCTTGCGGCCGGCCAGATGTCAGCGGGGCTGACCCAGGTTGCGGCCGGGTGGGCCATGACCAGGGTGAGCAGGTCGTCCATGAACGCCCAGGCGTCGTCGTCCATGGCCATGTGATGGGTGAGGATGCCCGTGGGCTCGTCCGGGTCCACGGTCCCGGCCCGCTTGTCGCGCAGGTGGGCCGTGATGCGCTCCACGCACTTTCCGGCCCCGGCGAAGACGGCGGGCTTGTGTTTCCAGGAGAGGACGTCGCAATGGGCGTCGGCCACGCGCAGGCCGTCCGGCGGCACCGGGCGGTGGTGGCGGAAGCTGGCGGAAAGCCCCCGGTAGCCCAGCACGGGCAGGTAGGGGAGCAGCTCCGAGTCCAGCCGGTTCCACGGCGGCACCAGCACCGGCAGGAAGTGGCCCTTGAAGAGCTGGCTGAGCTTGCCCATGCCCTGGCGCAACTCCTCCAGGATGACGGACTTGGGGCGGTGCAGCCCCAGTTCCCAGGCGCCCTTGCCCTTGTCGGCCCAGTTGGTGTGCGACCAGCCGTGCTGCAGGACCCATATCTGGCGCTGGCCCGAAACGTCCTTGCGCAGGGGTTCGCCCGTCTGGGCTGGCACCACGGCCAGGCCGCAGGGCGCGGCCAGGCGGCCGCTCAGCTTGAAAAGCCGGTCCAGCTCCACGCAGGGCAGGGCCGCGTCGTCGTCACGCCACCAGAACGCGGCCGGGGAGTCCAGGCCGGTCCAGACGTCGAGTTCGCGGGCCAATATGAGCAGTGCATCCGTCGTCATGGGAGAGGAACCATAGCAGAGGTGTCGAGAAAGTCCAAGCGGGATACTGGCCTTTTGCCCGGATACGTGGCAGGAGATTGCGCGAGAGGAAACCCCATGACCACGCCCGCAAACAGCCTCATCTGGAACATGACCAGGAAGTGCAATTTCCGCTGTGAATATTGCTACTTTCCGCACGACAACACCCCGGTCACCGAGACCCTGCCCGTGGAGCGGATCACCGCCTTCCTGGACGGGACGGGCCAGACATGGACCGTGGGGCTGACCGGTGGCGAACCGTTCATCTATCCGGGATTCGTTGACATCTGCCTGGCCCTGACCGAACGGCACCACATCGGCGTGGACACCAACCTCTCGGTCTCGTCCAAGGTGCGCGACTTTGCCCGGCGCGTGGACCCGACCCGGGTGCAGGACCTCTACGTGGCCCTGCACATCGAGGAGCGCGAACGGGTCAAGGGCGTGGCCGCCTTCATCGAAAACGCCCGGCTGCTCATGGAGCGCGGGTTCAAGGTCATCGTCAACTACGTGGTCCACCCGACCCTGGAGGACCGCTTTCCCGGCGACGTCGCCTTTTTCGCGGAGCACGGCATCGCCATCACGCCGCGCCCGTTCCGGGGAGAGTTCGAGGGACGGCGCTATCCCGAGGCCTACGGCGACCACGCCCGGGCCATCTTTGCCGACCACCCGGAACAGGGGCGCAAGGTCGCCTTCAATTTCTTCGGCGTGCCCTGCTCGGCCGGGCGGACGCTGCTGCGCATGGAGCCCGACGGCTCGGTGCTGCGCTGCCCGGGCGACAAGACCGTGCTCGGCAATGTCCGGGACACGGTGACGCTGATGGACGGGACCGAGCCGTGCAGCCGGAAGCGCTGCCCCTGCCGGGGGCTGGAACACGTGGCGCTCACACCGGCCCAGCTCCTCCTGGTGGAGGGCGTGCAGTTCGCCGTGGTCGGCGACGACACGGCCGCCGCCGGCGCCTTTGCCCGCGCGCTCGAAATCGCGCCCGGCCACCCCTGTGCGCAGAACAACCTCGGCGTCCTCGCCCTGCGTGCGGGCGACCGGGCCGAAGCACTGCGCCGGTTCCACGCAGCCCTTGCGGCCCGCCCGGAACACGCCCTCTATGCGCGCAACGTGCGCGACGCCGGAAATGACGCCCCCGCCGACCCGGCCCTGTGCCTGGACGTGAACCCGGAAAGCGAGACCCCGGGCCGCTCCTGAAGCCTTGCTTCGAGTTTTGAAGGGATTCTCCTCTTTTCTGGACAGAACGTCCGTAACCCGATACCTTCTTGCCCATTGCCGGGGGATGGGATAGCGCCCGACCGTTTATCTGCGCTTGATGCGAGCATATGGAACCGACCTCCTATAACATTCTCATGTACTCCCACGACACCTACGGTCTGGGGCACAT
>JAZHDH010000314.1:0-9602 GCA_036584335.1 Pseudodesulfovibrio sp. | reverse complement strand
CTTTTTGGGGCTTGCGCCGTGTCTCGGCGCAAGCCCCTTTCTCGTCTGCTTCCCTTATGATTGCTTGATCGTGTCGAAGTTCGTCCTCGGCTACGGCTCAACCGGGAAAGCCGGTTCGTCGGCTTTATGGATTGCTGCAAGGCCCGTCGCCGGGTCGAAGCGGGGCCGGAACCCGTCACGCCCCCTTGCCGAAGCCGCAGGCGGGATAGCGGCAGGTGGGGCAGCCCTCGCAGAACCCGCCGTAGCCCAGAGCGAGGATGTCGTCGCGGGTCACGTCCCGGCCGCTGAGCAGGCGGGGGACCACCATGTCGAAGATGCTGGCCCGGTAGTACATGACGCAGCCGGGGAGCCCCAGCACGGGGACGTCCCCGATGCGCGCCAGCATGAACATCGCACCCGGAAATATTGGCGCGCCATAGGTCACGACCTCCGCTCCGGCGGCTCGGATGGCCGCCGGGGTGCGGTCGTCGGGGTCCACGGACATGCCGCCCGTGACCACGATGCATTCCGCCCCATCCTCCAGGAAGTCGCCGATGGCCCTGGCGGTCATGGCCTGGTCGTCGGAGACGAGCCGCTTGCCGAGTACGGTGCAGCCGTAGCTGCGGAACTTGTCGCGGACCACCGGGCCGAACTTGTCTTCGATCAGCCCGTTGTACACCTCGCTGCCGGTGACCACGATGCCCACGCGCGCGGGCTTGAGCGGCCGCACCCGGATGATCGGGCCGCTTTCCCCGAGCAGCCGTTCGGCCTCCAGGATCAAGGCCTCCGGCACCGCCAGGGGCAGGACCCGGACGCCCGCCAGCTTCCGCCCCCGGGACGCGAGCTGGTTGCCGTGGACGGTGGCGAAGAGGATGTCGCCCAGGGAGTTGAGCGCCAGGAGGCGGTCCGCGTCGATCTCCACCACCCCGTCCACGGCGGCGGTGAAGGTGATCTTGCCCTCCACGGGCTCGTCCAGGGTCAGGCCGGGACCGGCGGCGGCCCGGGCGATCCGGCGCGCTGCGTCGTCCTCGTGCACGTAGCCGTCGGCGAGGTCGAACACGTAGAGATGCTCCTTGCCGATCCGGCGCAGTTCGGGGATGTCTTCCTGCCGAACCACATGTCCCCGGCGGAAGCCGGGACCCTTGCACTGGCCGGGCACGATCCGGGTGATGTCGTGGCACAGCACCGTGCCCACGGCGTCTTCAACGTCAATGACTTTCATGGATGCTCTCCTTCCCTTGCGTCGGCGCGGCGGCGCAAGGCATGTCGGACGGACCGGGCGTCCAGCCCGTGCGGTGGTATTCACGCAAAAAGGCGGCCACGCCGAGCCAGAGTACGACGAGCACGGGCAGGCCGACCACGATGGACGCGGTCTGGAGTACCGGGAGCGGGCCGTCGATGAGCAGGATGCCCAGAGGGACCAGGGCCAGGCAGATGGCCCAGAACAGCCGGTTCCAGCGGGCGGGTTCGTCCTCGGGCGTGAGCTTGGCCGTGGTGGTGGCCGCCAGGGCGAAGGAGACCGCGTCGAAGGTGGTGGCCATGGAGATGGCTGTGACCAGGGCGAACATCAGCTTGAACACGGCGGCCAGCGGAACGAAGTCGGCCACGGCCATGATCGCGGTGGCGCCCTTGACGGTCTTGACCAGGGCCGCCACGTCCAACTGGCCGGTGGCCTGCAGGTGCAGCCCGAAGTTGCCAAAGACCATGTAGAACAGGCCGCAGCCCAGGGAGGCCAGGATCACCGGCCCGAGTACGACTTGGCGCACGGTCCGGCCCCGGGATATCTTGGCGATGAACAGGCTCATGAACGGGGCGTAGGCCACGAACCATGCGTAGTAGAAAACGGTCCAGTCCTGGGTGAAGTTCGACCCGCCCAGGGGGTCGGTGGCCGTGGCCATGCGCACGAAGTGGGCGGCCAGCAGCCCCACGGCGTTGAGCGAGGTCTTGGTCAGGAACAGAGTCGGCCCGGCGAGAAAGACGTAGAGCAGCAGCCCCAGGGCGACATAGACGTTGAAATCCGAAAGCCGGTGCATGCCTTTCTTCAGGCCCAGCGAAGACGTGACCGAGAACAGCAGCGTCACCAGCGCCAGGATGATCAGTTCCAGGCCGAAGCCGTGCTCCAGGCCGAAACAGGAAGCCACCCCGGCGGCCACGATGGGGATGCCCAGGCCCAGCGCCGTGGCCGACCCGGCCACCAGCCCGACCATGAACAAAATGTCGATGACCTTGCCCGGCCAGGCGTGGACTTTGTCGCCCAGCAGGCCGCTGCATGCCTGCGAGATGTTCAGGATGGGCACCTTCTTGACGTAGAAGCTGTAGCCGATGGGCACGGCCAGGGTGGCGTAGATGGCCCAGCAGATCGGTCCCCAGTGGAACATGCCGTAGGCGCAGGTCAGCTCCATGGCCCGGGGGGAGCCTACGGGCTCGCCGCCGAGAGGGTAGGCCAGGTAGTAGGCCCAGTCGATGGTCCCGCCGAACATGATGCCCGCGCCCACGCCCGCGCAGATGAGCATGCCGATCCAGGAGAAGGTGGAGTATTCCACGGTGTCGCCCAGGCGTTTTCCGCTCAAGGGGCCGAAGGCGAACCACAGGATCAGGGCCAGGGAGCCGAGCCCGGCCAGCAGGTAGAGCCAGTCCATGTCCCGGGTGATGAGGGCGAAAAGCCGGTTGATGATGCGCTCGCCTTCCTCGGGATAGAGGATGAGCGGAATGCAGATGGCGAGGATGATGCCGAGCGTTCCCAAGAAGCACGCGGCGCGGATGCCCTCCGGACCGCATGCGGCCGGAATGTGGCCCTTTCCTGTTTCCTCAATGCGAGACATTGTCCGATCCTCCCTTCATGTCCGTTTGCGCGGGCGGGTTCGTCTCCGGATCCGCTGGCCCGCCCCGGCGGATGCCGGGGCGGGGGCACGGGGTGGTGCCTGGACGGCCCCTTTGGCCGGGGCCGTTCCTCCGGGACGGGGACGTTGCATTTGGTTTCGATGGGTGAGCGTTGATGGAGGCGTTTGCCCGTTCAGGCCTTCGGGGCGCGGCCCCGTCCTCGGGAAGAAACCCCCGGTCCTGCTTCTCCGCCCGTTGCCGGTCACGCCGCTCGCCTGTTTCCCCGGGCCTCATGGCGGCGGAGCAGCAGGCGGTATTGCCCCTCGGTGTCGATGTCGATGAACGGTCCCGGATGGTCGATCTTGACCAGCCGGAGCGACAGGCCGCGCGCCGAGAGGAGCGTCCGCGCCGGGGCGTCGCCCTCCAGTTCGCGCAGCCTGGGGAGCCACGCGGCCGGAACGGTCACCGGGTCGCCCTGCATGTCCTCGATCACCGGCACTATCCAGAAGTCCGGGTGCTGCGAGAACGCCCAGATCAGGTGGTCGATGGTCGCGGTGCGCAGCAGCGGCTGGTCCGCCATGAGCACCATGCAGCCGTCCGCGCCGTCCGCTGCCCGCAGGCCTATGTTGAGCGCCTCGGCCTGGCCCCGGGCGGCCGCCGGGTCCACCGCCACGCGGCAGCCGGAGAGGTCCAGGTCCGGGCGGCCGGACAGGTCGGTATCGGTCACCACCACCACCTCGCGCAGCAGGGAGCCGCGCGCCGTGTTGATCGCGTGCTGGAGCAGGGGGAGGCCCCGGAAGGGCAGGAACCGTTTGTCCCCGCCCATCCGGGTTGAGCCCCCCGCAGCGAGCAGCACGCCGGAAACGTTGGCTATTTCCTGTTTCATGACGTCTGCCCCTCCTGTCTTAGGCCTGCTCGGCGCAGTCCATGAGTGTGTCGGCCACGGTGGTCCCGGCCATGGGCACCTTGTAGGCGTTGAGCATCAACGGCCTGGCCTTGGCCACGGCCAGCCTGCCCGCCTCGGCGGCGGACTCCGGGGTGAGCGCCCGGCCCGTCATGTACTCCTCGGCCTCGGTGCAGCGATAGGGGTTGTTGTGCACGCCGTTGAGGCAGATGCGCACGGATTTGACCACGCCGCCGTCCAGGACCAGGGCAACGGCGCAGTTGACCAGGGCGAAGTCGATGGACTTGCGCATGGCGACCTTGCGGAACGCGCTGCGCGCGCCCTCTTCCTGCTGCGGCACGAAGAGGGCGGTGACGATTTCGTCGTGTTCCAGGACGGTGGAGGCGGCTCCCCTTTCGGCGGAGAAGAACGCGTCGATGGGGATGGTGCGCCGGTTGGTCTCCACCTGGGCGTTGAGCGCCACCAGCGCCGGGGCCGTGTCGCTGGGATTCACGGCGATGCACTTGTTCACCGCGCCGAAGATGGAGTGGTAGCGGTGGTCGCCGGGAACGGCCAGGCAGCGCTTGCCGCCCTTGCGCACGCAGTCGATCCGTCCGCCGATCTTGTCGGGATAGCGGAAGTACCAGCAGCGGTTCTGCTGGCAGATGTTGCCCGCGATGGTGCCCATGTTGCGCAGCAGGGGCGATCCGGTCTTGCGGGCGGCCTCGGCCAGGCCAGGCCAGCCGCTCCGCACCGTGTAGGATTCCGCGATCCGCGTCAGGGTGACCAGCGCGCCCAGGTGCAGTCCGTCGTCCTCTTTCCGGATTTCGTCCAGGCCGGGGATGGTCTTCAGGTTGATGATCGCCTCGGGACTCTCCATCCACAGGTTGTCCTTGAGGCAGCCCATGAGATCGCTGCCCCCCGCGATGACGTGGGCTGAGCCGTACTCTTTCAGGGCCGCGACGGCATCTTCGACGCTCGCGGCCTGCAGGTGCTTGAACCGTTTCATTTACTTGCCCCCTTTTCCGGATTTGATCTTGCCGAGCCCGGAGAGGATTCTGGCCGGGGTGAAGGGCGTCTCGGTGAGCCGGACGCCGATGGCGTTGTAGATGGCGTTGGAGAACGCGGCCAGGGACGGGCAGGCGGCGCCTTCGCCGCAGGCCGTGGCTCCGAAGGGATGGGTCGGGTCGCCCGGAATCTCCAGGACGATCGGCTCCACGGAGCAGTCCATGGTCGTGCACGGCTTGTAGTCCACGAAGTTGGGCACCAGCAGCCAGCCGTTGCGCTTGTCGGACACGCACTCGCAGCCGAGCACGGCGTGTTCGACGCCGTGGCGGGCGGTCAGCAACTGGCCTTCGACGATCTTCGGGTGCAGGGCCCGGCCCACGTTCTGGACCATGGTCACGCGGACGTTATCGACCATGCCGGTCTCGGTGTCCACGTCCAGGGAGATGAACTGCGCGCCCTTTTCCTTGGGGATGTACAGCTCGTCCTTGTTGCCGTTGCGGAGGCAGTTGGGGTGGGGCGAGTCGTTGACGTAGGAGCCGATGATCTCGTGGCGTCCGCCGTAGTGGCCGATGGGGCCGAAGGCTTCCTTGAAGGTCACGCCCTTGTCCGGTTCGGCGGTCAGGTGCACGCCCTTCCCGCCCACGCTCAGAGCCTGGGGCGGCGCGCCGAGCTTGGCGGACGCCAGCCGGAGCAGCTGGTTCTTGGCGTCCAGGGCCGCCTCATAGGTGGCCCAGCCCTGGAGCCAGGTGCCGCAGCTGTTGGAGACCAGGGTGGCGAAGGGGGTGGAGTCGGTGTCGGCGCAGACCAGGCCGACCCGCTCGTAGGGGATGCCCAGCACTTCGGCCACGATCTGGCACTGCACGGTGTGCTGGCCCTGGCCGATGTCGGCCACGGCGCAGACCAGGGCGGCCGATCCGTCCGGGAATATCTTGACCATGGCCTCGCTGGAGTTGCCGGGGCCGGGGCGGCCCGCGCCCATGGCGAAGATGGCCACGCCGATGCCGTGGCGGATGCGCCCGGTCTTTTCGCTCGGGTGTTGCCAGGCGTTCTTCCAGTCCAGGTGCTCGGCCCCCACGTCCAGGCATTCGTGAATGCCCGACGAGGAGATGATGGCCGAACCGTACGACAGGGGGTCCCATCCGGCGTCGATGTCGCCGGTGCGCATGCAGTTCATCTTGCGCAGTTCGATGGGGTCCATGCCCAGTTTTTCGGCGGCCATGTCCATGGTGACCTCCACCGGGAAGATGCCTTCGGGCGCGCCGTATCCCTGCCAGCCTACCGCGGTGAAGCGGTTGGTGTAGACGTAGCGGATCTGGCCGCGCAGGTGCTTGCAGTTGCGCGAGTAGAGCACGGCTCCGGTGGCCAGCATGGCGTTCTTGGCCGGGTATTTGTCGCCGCTGGCCCCCACTTCCTGCCAGTGCTGGAAGTCCATGGAGGTCAGGGTGCCGTCCTTCTTGAATCCGATCTTGACGTCGTTCAGGCTTCCCCGGGACCAGCCGCAGAGCATCTCCTCCTCGCGGGAGTAGCCGCAGTGCACGGGCCGCTTCAGGTGCAGGCAGGCCAGGCTGGCGATGAGCAGGTAGTGGGAGGGCAGGTTGGGGTCGAGCACCGTGGCGTTCTTGCCGCCGAAGCTGGAGCCGGTGAACGGCGAAACCAGGTTGACCTTGTCCGAGCCGATGCCCAGCGCCTCGGCCAGGCAGTATTTCTCGTCATGCAGCCCCTGGGAGTGGGTGTGGACCTGGAGCTTCACCCCGTCGAACCGGGCGGTGCAGCCGCGCGGCTCCATGGCCGGGGACTTGCACAGCGCGTAGCGGAATCCCTTCTGCTCCACGATGACGTCCGCTTCGGCGAAGCCTTTGTCGAGGTCGCCGAATCCGTTGTATTCCGCCGGGGTCTTGGTCTTGTACAGGCCGGTTTCGGGGTCGCGGTCGCTCAGGAAGGCGTGGTGTTCCCAGTCGTGGCAGTTGGCCTCGCCCTCGAACACCTGTGGCGAGTCGGGCTTGATGGCCTCCTCGAGGTCCATGACGAAGGGTTTGGTCTTGTATTCGACCTTGATGGCGGCCATGGCCTCCTCGGCCACGGTGTCGTCCACGGCGATGACGGCGGCCACCAGGTCGCCCACGTAGTAGACCGTCTTGCGGAACGCCTTGGGGAAGTTCTCGTGGGTCATGACCAGGTGCACGCCTTCCATGGCCTCGGCCGCGCTGGCGTCGATGCCCAGGATGTCCGCCGCCGGGTGCGGGCTGCGCAGGATGCGGGCCTCCAGCATGCCCCTAAACTGGAAGTCGCCGTAGTATTTGGCCTCTCCCGTGACGCGCGGATTGCCGTCCTTCTGGCGGACGTCGGAGCCTATCACTTTCGTGTCAGCCATTGCTCTGCTCCTTCATCTTTTTGGCGGCGCTCTTCACCGCGTTGATGATGTGCTCGTAGTTGCTGCAGATGCAGATGTTGCCGCCCAGGGCCTCCTTGATCTCCTCCTCGGACGGGTCCGGGTTCTTGAGCAGCAGCCCCTTGGTGGACATGATCATGCCCGGGGAGCAGAACCCGCACTGGGCGCCGTATTCCTCCAGCCAAGCCTCCTGGATGGGGTGGAGCTTCCCGTTTTTGGACAACCCCTCGATGGTTTCGATCTCCTTGCCTTCCTGTTCCACGGCCAGGACCATGCACGACGGCTTGGCGATGCCGTCGATAAGCACGGTGCAGGCCCCGCACGCGCCTTCGCCGCAGGCCTCCTTGGCCCCGGTCAGGCCCAGCTTGTTGCGCAGGACGCTGGAGAGCACCAGGTGGGACTCCACCGTCAGTTCGTGGGTTTCCCCGTTGACGTTCAGGCGTATGCGTTTGATGTCTTTCTGTTGCATTGTCGGTTTCCTCGGTCTCGATTGGCCGCCGTTGCGGGCGGGTTTTTGCGCCGGAATAAGGGCGCACTTCTCCTGACCGGCGGTTTTCCGCCGGGATAAATTCAATTGAGTTGACCGGTTGGCGCTTTTGCGCCGGGGGTTACTGCGCGGCTTCCGCCACGGCGGTTTCGGCCTTGGGCGCCCGGCTGCTCCAGATGATGCCGCCCACGATCAGGATGCCGCTGACCAGATGGACCATGCCCATGGTCTCGCCGATGAACAGGTAGCCGAAGAGGCCGCTGAGCAGGGGCAGGCCGTAGTAGATCATGCCTGCGCGGGCCGCTCCCGCGTTTTCCAGGGCCAGGTTCCACAGCCACCAGGCGATAAGGGAGTTGCCGATGCCGGTGTAGAGAACGCTGAAGATGACCGTGCCGCTGAATTCGATGCGGGCCGTCGGCAGGGACCACTCCCAGATGAGGAACGGGATGAGCATGATCAGGCCGAAGAAGACCATCAGGGTCAAGATGGTGCTCTGGGAAAGGCCATCGGGAATCTTGCGCAGTACGATGCTGTATACCGCGAAGCCGATGGCCGCGCCGAGCATGAGGATGTCGCCGAAGGCGAACTGGAGCCCCAGTACTCGGCCCATCTGCCCGTCGGCCACCAGGTAGATGGAGCCGATCAGGGCGATGGTGCAGCCGATCCAGGTGTTGGCGGACTGTTTTTCCCCGAGCAGGGAGCAGATGATGACGATGAAAATGGGGGTGGTGACCGAAATCAAGGCCAGGTTGATGGCCGAGGTGGTCGCCGCGCCCAGGTAACACAGCGGGTTGTAGAGGGTGACTGCGGTGAGCCCGGCCACCAGGATCTGGGGCATGAATTTCTTGGCGACCGGCCATTCGCGTTTCAGCTTGGGCAGGGCGAAACAACACAGCACGACGAGCGCCACCAGCCAGCGGGCGGCACCCAGGCTCATGGGCGAAATCTTGCCCACGGCCATCCTGGCCACCACGAAATTGCCGGACCAGATGACGGTGGTCAGCAAGGCATATACGGAACCACGAACAGCACGACTCTTGAACATACGGCCTCCTCGGCGCACACCGGCCGCCATTGCTGCCCCTGCGGGAGCGGCGGCCTTCCGGCGCGCTTGATGTTACATTTCCTTGCCGATGCCTGTCTCGGCAGCCATGTCCGTGGTACCTGTACGGACAGCACGCATTTGGCAAAACGCGTGCCAAAGAATCGCGCTGTCGCTTTCCACAAAAAATCAAAGAAAATCAACTAACTGATTGGTCAATTTGCATAGAGGCTTTCCAATTGGAGGGTCGGCATCGAGTCAGAATCGACTCACAAAAACGAGAAATCTGCCGTGCTATTGGGGAAGGCGGGTGAGTCGAAAGCGATTCGCGAGTCGTTTAAGACTCATCCGCAAGGCAATGCTTGCGGATGAGTCGGCTGGCGCGCGATTGACTGATGCCCAGGGCCTTTGCCACATTGCGGGTGCTGCCGTGTGTTTTGTGCGCTTTCCGGATCATTTCCCTTTCGACGCTTTCCATGGCGGCGTCCAGGGCGTCGGCGTGGTCGGCCATGGGCTGGAGGGTGGTCTGGTAGACCGAGGTGGGCAGGTGGTCCATGGTGATGGTCTCCGCTTCGACCGTGGCGACCATGCGTTCCACCAGGTGGGCCAGTTCGCGGACGTTTCCCGGCCAGGAGTAGTGGCGCAGAAACGACTGCGCTTCCGGGGACAGGGTCTTGGTCCGGCCATACTTGACGCCGAAGTAATGCAGGAAGTGGTAGAGCAGGGGCAGGATGTCCTTGTCGCGCTCGCGCAGGGGCGGGATGGTGATGTCGAAAACGTTGAGCCGGAAGTAGAGGTCCTGCCGAAAGGCCCGGCTCCTGACCATCTGTTCCAGATTCTTGTTGGAGGCCGCGAGGATGCGCACGTCGGCGCTGACTGTCTGCGAGCTTCCCACGGGCCGGTATTCCATCTCCTGTACCACGTGCAGCAGTTTGGCCTGCATGGCGGGAGGCAATTCGGATATCTCGTCCAGAAAGAGCGTGCCGCCCTCGGC
>JAZHDH010000313.1:0-9697 GCA_036584335.1 Pseudodesulfovibrio sp. | reverse complement strand
ACGACCTCTTGAATGCCATTCAAGCGCTCTCCCAACTGAGCTACAGCCCCACGCCGTTGGGTTGGAGGTAATTAGGACAACTGGGCCGAAGTTGTCAACCGGAATTCGCGGAGCCCGGGAGAAAAATTCACAAGGGTTCGCATTGATTCGGCAACCGTCTTGAAGTAGACCATGCAAAGGGTTGCCATAACCTGGAGACGCCATGGCCCAAATCCTCAAACGCATATTCCTCAAACTCATATGGGTGGGCGTGGTGTTTCTCGGCATCACGGTCATCAGTTTCTGGGTCATCCACCTCGCCCCCGGCTCGCCCACCGACCTCCAGACCACCCTCAACCCCGAGGCCGGGCTCGAAGCCCGCGCCCAGCTCGAACAACTCTACGGACTCGACCAGCCCATCCACGTCCAGTACGTCAACTGGATCAGGCGGCTGGCCCGGCTCGACTTCGGCCAGTCCATGTCCGGCGACCACCGGCCCGTGTGGGACAAGATCAAAGAGCGGCTTCCCCTGACCTTCGGCATGAACGTCGCCTCTCTGATCCTGACCCTGCTCATCGCCGTGCCCGTGGGCGTGGCGGCGGCCTGGTGGCGCGGCGGGGCCTTCGACAAGATTTCCACGGTCGTGGTCTTCATCGGCTTCGCCATGCCCGGGTTCTGGCTCGCCCTGCTGCTCATGCTCTGGCTCGGCATCCAGTGGCCCGTGCTGCCCATCTCCGGCCTGACCTCACTCGGGTTCGACGCCATGTCGCCCTGGCAGAGGGTGTGGGACGTGACCCGGCACCTGATCCTGCCCATCTTCATCTATACCTCCGGCTCCTGGGCGGGCATGTCCCGATTCATGCGCTCGTCCATGCTCGAAGTCCTGCGCCAGGACTACATCATGACCGCCAAGGCCAAGGGGTTGCCCAGCCGGACCGTACTCTTCAAGCACGCGCTCAGGAACGCGCTGATGCCGGTCATCACCATCCTCGGCCTGTCCGTGCCCGCGCTCATCGGCGGCTCGGTGATCATCGAATCCATCTTCGCCCTGCCGGGCCTGGGCCAGCTCTTCTACCAGGCGGTCATGGCCCGCGACTATCCGCTGATCATGGGCAGCCTGGTGCTGGGCGCGGTGCTGACCCTGGCGGGCAACCTGCTGGCCGACGTGGGCTACGGCCTGGCCGATCCGCGCATCCGCGCCGGGCAGGGGAGGCAGCGATGAAACGCCACCCCATAAAGCGCCCGTCGCCCCTGGCGCGGCACTCCCTGCTCGCCCTGGGCGCGCTCCTCGTCGGGGCCATGTCCCTTGCCGCCATCCTCGCCCCCCTTGTCGCGCCCTACGACCCGAACCTCATCAACGTGGACGCCTTGCTCCAGCCGCCGTCCGCCGCCCATCTGCTCGGCACCGACGCCCTGGGCCGCGACGTGTGCTCGCGCATCCTCTTCGGCGGCCGGGTGTCGCTGTGGGTCGGGTTCGTGGCCGTGGGCATCGCCACGGCCATCGGCCTGGCGCTGGGTCTGGTGGCGGGCTACTTCGGCCGGGTGGTGGACGAAATCATCATGCGCGGCGTGGACGTCATGCTCTGCTTCCCGTCGTTCTTCCTGATCCTGGCGGTCATCGCCTTCCTGGAGCCGAGCCTGACCAACATCATGGTCGTCATCGGCCTGACCGGCTGGATGGGCGTCGCCCGGCTGGTGCGCGCCGAAACCCTGACCATCCGCGAACGCGACTACGTGCTGGCCGCGCGCGCCGCCGGGGCCGGGTCCGGGCGCATCCTCCTGCGCCATATCCTGCCCAACGCCGTGACCCCGGTGCTGGTCTCCGCCACCCTGGGCGTGGCCGGGGCGATCCTGACCGAGTCCTCCCTCTCCTTCCTGGGCCTGGGCGTGCAGCCGCCCGACGCCTCCTGGGGCAACATGCTCATGGAAGGCAAGGACGTGCTCGGCATCGCATGGTGGCTCTCGGTCTTCCCCGGTCTGGCCATCCTGGTCACCGTGCTCGGCTACAACCTGCTGGGCGAAGCCCTGCGCGACCTGCTGGACCCGAGGCTGAAACAATGAGCGTGACCATCCGCCCCGCTTCCCGCGCCGACCTGCCCGCTCTGGAGCGGCTGCTGCGCGAGGCATTCGACGCCAGCTACGCCCTGTTCATGCCCGCCGCCTATGTGCGCGACTGGCGGATGAGCGAGGAGCCCGCCCGCACCCTGCGCAAGCGGCTGGGCGACATGGCCGTGGCCGTTTCCGGCGAGACCGTGGTCGGGTTCGCGGCCACGGAGAACGACACCCTGGCCGAACTCTGGGTGGACCCGGACCGCAAACGCCGGGGCATCGGCGCCAAGCTGCTGCACTGGGCCGAAGACCGGCTGCGCGACCGGGGTTCCGGAGCCGTGACCCTCTCCTGCTACGAGCGCAACCGCAACGGCCTCGATTTCTACCGGGCCATGGGCTACACCGTGACCTCGCGCTCCCCCTCGCGCCGTGTGGCGGGCGGCCCGGTGACCGTCTGCACCCTGAAGAAACCCCTGGACACCGGGGGGCGGTGACGCCGTGCCCGCCCTGCGCCTCGCCGTCCTGCTCCTCCTGCTGCTTACCGCTCTTCCGGCGGCCGCAGCCTCCCTGCCCGAAACCATCCTCTACGCGCCCGAGGCGCTGGCCCGCGCCCGCCAGGGCGTGCTTCAGCGCGACCCGGCGCTCATGCCCGCCTTCCGGGCGCTGATCAAGGACGCGGACCGGGCCGTGACCGCGCCGGCCGAGGCCGTGGTCCTCAAGCCCGCGCCCCCGCCGGGCGGCACGCGGCACGACTACTGGTCCCTGGACCCGGACTGGTGGCCCGACCCCGCGCGCCTGGGCGGCAGGCCGTACAAACACCGGCCCGGCAAGCGAAACCCCGAGGCGGACACCGACAAATACGACCGCAGCCGGATGCGCCGCATGGCCGCCGACGCCCTGACCCTGGCCCAGGCCTGGTTCCTGACCGGCAACGAGCAGTACGCGGGCAAGGGCAGCGCCCTGGTCTGGTCCTGGTGCTGCGACTCGCTGACGCGGACCGCGCCCCGCCTGACCTCCGGCCGCGCCCGGCCCGGGGTGGCCGACGGCGATCCTTCCGGGATCATCGAGACCCGCGACCTGATCAAGGTGGCCGAGGCCGCCCGGCTGCTGGAGTCCTCCAAGGCGTGGAATCCGGTGGAGACCCGGCGGCTGAAACAATGGTTCGAGGAATACGTGCACTGGCTGCTGGAAAACGAATTCGGACGCGCCGAGGCCGCCGCCCCGGGCGAACACTCCCTGTGGTACGACGCCCAGGTGGCGGTCTTTGCGCTCTACGCGGGCGACAAATCCCTGGCCCGGTCCATGGTCGGCACCCTGGACCGCCGCCGCATCGGGGTCCAGATCGGCGCGGACGGCGCCATCGCCGCCGCCGGGAACGGCCCCGACGCCCGGCGCGCCGCGTTCTCCTGCCTTCAGGCGCTTTTCACCCTGGCCGCCGTGGGTGAGCGGCTGGGCATCGACGTCTGGCGCTGGTCCCTGCCGCAGACCGGATCGGTCAAAGCGGCCTTCGACCGCTACGCCCCGTCCATCGCCGATCCGGCGGACCAGGACGGCCGGTTCGAGCCCCTGGCCTTCACCCCCCTTTTCCACAGGGCCGCGTTGGTGTATGAGGACAGGCGGTACCTGAACCTTCTGGGCGCGCTGCCCGAGGCGGATCGCCGCACGGATCGCGCCCTGCTCTTCCACTAGGCTGGAGACTCATGCTGGAGCTGCTGCGGATCAAGAACCTCGCCCTGATCGAGGACGCGGAACTGGAATTTTCCCCGGGCCTGAACGCCCTGACCGGCGAGACCGGCGCGGGCAAGTCGTTCATCATGCGCGCCGTGGACTTCCTCATGGGCGAGCGCATGGACGCGCGCCTGGTTCGCCCCGGCGCGGAAAAGGCCACGGTCGAGGCGCTCTTCGTCCTGCCCGAGGGCGAAACCGTGATCCGCCGGGAACTTTCGGCCGAGACCGGCCGCAGCCGGGTCTTCATCAACGACACCCTCTCGTCCCAGCCGACCATCCGGGACATGAAGCCCGGCCTGGTCGTCCACACCAGCCAGCACGGCCAGCAGCGGCTGCTTTCCCCGGCCTTCCAGGCCGAGGTGCTGGACGGATTCCTGCCCGACCCGTCGCTGATCGCAGAGCGCAACGACGCCCTGGCCGTCCTCGCCGACGTGCTGGAGCGCCAGGCCCGGGTCAGGGCTCGGTTCCAGGACATGGACAAGCAGCGCGACTTCCTGGAATTCCAGAAGAAAGAGATCGAGAAGGTCAACCCCCTGCCGGACGAGGAAAACGAGCTGGAAGAGTTGAAAAAGGTGCTTCAGGACCGGGAGCGCGCGGGCGAATGCCTGCAAAACGCGCTCAACGTCCTGCACGGCGAGATAGGCTTGCTCGACGCCATGACCCTGCTCACCCGGGAAATGGAGATCATCGCCCGGCTCTTCCCCGGTTTCGAGGACGACCGCGACGCCATCGAGGAACTGCGCATGCTCCTGCACGATCTGGATTCGCGGCTGCGCAAGGGTCCCGAAAACCTGAGCGACGCCGAGGACGAGCCGCGCAGCCTGGACGACATCGAGGCCCGGCTCTACGAATTGGCCCGGCTCAAACGCAAGCTGCGCCGCGGCCTGGACGAGATCGTTGATCTGAAACGGGAAATCGACGAGAATCTCTCCTTCCTGGACGCCGCAGCCCTGGACCTCAAGGCGCTCAAGCGGGAAGAGGACCTGGCCGCCGCCCGGCTCAAGGAAACGCTCAAGCGGCTCAACCGCGCGCGTGAAAAGGCGGCCAAGGAGCTTTCCATCCGCATCGTGGACGAACTGACGGACCTCGGCTTTTCCGAACACGTCAAGGTCTACTTCGAATTCGACGCGCGCGAACTCCACCCCGGCTGCGAAGACCGGCGCGGGCGGCTGATGTGGGTGCCCAACCCCGGTCAGGCCCCCCAGCCCCTGGACAGGATCGCCTCGGGCGGCGAGTTGTCGCGTTTCCTGCTGGCCCTGGTCACCATGCGCGGCAACGGCGAAACCACGGACTCCCTGCCCAGCCTGATCTTCGACGAGGTGGACGCGGGCATCGGCGGCCTGACCCTGGGGGCCGTGGGCGCCAAGCTCCGCGCCCTGGCCGACCGGCAGCAGGTCCTGCTCATCACCCACTGGCCGCAGCTGGCGGGCAGGGCCGACCGCCATTTCCTCATCCGCAAGGAAGTGGTCGGCGGGGAGACCTTCACCCGCTGTGACCGGCTGGAGGGCGGCGACATCCGCGCCGAGCTCTCGCGCATGGCGGGCGGCGGCGAACAGGGCGACGCCCTGGCCGCCAAGCTCAAGCCTTGAACTTCGTCACCAATTATTGATTATTCTGATTGGTTTCGCACCGCCGCGAAGCTGCCTGGGCGCAGTCCCGGGCTGTCATTCCTCGCGCACGAAAAAGAGGCATATACAATAGAATCGACGCCGTCGGCCCGCCGAATCCACCGGGTGGGCCGTGGGGCGATCGGAATAACGGCTGCGGCCTGGTTTTCGAATGGATTGACGATGTTCCCGAATGCCGTCCCGTATGTCCCGGACTATTTCCACCACGGGAATGGCCAGGAGACTGCCCGCCACAGCAAACAGAATAAACCCTCCCGCGATACCTTCAGCCGAATAGGCCGAAAGGTCGATAGACAGTATTGCCCAGGTCGCGAATACGATAGCAAGCATGAACCGCAGGATTGGCATGTCGTTGGCCCCCTTGCCTTCCTCTTCGCCATCAGGGCTTCGCAGAGCGGCAGTCCCATATCATATACAAGTTACATACAGATAAGGAAATGGTCAAGCGCAAGCCCCTTTGGGCAAAGCGTGGCGTCCGGGCATCCCTCTGCGTCCCGTCGCCCGACTGCGCCGCTTCGAGTTGACACCCCGGCCCCTTCTTGTACAATCTGCGGCACACCGGGCATTGCCCGCCACGCGAGGAACCCCCATGGAAAGACTGCCCATCAACGACCGGGACATCAAACGATACCAGTTGCAGGCCAAGTCCATCATCGAGACCCTGCCCTTCATCTCCGAATTCTACGGCAAGACCATCGTCATCAAGTACGGCGGCAACGCCATGATCGACGAAAAGCTCAAGCGCGCCTTCGCCCTGAACGTCATCCTGCTCAAATACATCGGCATCAACCCGGTGGTCATCCACGGCGGCGGGCCGCAGATAGGCAACATGCTCAAGGCGCTGAACATCCAGTCCACCTTCCGCGAGGGCTACCGGGTCACGGACGAGGCGACCATGGACGTGGTCGAGATGGTCCTGGTGGGCAAGGTGAACAAGGAGATCGTCAACCTCATCAACCTCAACGGCGGCAGGGCCGTGGGCCTTTCGGGCAAGGACGGCATGCTGATCCGCGCCGAACCCAAGGAGCTGTCCATCGAGAAGAAGGACGCCCCGCCCGAAATCATCGACCTGGGCAAGGTCGGCGAGGTGCGCTCGGTGAACACCACCTTGATCCTCTCGCTGCTGCGTGATGGGTTCATCCCGGTCATCGCGCCCGTGGGCGTGGACGACGAGGGCAACACCTACAACATCAACGCGGACTCCGTGGCCGGGGCCGTGGCCGCCTCCCTGGGGGCCAAGCGGCTCTACCTGCTCACCGACGTGCCCGGCCTGCTGGACAAGAACGGCGAACTGATCACCCACCTGTGCACCCGCGAAGCCTTCCAGTGCATCGAGGACGGCACCATCTCCGGCGGCATGATCCCCAAAATCAAGTGCTGCATCGAGGCCGTGTCCGACGTGGAGAAGGCGGCCATCATCGACGGCCGGGTAGAAAATTGCATCCTGCTGGAACTCTTCACCAAATCCGGAGTCGGCACCGAGGTGGTCGAACACTTCGAGGAGGATCGATGACGCACGTGGAATGGACCGTGGTCCTCGACACCGGCCTGCCCCGGCTGGACGAACAGCACAAGAAGCTGATCGCCTACTCCAACGACCTGCTCCGGGCCATCGCCGACGGCCGGGGCAAAGACGTCCTCGGAACGTTCTTCGAATCCCTGCTGGACTACACGGCCTCCCACTTCGAGGAGGAGGAGCAGTACATGGAGTCCGTGGGCTACCCCGACAGCGAGGCGCACCGGGCGGCCCACCGCAGGCTGCTCATCGACGTGGGCGCGTTCCGCGAAATGCTCCTGGGCGGCCAGGAGGTCGGCCCGGAAAAGGCCCTGGAATTCATCAACGGCTGGATCATCCGCCACATCATGGTCATGGACAGCCGCATCGGCGAGTTCGTGCGCACCCGGGCCAAGGCGTAGCCCCGTGGATCACGGATTCTTCACCGTCATCCCCCGGGCCGAATTCGAGCGGCTGCTGGCGGCCTTCCCCCCCCTGCCCGGCGAGGAAGTCTCCCTGTGGGAAGCCGACAACCGCGTCCTGGCCGAAGATCTGATCGCCGGGCACGACTGGCCCCTGACCGACCGATCGGCCATGGACGGCTACGCGGTCGGCGCCCGCGACCTCTTCGGCGTCGGCGAGACCAACCCCGGCTATCTGGAATGCGTGGCCGCCCTGGCCGTGGACAGGCTGCCGGACATAGCCCTGACCCCGGGCACCTGCGCCCGCATCAGCACCGGCGGCGTGCTCCCGCCCGGCGCGGACGCCGTGGTCATGGTCGAGCACACCCACGAGATGGGCGGCGGCACCGTGGAGGTGCGCAAGACCGTCGCTCCGGGCGAAAACGTGATGCAACGCGGCGAGGACGCGAAAACGGGCGCGCCCTTCCTGCCCGCCGGGACCGTGATCCGGCCCCAGGAGATCGGCCTGGCCGCCGCCATGGGCTTCGAGTCCATCCCCCTTTCCCTGCGCCCGCGCGTGGGCATCCTCTCCACCGGCGACGAGTTGGTGGAGGTCGCCTCCCTGCCCCTGCCGGGCACGGTGCGCGACGTGAATTCACGCACCGTGGCCGCCCTGGTGGCCCGGGCGGGCGGCGTCCCCGTGCCCTGCGGCATCGTGCGCGACGACCGGCAAAGCCTGGCCAAGGCCCTGGCCCGGGCCGTGCGCGAAAACGACCTGGTCCTGCTCTCGGGCGGCAGTTCGGTGGGCGTGCGCGACCTGACCGTGGCCGCCCTGGAATCCGTGGGCGATTCGGCCGTGCTCGCCCACGGCGTGGCCCTGAGCCCGGGCAAGCCGACCATCCTCGGCCGGGCCAAGGGCAAGCCGGTGCTGGGCCTGCCCGGCCAGGTCACCTCCGCCCTGGTGGTCATGCACGTCCTGGTCCTGCCGCTCATCCGCCACCTCCAGGGCGATCCCGGGGCCTTCGACCCCGCCCGTCGCCCCACTCGCCGCGCCCGCCTGGCGCGCAACGTGGCCAGCAAGCCGGGACGCGAGGACTACGTCCGCGTCCGCCTGGAGGAGCGTGAAGGCCTGCCGCCCCTGGCCCACCCCGTGCTCGGCAAGTCCGGGCTGCTGCGAACCATGGTCAGGGCGGACGGCCTGACGGCCATCCCCGCCGACAGCGAAGGCCTCTACCAGGACGCCGAAGTCGATGTCTGGCTGGTGTAGCGTAAAGCAACCGGGGGACGGGAAGAGGGGAACCTTTGGGGAAAAGGGGTTGCAAGCCGTTCAAAGCGGTGAGATGCCAGGCGCGAAAAAGTTCAGGCCCGAAGCGTACTCCCTGGACGTGAGCGTTTGAACTGTTTGAAGCATGACAAAGTCATACTATCTTGCACGGCCTGAAGACCCGCCTACAATTCACTCAGCGACGCGGATCGCCGGTTTTCAACAATCTGTCAAAACAGCGACTCTTCGCCTTCCAGCTCCACGATGCGCCAGATGTCGGCGTCCCTGGACAGGACGAAAGTGGAGTCTTCCTCCAGATTCTTGTCCAGGACAATGCGGCCACCCTTCGGGACCTGGACGCGGTAGGTGCCGAAAACCCGGATCTTGGCCCAGCCGCCCTCCATCTCCACCAGCTCGAAGCCGAGGTTGGCGGTGTCCACCCGGGCGGCCCGCAGCAGCTTGTAGGTGCCGCGCTGGCGCTGCATCTCCTTGAACACCTCGAAACGGAAATCGTTGCGGTCGCGCACATCCTCGGCAAAAAGCTCGGCGTAGTCGTCGGCCAGCGACGTCTGGCGCACGTAGAATTCCCGGAGCAGGGCCACGGCCTCCCCGGGCACGACCCGGTTCGGATCGGGCGGGGGCGGGGCCGGGATGAACCCGGACTCGGGGATATTCTCCGCAGGATCGCCGCCGGGCGGGGGCTTGAGCGAAAGGTAGAGCTTGAGCTCGGACACGGCCAGCTTCATCCTGGAGGTCCGGTCGCCCTTGGGAAAGACCTCGTCCACCTGGATGCGCAGTGACTTGAAGGGGCGGCCCCGGCACTCCACCACCTGTTCGCCCGGCTCGTCGCGCAGCCAGAACTGCATCGACACGCCGTCGGGATAGATGATGCGGCCGGAACGGATGCGCCGGAACTGATCGAACTGGCCCTCGGCTTGGTTGCCGTTGTAGATGCCGATTTTCTCCACCCGCATGGGCACGCCGAAGGAGAGGTCGATCCACTGGCCCTTGCCCGGGCCGATGCCGCCGCCGATCCAGGCCGTGGCGTTGTCGCCGTCCAGCAGGTTCTCGGGCGCGCCGGGCAGGCCGAAATCCACTTTCATGCTGGATACGCTGACCGTGACGTCCATGGCCGACGCCGGGGCCGAAGGGA
>JAZHDH010000312.1:0-9759 GCA_036584335.1 Pseudodesulfovibrio sp. | reverse complement strand
CGGACCTGGCCGAGCCCGCCGCCGTGGGCCGCTGGTCGGGCTGGGGCTGGGGGCTGGGGTACGCGGGCGGCCTGGTCCTGCTGGTCGTCGCCCTGTTCGGGTTCGTGCAGCAGGGGGCGTGGTTCGGCCTGCCGCGCGAGGCGGCGCTGAACGTGCGCGCGGTCATGCCGCTCACGGCCCTGTGGTATCTGCTCTTCTGCCTGCCGCTCTTCCGCTTCGCGCCCGACGGCGCGGGCGCGCGCGTGCCGCTCTCCCGGGCCGCAGGCGAGGGCCTGGCCCAGATCCGCCGCTCCCTGCGCGAGGCGCGCCGCTACCGCGACGTGGGGATATTCCTGCTGGCCCGGATGTTCTACAACGACGGGCTGACCACCATGTTCGCCTTCGGCGGCATTTATGCGGCCGGGACCTTCGGCATGTCCGCAGGCGAGGTCATCGTCTTCGGCATCGGCCTGAACGTCACCGCCGGGCTGGGCGCGGCCGCCTTCGCCTGGATGGACGACCGGGTGGGGGCGCGCACCACCATCCTCGCGGCCCTGGCCGGGCTGATCGTGCCCGGCGCGCTGATCCTGCTGGTCGAGTCCAAGACCCTGTTCTGGATTTTCGGGCTGGGTCTCGGTATATTCGTGGGGCCGGTCCAGGCGTCGAGCCGCTCGTACCTGGCCCGCGCGGCCCCGCAGGAGGTGCGCGGCGAGCTGTTCGGCCTGTTCGCCCTGTCCGGCAAGCTGACCTCGTTCATCGGTCCGCTGCTGGTGGGCTGGCTGACCCTGGCCACGGGCAGCCAGCGGGCGGGCATGGCCTCGGTCATCGCCCTGTTCGCCATCGGGTTCGCGGGCATGCTGCTGACGCCCCGGGCCGTTACCCCCGCAAAGGAGTGAGCCATGGAAGAATTCCGC
This sequence comes from Pseudodesulfovibrio sp., assembly GCA_036584335.1. Classification (GTDB taxonomy): domain Bacteria; phylum Desulfobacterota; class Desulfovibrionia; order Desulfovibrionales; family Desulfovibrionaceae; genus Pseudodesulfovibrio. The sequence goes on along the minus strand of JAZHDH010000312.1, from coordinate 8,866 downwards.
TTCGAGCTGACCGACGAGGAAAAGGGATACCTGCGCGAAACCGTGGTCCGGTCCATTGCGTCGGGCCTGCGGCTGCCGGACGCGCCGGTGCGGCCCGACGAGCCGCCCACGGACCGGCTGAAAAGCGAGCTGGGGGCCTTCGTCACCCTCAAGCTCGGCGGGCGGCTGCGCGGCTGCATCGGGTTGATCCAGGGCTCGGGTCCGCTCTTTCGCACCGTGTGGAACATGGCCCAGCGCGCCGCCTTCCAGGACCCGCGCTTCCCGCCGCTCACCGGAGGCGAGTTCGGGCAGGTGGAGTACGAGATATCCATCCTCGGCCCCATCGAGCCCTGCCCGGACCCGGAGCGGGTGGAGATAGGCCGCCACGGATTGATCATGATGCGCGACGGCCGCTCGGGCCTGCTCCTGCCCCAGGTGCCGCTGGAGTGGAACTGGGACCGCGAGACCTTCCTGGCCCAGACCTGCGCCAAGGCCGGGCTGGAGCGCGGCTGCTGGCGCGACCCGGCCACCACCATCCTCTGGTTCGAGGCGGTTGTCTTCTAACGTTCATCCGTGATCCCGGACGGTTGCCGCAGCCGTGGCGAGCCGGAAAACGTGTCTCGACAGCCGTTTGCCTATCGGCTATTCTGGGAAGCTGTAGAATCATGGAAGCATGAGAGCGGAGCAGACATGCGAGCAATGATCAGAAAGGTGTCCGTCGAGGACCTGAAACCCGGCATGGAGGTGGTGCGGCTTTCCAGCGAGCTCTGGGAGCACATGCCCAATCTCTACACCCAGCCGGGCCTGATCGAGTCCCAGGAGCAGATCGACCGGATCAGCCAGGGGGGCTTCAGCCATGCCTTTGTCCGCGCCGAGGACGGCGGCGACCGGCGCATCGAGGACCGGCTGGACCAGCTGGTGACCGAGCGCACCTTCTCCCCGCCCATCAGGCCGCGCGTGCCCTTCGAGCAGGAGGTGGAGGCGGCGTCCATGGCCTACGAGAACGCCATGGCCCACGCCAAGCGGATCATCACCGACGCCAAGATGGGCCGCAAGGTGGACTACGACGCCTCCCTGGAGACCGTGGCCGACATCGTGGACAGCGCGGTGCGCAACCCGGACACCCTGGTCTGCCTCTCCAAGCTGTCGACCTACGACGAGTACACCTACGCCCACTGCATCAACGTGGCGACCATCGCCGTGGTCTTCGGCGAGTACCTGGGCATGGAGCGGGACGAGCTGATCAACCTGGGCGCGGCGGGCATGATGCACGACCTGGGCAAGACGGTGGTGCCCGCCCGGATCATCAACAAGCGGGCGCGGCTCACCGAGCAGGAGTTTCAGGAGATCAAGCGCCATCCGGAATACGGGTGCCATATCCTGGAGAAGCACGGGGGCGTGCCCGAAGAGGTGCTGGAGGCAGTCCGGCACCACCACGAGAAGTACAACGGCGGCGGCTATCCCGAGCACCGGGTCAAGCGGGACATTTCCCCCCTGGCGCGGATCATCAGCCTGGCCGACGTCTACGACGCCCTGACCAGCGACCGTTCCTACAAGGACGCCATCCTGCCGAACAAGGCCCTGGCCATCATGTACGGCATGCGCGAGCAGGATTTCGACCCCATGGAAGTCCAGCTCTTCATCAAGTGCCTGGGCATCTTTCCCTCGGGCAGCCTGGTCCGGCTCAACAACGGCGCCTACGGCGTGGTCTACGAGTCCAACCCCGCGCTGCCCCTGCTCCCCAAGATCAAGATCATCCTGGATGAGGACCTGCATCCCATCCCCTCGGAACTGGTGGACCTCGCCGCCGAGCAGGCGGTGGGCCACAGCAACCTGCAAATACTCGAATGCGCCGATCCTTCGGCCTACAAGATCAATTTGAAGCCGTACCTTACGCGCAGAAGGTGACAATTCGTATGTTGGACACGGAAGTTTGGATAGGCCTCTTCGTACTCACGGCCCTGCTCTATTCGGTCAAATGGTGGCAGGGAAGCCGCAAGGTCAAGGTCTACCGGATCAGCCCGCAGTCCCTGGAGCGGTCCAAGGACGTCATGCTCAAGGTGCTGCCCCTGGTCGAGGACGGCAAGGAGTCCCCCCTGGATTCGAGCCGCCTGCCCTACACCAAGGAGAGCGTCAAGAGCGCGGCCAAGATCCTGGCCTACTATTATTGGAAGGAAAACCGGCCCGAGGAGCTGAGCCGGGTCAAGCACTGCTTCGTTTCCCTCTCCCGTTTCCAGAGCAAGACCGAGGACGACGAACTCCGCTTCCGCAGGGCGGTCCAGGAAAAGAAGCGGCTGACGCGCGAGTTGGACTACTATCTGACGCACTACCCCTTCAAGGCGCGCAAGGTCACCGTGCCCGCCAAGAAGTAGCGCCGGTCACTTGCCTTCCGCCCGGGCGCGGATGGCCGTGAATTCCCTTTTCAGCCGCTCCATGATCCGGTCGTACCCGGCCGGGGTGTGGGGCAGCAGGCAGTGTGTGCAGTCCTTGACCCCGTTGTCGAGGGTGCGCGGATGGCCGCCGCAGTCCTCCAGGAAATAGAGCGGGCAGAAGCAGAACAGGCAGTTGAACTCGTCCGGCCGTTTGGTGGCGTGGCAGGGAAAGTAGCGGCAGTCCCTGTTGCAGAAGAAGCGGTGGCTGTGTTCCATGGTCCTTGGGTGGCGGGTTGCCGCCGGGTCGGGGTTGCGGGGCGTCCGCCTCCGGCATACCCCGAAAAGAGGCTGCGCGGCAACCGGCGCGCCGACCCGCGGTTCAGCGGACCACGATGCCCCGGGTGTCGATGTCCCAGAAGAGGGTGGACGCCTCGGTGCGGGTCTTGAAGGTGCGCGAGCGCGCGCCGATCCTGACCGTGGCCCCGGGGAAGAGGAAGCGCTTGACCCTGATCCGGATGCCCGCCAGTTCCTGCAACCGATCCATGGCCAGCTGGTTCAGTTCCCGCCCGATCTCCTTGCGCCGCGCGGCCAGGTTTTCCCGGTGTTGCAGCAGCCCGGCCACGGCCTTGCGCTTGTTCTTCGGGGTGCGGGCCAGGATCAGGTCCGGCGGCTCCGAGCCCAGGGCGTCGTCGATCTTGCGCAGGGCCTGCTTGATCTCCAGCCGTTCCCGCTCCAGTTCCGATTCCTCCTCGTGCTCCACCAGCAGCCCGATGGTGGTGGGCACGCCGAGGTCCGAGCCGACCTCGTTGGCCTCCACTCCCTTGGCCGCCAGCACCGCGCCGCCCTGGACGACGCCCTTGCCCCGTGTGGCGAGGAACTTGCCTCCGGCCCGGATCAGGGAGTTGGTCACGTCGTGGGCCACGTCCACGTCGCCCCCGGCCCGGATGACCGCGTTGGCGACGAATCCGGCGGTGACGTCGCCGCCGGCCGTGACCCGGCCGCCCTCGGGCATGAGGATGCCCCCCGTGACCTGGATGTTGCCGCCCGCCGTGACCGTGGCGCTCTCCACCGACCCGCCGACGAAGACGTGCCCCGGCGCGCGGACCCGGAACCCGGCCTGGATGGAGCCCGTGATCTTGACCGAGCCCTCCTCGACCTCCACATGGCCCGACGCCAGGTCCACGTTGCCGTGGATGGTCAGACACTCGGTGACCGAGAGCACGCTGCGCTCCATGACCACCACGCCCCTGGCCTTGGACTGGAAGGTGATCCCGTCGTCGAGCCGGGTCACGTTTTCCCCGGCGTGGAGGACCAGGTCGCGCCCGGCGTGGGCCGGGATGGTCTTGCCGTAGATGTCGATGCCGCCCTCGCCCTGGGTGGGCGGGTGCAGCCGTCCGATGGCCTGGCCGGGGTCGACCATGGGGAAGGACCCCCGGTTGCGGAAGTCGAGGCGGCCCTGTTCATCCTCGGTGCCCGCTTCCTCGCGGGTGGAGACCAGGTATTCGAGCCAGCCGTCTTGGCCGGGAACGGGATAGCGCCCCTGCACCACCACCTGGTCCGGCACGGGATCGCCCCGCTCGCCCGCCAGGGCCAGCAGCCGGGTCAGCCGGCCGGTGTCGATGTCGATGACCACGCCGAGGTCCCGCAGCTCTTTTTCCATGCGCGCCGGGGTCACGGGCTGGCCCCGGAAGTCGCGGGCGTGGACCGTGGCGGTGACGGTGATGGCGTCCTCGCAGATGCGCGCGACGGGGTCCACCCGCAGCACGCCGTCGCGCAGCCGGGCCAGGCCCCAGACGCGTGCGACGTAGGCGTCGTCCACGGGGTCGTATTCCACGTTCTCGCCCGGTGTGATTTCCACTATCTCGGGCTTGAAGCGGCCTTTGGGCTTGAGTACGCGGCCGTCGATGGTCCGGCCGTTTTCGGCGCGGCACGCCTTGCGCAGCCGGGCGAACCGGTCGCCGGGAAACACGGGCAGGTCGAGATTGCCCAGGGCCGAGAGCGAGCCGTCGCGAGGCTCCTGGGCGGGGATGCCCCGGACCAGGGTGATGCGCTTGATTTCGCCGTGATTGTGGATGGCCTCTATGACCTGGCGCGCGGCGTCCTCGTCCACGGGCAGGTCCACGCCCGCCTCGGCCACCTGCCGCTTGAGCAGGTCCACGGAGGGTTCCAGCCCGCCTCTGGGCGGGAAGTAGCGGCTCACGCCCAGCTTCATCCCGTCCTCGGAGAGGGCGAAGCGGAACAGGGCGTCCGGACTTTGGTGCATGCGGCTGTCTTCAGGCATGGCCCATCCTGAAAAGGAAATGACGGCGGCACGGCGCAAGGGGGAACCGGTCCGCCCGCGTCTTCACACCGCCAGGATGGTCTTCCGATAGCACGGGGGGTCCGTGGCTGGCAATCGGCGTGAACGGGTTCAGCGGGAGCCGTCGAGGGAGAGCCGCCAGTACAGCTCTTCGAGCAGGGAGGAGAGGTCCGTGGACAGCCCGCCCGGCTCGGGCGCGATGCCGAACAGGGCGCGGCGCTGCTCGCGCAGCCCTTCGCGGGACACGGCTTCCGGGTCGGAGTGGAACACGGTCATGGCCAGCCGTTCGGCCAGCAGGTAGCCGGACAGGCCGCCCGCAAGCAGCTCCATGAGGACCCTGAACCGGTCGCGTCGCCTGCCCCAGAAGGCCATGGCCCGGTCGCCGGGCTCGGCGGCCATGGCTTCGCAGATGAGCGAATAGAGGGAATTGATGCCCGCGCCGGGGATGCCCCGCCGCCAGCCGAGCAGCCAGGGGTTGCGCCAGAACAGCAGGAAATGGCTGGCGCCGGTGGCGATGATCCCCTCCATGGCCGCGCGCGCCGCCGCCAGGACCGGGTCGTCCCAGACCACCGGGCGCGAGGAGACGTCCCAGGCGGGCACCGGGCCGCCGGTCAGGGGCTCCTTCAGCGTCGCGCCGAGCAGGTGGAGCAGCCAGTGGTTGGCCTCGGGCGAGGCCGGGGTCTCCAGGTGGGCGTAGCTCAGGATGACCTGGCCCTTGCCGAAGGTGTTTTCGATGACGCAGGGCTGGCCCGCGAAGTCCGGGCGCAGGTGGACGCCATAGAGGTTCTCCCAGTCGGTGACGGTGTCGCGCGGCAGGGAGGCGAGGTGCAGGTCCGCCACCCAGAAGTCCGGGCCGGGCTCGCCGTAGCGGGCGAGCACGGTCACGCCGTCGTCTTCGGCCGGGGCGAACCGTCCGGGCCACCAGACCGGGAGCATGGCCTGGGCTTCCGGGACGTCCGGCGCCAGGGGGTGGCCCGCGTTCAGTTCGGCCCGCACGTGGCCGGAGAGGAAGTGGTGCAGCCGGTTCTGGTACCCCTTGCGCGTCCACGGACACAGGCCCAGCCCGCAGGGGCCGGTCAGGGCCAGGCCCGCGCCGCCGCAGAACCCCAGGTACGCGCCGCCCCGGGCCACGAAATCGCGCACGGCGTCCATGCCGCTCCTGCCCAGCCGGTCCGCCTTGCCCTTGGCCCGGCCGCCGGGCACGATGAGCAGGCGCGGCGGGTCCCCGGACTTGCCAGTGAGCACGCCATCGGCTATCTCTGTGCCACGCACGAGACGGTGCGGGATGGACCACGCGGCAAGGGCGCGGGCCACCAGCAGCCCCCAGAAGTGGGACTCGTCGAAGTATACGTGGATGCTTGACATAAACGGCTCTCTTGACAAGGGTAGGCCGACGCTAGCAAAGGCCGAGCCCAAAGCGCAAGCGTAACCACACGAAATTTCAGGCCGTCGCGGGTCACGACCCGGGCGAAGCCCGCATAAAGGAAGGATATTTTCATGTCTCGCAAAGAGCTGGCCAAGGCCTACGAGCCCTGGGACGTCGAGGAGAAGTGGGAAACCCGCTGGGAAGAGAGCAAGGCCTTCACGCCCGACCCCGACGGCCCGGGCGAAGCCTACTCCATCGTCATCCCGCCGCCCAACGTCACCGGCGTCCTGCACATGGGCCACGCCCTGAACCTGACGCTGATGGACATCCTGTGCCGGTACAACCGCCAACAGGGCAGGAACGTGCTTTGGGTGCCCGGCACGGACCACGCGGGCATCGCCACCCAGAACGTGGTCGAGCGCCAGCTCAAGGCCGAGGGCAAGACCCGCCACGACCTCGGGCGCGAGCGGTTCATCGAGCGCGTCTGGGAGTGGAAGAAGGAGAAGGGCGACCATATTTCCGGCCAGATACGGCGCATGGGCGCGTCCGTGGACTGGACCCGCGAGTGTTTCACCTTCGACGAGCAGCGCGCCCGCGCCGTTCGCGAGGTTTTTGTCCGGCTCTACGAGCAGGGGCTGGTTTACAAGGGCGACTACATCATCAACTGGTGCAACCGCTGCCACACCGCCCTGGCCGACGACGAGGTCGAGCACGAGCCGCGCCCCGGCCATCTCTACCACATCAGGTATCCCCTGGCCGACGGTTCGGGCGAGCTGATCGTGGCCACCACCCGGCCCGAGACCATGCTCGGCGACACGGCCGTGGCCGTGAACCCCGACGACGACCGCTTCAACCACCTGATCGGCAAGGAGGCCGTGCTGCCCCTGGTGGGCCGCAAGCTGCCGATCATCGGCGACAAGTATGTGGACATGGCGTTCGGCACCGGCTGCCTCAAGGTCACGCCCGCCCACGACATGAACGACTGGGAGCTGGGCCGCAAGCACGGCCTGGAGGTGCTGCCCATCCTCGACGAGGACGGCAACGTCAACGACAACGCGCCCGAGCGCTATCGCGGCCTGCACAAGGAAGAGGCGCGCATCGTGATCTGTACCGACCTCAAGGAGCAGGGCTTCCTGGTGGAGATCGCGGACCACGACCACTCGGTGGGCGCGTGCTACCGCTGCAAGTCGGTCATCGAGCCCCACGTCTCCACCCAGTGGTTCGTGTCCATGAAGCCGCTGGCCGAGAAGGCGCGCGCCGCCGTGCCCGCGCAGACGCAGATTTTCCCCGAGCAATGGACCAAGACCTACTACGACTGGCTGGACAACATCCGCGACTGGTGCATCTCGCGCCAGATCTGGTGGGGCCACCGCATCCCGGCCTGGACCTGCGAGAAGTGCGGCGCGCTGACCGTGTCCATCGACGACCCGTCGGCCTGCTCCGCCTGCGGCTCGCGGAACATCATCCAGGACGAGGACGTGCTCGACACCTGGTTCTCGTCCGCCCTGTGGCCGTTCTCGACCATGGGCTGGCCCGACGACACCGCCGAGCTGAAGAAATACTACCCGACCTCCTGCCTGGTCACCGGGTTCGACATCCTGTTTTTCTGGGTGGCGCGGATGATGATGATGGGCCTCCAGTTCATGGAACAGGTTCCGTTCCACCACGTCTACATCCACGCCCTGGTCCGTGACGAGCACGGCAAGAAGATGTCCAAGAGCACGGGCAACGTCATCGACCCGCTGGACATGATCGAGAAGTACGGCGCCGACGCCCTGCGTTTCACCCTGACCAGCTTCGCGGCCATGGGCCGGGACATCAAGCTCTCGGAGCAGCGCATCGAGGGCTACAAGCACTTCATGAACAAGATCTGGAACGCGGCCCGGTTCTCGCTGATGAACCTGCCCGACGAGATCCCGGCGGCCGACGTGGGCGCGGTTCACGGCCTGGCCAACCGCTGGGTCCTGCACCGGCTGGAGGAGGTCAAGGCCGAGGTGGCCGCCGCCACCGAGGAATACCGGTTCAACGAGATCGCCCAGACCCTGTACAAGTTCATCTGGTCCGAGTTCTGCGACTGGTACCTGGAGATGATCAAGCCCGCTCTCTACGGCGAGGACGAGGCGGCCAAGGCCGAGACCCGGGCCGCGCTGTGGACCGTGCTTTCCGAGACGCTGATCCTGCTCCACCCCGTGACCCCGTTCATCACCCAGGAGATCTGGTCCGTGCTGCCGCGTCCCAAGGGCGACGACCGCAGCGAGGACATCGCCACCCTGCCGTTCCCGGCCCGGCGCGATGCGTGCCTGGACCCGGCGGCCGTGGGCGAGATGGAGCTGTTCATGGGCGTGGTTTCGGGCATCCGCAACATCCGCACCGAACTGCTCATCGAACCGGCCAGGAAGCTCGACCTGCTGATCCGCACGGTGAGCGCGGCGGACGAGGGCGTACTCAACACCAACGTCGGCCTGATCCAGGCCCTGGCCCGGGTGGAGAACGTGACCATCGGCCCGGAGGCCAAGGGCCCGCGCGCCTCGGGCGCGGCCGTGGTCCGGGGCAACGAGCTTTCCGTGCCGCTTGCGGGCGTGGTCGATTTCGAGTCCGAGATCGCCCGCCTCGACAAGAACCTGGCCAAGCTGGAAAAGACCATGAAGGGCGTCGCGGGCAAGCTGGGGAACCCCGGCTTCCTGGGCAACGCCCCGGCCGAGGTCGTGGAGGCCGAGAAGAAGAAATTGGCCGAGATGGAAGAGGAGCAGGCCAAGCTCGCCCAGCTCAAGGCCCGCCTTGAGAGCGTGATGGGCTGAGTCCGTTCGAAATACTGAGACAAGGCGGGGAGGCCGGTGCATCCACCCCTCC
>JAZHDH010000311.1:0-9884 GCA_036584335.1 Pseudodesulfovibrio sp. | reverse complement strand
TGAAAAGGAGGTGGTCGTCGTCCGGCGCATAATCCAGGGCGCGGGAATAATACTCCACGGCCTCCCGGAACAGGCCGTGCTTGCGCAGGGAAATGCCGAACTCGTTGAACAGGTGCTGGTCCTTGCCGGTGAAGGCCGAACGGATGGTCAGGAGCGAGCGCATCAGGTCGCGGGTCCTGTCCGCGTCCTCCATGGCCATGTAGACCAGGCCGAGATTGAACAGGGCGCGCACGTTCTGCTCGTCCAGGCCGAGCGCCTTGCGGAAGCTGCCCTCGGCGCTGTAGAGCTTCCCGGCCACGCGCTGCCCCTCGCCCTCGTCCAGGAAGTCCTCCAGCAGCTCCATGGCGGGCAGGGTGTACTGCTCGTAATGCTCCACCTCGGGCGCATAGTCGCGCAGCAGCCTGTCCAGGCCGATGACCTTGCCCTCGCCCGTGGGCACATGATGGTCGTTGAGCTTGCGCAGCGAGAACCGGCCCTCGCCCAGCCCCTCCACGAACCAGAGCAGCTTGCTCGCGTGGCCCCGGGTGGTGACGCCCGTGCCGACCTTGATCCGCTCCAGGGAGGAGAACACGCAACGCACGGCCCCGCCAGGCCCCAGGGTGGCGGCCATTTCACGGGCGTCGCCCGGGGAAACGGAGGGAGGCTTGTGCATCAGTCGTCTCCGGAATCTGCCGGTTTTTCGGGCTGCGGCCCGCCGTTGAAAGCGCCGCTGCGGGCGCGCCCGTCGGCCACGCCCAGGACCGGGGCCTCGTCCAGGGCCATGGCGCCGTCCTCCGCGTCGAGCAGCTTCCGAGCCCGCTCGGCCATTTCACGGGGGACGTGCGGCTTGCCGTACCGGGGCAGCCGCCGCTCGTCCTCGGCCAGCCCGACCATGAGCACGAGCAGGTCATGGACGGGCTCGAGCCTCGGGTTGAGCCGGTTGGACTGGACCAGGGCATCCAGGCACGCCTCCCAGTTCCCGTTCTCGTAGTGGGCGCGGGCCAGATTGTAGTAGAGGTTTTCGTCGGTGGTCACGAAATCCAGGGCGCGGCGGTAGTAGGTCACGGCCTCGTCGAAAAGCACGCTCTTGCGCAGGGCGATGCCGAACTCGTTGAAAAGGTGCTGGTTCTTGCCGTCGAAGGCTGCCTTGACCTGGACCAGCTCGCCGAGCAGGGTGCGCGTGCGCCCCTTCTCGCCCCGTTCGAGGAAGACCAGTCCCAGGCCGAACAGGGCGCGCACGTTGCGCTCCTCGATGGAGAGGGCCTTGTCGTATTCCATCTCCGCGCTGTAAAGCCGCCCCCTGGCCCGGTGCTCGTCGCCCAGGTTCAGGGTCTTCTCCAGCTCGTTCACCGCCGGGATGACCTTGTCCTCGTAATAGGCGGGCTCGGGGGTGAATTCGCTCAGCAGACGGCGCAGGGGAATGGTTTCGGCGTTTCCTGCGGGCACATGGGCGTTGTTGACCCTGCGGACCTCGAACGCCTCGTCGTCCACCTGTTCCACGTACCACATCACCCGCGTGCTGCGGGTGCGCGTACTCCCGCCCATGCCCAGCGTGGTCTTGCGGCTGGTGGAGAAGGCGCACCGGATGAACCCGCCGTCGGCCAAGTAATCGAAGCCGGAGACGAGCCTCGGCTTCTTCCGCGCCGGGCCGTCGCCCAGGTCGGGTTTCCTTGCAGCGCCCATGCCCTACTCGACCAGGTGAAAGACCGGCTTGAGCCGCTCGAAGCCTTCCAGGGACTCCCCGCCCCGACGGCGGCCACGCCTGCCGTCCCAGGTGATGTCCGTGACCAGGTCGAAGACGCCCTTGCGGTTGAGCAGCCGGTGCACCCGGTCATAGACCATGGTCACCTGCTCGCCCCTGGCCTCGTCCACGTCGTCCCAGCGGAAGAACAGGGCTCCCTCGCGCCGAGCCCAGAACACGCCGAGCAGTTCGCCCTTGCCCGCTCCCTGCAACATCCGGCCCGGGTCCAGCGTCTTGTTCGCCGCCTCGACCACGTCCACCTCCAGGGGCCGCCCGCCATGAAACATCTCCAGGCCGAAGAAGGCGGCCTGCATGGCCACGCCGTCCGCCCTGTAGGGCACGGGCATCTCGTGGCCCAGCGTATGCTGCACCTCGCTCAGGAGGTTGGGTCGGCTCAGGCTCAGGGCGATGTCGCTCATGATCTCGTTCCATTCGCGCCCGCCGTAGGTGCGCATGCCGGACTTGGCCATGGCCCGCGAGATGCGAAGCACGCCCAACCGGTACAGGGTGCCAAAAACCGTTATCTCAAGCCGCTTTCCCACGTCCGTTCCTCACATGCCCAGCGAAAGGTCGATGTCCTGGCCTGCGGCCTTGGTCACGGCCTCGACCACGGGCTGGTGATCGCCGCCGGACAACCCCAGCAACTCGGCTGCGCGGACCGCCGCCTCGGCGGGGACCGAGGGTTTGCCGTATTTGGCGAGCAGCGAGGTCTTGGCGCCCAGAGCCACGGCCAGGCGGCACAGGACCAGGGCCGGTTCGTGCGCAGGGCTCACGGCCAGGGCGCGGGCGGCGAACTCCACGCACGGCTTCCACTCGCCCTTCTCGTAGTTGGCGCGGGCCAGATTGTAATACAGGTTCTCGTCCTCGCCGTAGAGGTCGCCGTTGATCTCCAGGGCGCGGGAATAATACCGCACGGCCTCGTCGAAAAGGCCGCTCTTGCGCAGGTTGATGCCGAACTCGTTGAACAGGTGCTTGTGCCGGTTCTCGAAGACCGCGTCCATGGTCAGCAGTTCGTCGAAGATAAGGCGCGACTTGTCCAGGTCGTTGCGCCCCAGATAGACCAGCCCCAGGCCGAAGGTGGCGCGCACGTTGCGCTCGTCCACGTCAAGGGCCTTGGAATACTCCATTTCGGCGGACAGGGGTTCATGATTGTCCAGGTGGCCGTCGGCCACCTCCAGGGTATTGTCCAGGGAAGCCATGGCCGGTTTGATGCGGGAATTGTAAAGCTCCACCTCGGGGAAGTATTCGGCCAGCAAGGTTTCGCGATCCACCACGGCCGCCTCGCCCACAGGCACGAACTGCGTGTTGATCTTGCGCACGGCGAAGGACTCGCCGTCACGGTGCTCCACAAGCCACAGGTGCCGCGTCTCCTGTTTCTTGGCCGTGGCGCCCGTGCCCACCTTGATGCTTCGCACGGTGGAAAACGCACATTGCAGGAAATCGGGCTCAAAGTCTGCCACGTTTACCTTGCTGCGGCGATCCGCATTGGTATATATTCTCAATTCCGCCATATATGTGCAGGTTGAAGCTGGCCCCGCCACCGCAGGCTCTCTCCGCAAACAGTCCGGTCAGCCGGAGCACCCCGTTTCGGATACCATACCCGGGGCTCGCCCCTGAGTCTTTTATAATGCGGACTCTGGACAATCGCGTGACAAGTCTTACCTACCCTGCTGAACGGGACCCGGCGTTGCCAGCCGGTCCCTTTTTAGCTATGCAATGGCTGCCCGCAACGCGGGCCGACCGATCATTCAATCCGCTGGAGCGCGACATGCCCATATTTGAATACAAATGCGACGACTGCGGCCACGTGTTCGAGGAACTCGTCTTCGACCGCGACGCCTGCCCCCCCTGCCCGAAATGCCGGTCCGAAAAGACCGGGAAGCTCATGAGCGCCTGCCGCTGCCGCGTGGGCGGCGGGGCCTCCGCTCCGTCCGAAGGCGCGTCCGACAGCGGCGCGTCCTCGTCTTCCTCCGCCTCCAGCCCGTGTTCGGGCTGCTCCGGCGGCAACTGCTCGAGCTGCGGCTGCTAGCCGGGCCAGCACGCAAAGGTATCCATGAAAAAACTCGTCATCGCCACCCGGGGCAGCGCCCTGGCCCTCTGGCAGGCCAATCACATCAAGGACCGCCTGGAGGGGGAACACCCCGGCCTGACGGTCGAGCTGCTCAAGATCAAGACCAGGGGCGACAAAATCCTGGACGTCCCTCTGGCAAAAGTGGGGGGCAAGGGCCTTTTTGTCAAGGAAATTGAGGAGGCCCTGCTCGACGGCCGCGCCCAGCTCGCGGTCCACTCCATGAAGGACGTGCCCACCGAGCTGCCCGAAAGCCTCGTGGTCGGCATCATCCCCGAGCGCGAGGCCGCGACCGACTCCCTGCTCTCCGTCGAATACGACGGCCTGGCCGGGCTGCCCGAGGGCGCGGTGGTCGGCACCTCCAGCCTGCGCCGCCAGTCCCAGCTGGCCGCCCTGCGGCCCGACCTGGAGATCAGGTCCCTGCGCGGCAACCTCGACACCCGCGTGCGCAAGCTGCTCGACGGCGAATTCGACGCCATCGTCGTGGCCACCGCCGGGCTGAACCGGCTCGGCCTGTCCGCGCCCAAACAGCAGGTCCTCGGCCCGCCGGACTTCCTGCCCGCCGTGGCCCAGGGCGCGCTGGGCATCGAGTACGACAAGACCAAAGCGGAAGTGGCGGCCATGCTCCAATTTCTCGATCATGCCCCGACCAAGCGCCAGGTGCTGGCCGAACGCGGCTTCCTCACCGGCCTGGACGGCGGCTGCCAGGTGCCCATCGCGGCCTGGTCCCGCCTCACGGGCGACACCGTGCACCTGACCGGCTTCGTGGCCGACGTGGACGGCTCGCGCCCCATCCGCATGGAGGAGACCGGCCCGGCGGCCGAGGCCTGGGACGTGGGCATGCGGCTCGCCGCCCGGGTGCTGGCGGCGGGCGGCAAGGCCATCCTGGACGAGGTCTACGCGCGGGAGTCCGCCTGATGGCCACGGCCCCCGGCCTGCAATCCATCCCCGGCATCGGCCCGAAGCTTGAGGCCAAGCTGCGGCTGATCGGGATCACCGAGGTCGCCGACCTGGCGGGCCGCGATCCCCAGGCGCTCTACGAGCAGCTCACGGACAGGCTCGGATGCCACGTGGACCGTTGCGTCCTCTATGTCTTCCGCTGCGCGGTCTACTATGCGTCCAATGACCGGCACGACCCGGAGAAACTGGTGTGGTGGGCATGGAAAAAACAATGAGACTCAGGCTGGTTGCGGGTTCCCGGGCGCGTTCCGCCCGAAAGACCCTAAAGTTGCGTACCGAACGTCCGATAAGAGCTACAGGTTTCACTGTAAACGCTCCATGGAAGGAGGTACGCATCATGGAAATCAGTGGTTTTGAAGTACAGTCCTCGAACGTGTCCGATCAGACCAAGTCCATCCGCAAGGCCCGCCTGCAACGGGAAGTGCTGGCCGATCCGGAGATGGCCCGGGAGCTCGTCAAGATCGAATCCACGGGCACCTACAACGCCAAGGGCACCATCATCCAGTCGGTAGGAAACATCGGTGCGGCATAAAACCGGAGCCGGGAGATACGGCACAAGACCGAAATAGGCCGGGCGAAACGATTCGCCCGGCCTATCTCGTTTTTGACCATGCGAAGGAAAAGGCTAGCGCGTTTCCCCGGAAACGCCCGCGTCGGCGAAGGTCGCCATCTTGTTGAACATGTCTGCCGCGCTGCGCACCAGGTACATGGCGCAGGCCGCGCCCGTGCCCTCGCCCAGGCGGAACCCGAGGTCGAGCAGCGGGGAGAGCCCCAGGGCGGCCACGGCCTTCTTGTGGCCCTGCTCGGCCGACGCGTGGCTGAGTACGCAGTAGTCGGCCACCGCCGGGCAGATCTTCCAGGCCGCCGTGTAGGCCGCCGTGGAGATGAACCCGTCCACGCTGACGAGCTGGCGGTTCTTCGCCCCGCCCAGGATCAGCCCGGCCAAGGCCGCGATCTCGAACCCGCCCAGGGCGGCCAGCACGGCCACCGGATCGCCGGACTCCACGGCCGCGCGGTTCACGGCAAGGCCCCGGGCCACGACCTCGGCCTTGGAGGCCACGCCCCGCTTGTCCAGCCCGGTGCCCGGGCCGGTGATCTCCACCGGTTCAAGCCCCAGGTAGGCGCAGTACAGGGCCGTGGACGGCGTGGTGTTGCCGATGCCCATGTCGCCGGTGCCGAGTACGCGCACACCGTCCGCCGCTGCGCGGTCGGCCAGGGATGCGCCCAGCAGGAGGGCTTCGAGGCACTGCTCGCGGGTCATGGCCGGCCCCTTGGCCAGGTTGGCCGTGCCCGGCGCGACCTTGGCCTGGATCAGCAGCGGGTGCTCGTCGAACGGCCCGCCACAGGCCCCGGCGTCCACCACGTAGAGCTGGGACCCGGCCGTGCCCGCCAGGACGTTGATGCCCGCGCCGCCCGAGAGGAAATTCAGGATCATCTGCCGGGTGACCTCCTGCGGGAAGAGGCTGACGCCCTCCTCGACCACGCCATGATCGCCCGCCACGGTGTAGATGCGCATGGGGTCGGCAGCGGGCGCGCCCTCCTGGATCAGGTAGAGCTGGAGCGCCAGCTCCTCCAGGCGGCCCAGGCTGCCCCGGGGCTTGGTCAGGTTGTCGATGTGGGCCTGCCCGGCCCCGGCCAGGCTGCGGTCCACCGGGCGAATGGCGTCGATGACGGCGGAAAGTCGTGCTTGCATGAATCCCCTCGCAGATGGTTGCTGAAGATGGTGTCCCGGTGGGATACACCTGCGGCCCGCACCTGTAAACCACCGCCACTCCGCCATTGCTGACCGCTGCGCGCCATGCTATCGCAACACGAAGGGTTTACGCATCACCAACGCCACAGGACCATGACCCGCGAACGCTGCATCATCCACGCCAACTGCCAGGGCGAACCCCTGCTGGAGCGGCTCAACCGCTGCCCGGAATTCGCCGACCGATTCGAGGCGCGCATCTACGTCAACTACGTGCGCGAGCCGATCCCGGACCGGGAGTTGCGCGAGTGTTCGCTCTTTCTCTACCAGCACCTGGGCGACCGCTGGGACGACCTGGCATCTAGCGCGCTGCTGGCCAGGCTCCCGGCCGGGGCGCGCAGCCTGTGCATCCCGAACATGTTCTTCAAGGGCTACTGGCCGATGTGGGACGGCCGCGCGGGCTTCGACTACCGCTGCTCCCTGCTGGACGAGGTCGTGGACCTCGGCCTGACGCCCGAGGAGACCCTGGTCCTGTTCCTGCGCACGGACGTGGCCCGCAAGTACGACCTCGACGCCCTGTACCGCGAGACCCTGGAGCGCGAACGCGAGCGCGAGGCGCGCACCCCGGTCAAGTACGTCCACCTGATCGCGGCCCACGGCCACGAGACGCGGCTGTTCAACACGGTCAACCACCCCGGCCCCCTGCTGCTGAACCACGCGGCCGTCGAAATCCTGCATCGCCTCGGCTTCACCCCGCCCGCGCCCGAGGCCTTCGAGGCCCTGCCCGCCCCCTTCCCCGAGTTCGAGCAGCCGATCCACCCCAAGGTGGCGGCCCACTTCGGCTGGCCCTTCGCCGGGCAGGACGCCGAGTACAACATCTACGGCCGACCCATGACCTTCGCCCGCTACGCGGCCCACTACGTCACGGCGCGCAAGGCCGGGATCGGCGACTTCATCGGCTTCCTCCAGGGCGACCCCTCCGACGGCTAGCGGACCGCGCATCCCTACAGATTTCCGGCCCATCGTCCGATAGGACGGGCAGAAGCCGCCAAGGAGGGCCGGTCATGTACGTGGAAACGGAATACGCGCCTGCGGGCGCGCCGGAAAGGGATGCCTGCGCCGGGGATTCGGCCATCGCCGGGTATCCGGAGGGCTGCCTGCCCCTTGCCTGGGACGACCCGGCCGCGCCGGACGATCCCGCCTGTGCGGCGGGCGACCGGGCGGTGTTCTCCGAGGCGGCCAAGGAAGCCTTCCGGCAGGCGGCCATCGAGCCGATCAAGAACGGCACCTTTTCCCTGGACCAGCTGGAGCGGCGCATCAACGTGGTGCGCGGCGAGATCGACGTGGTCTGGAACTCCGCCCTGCCCCGAGCGGAGAAGGACCGCCAGATTTCGGCCAAGGAAAACGAGATCGCCCTGCTCCAGGCGGGCCAGTACGCCTTCGCCAAAGCGGGTTTCCCGCTCTCGGTCTGAGCCGCCTCCCGCACGGGACGGCACGGCCGACAAGCGGGGCCGGGATAGCTCCCGGCCCCGCTTTTTCAGTGTCTTGGGACGCGCTTCACAGTCAGCGGCCCCTGCGCTTGTACATGCGCTTTACCTCCATGGCCACGCCCTTCCAGCGCTCTTTCTCGACGCAGTTCGCGCTCTTCTCGCTGCGGGCCTGGGCATAGTCCATTTCGCGCTGCATCTTGCGGTAGTTTTCCAGGCGTTCCGGGGAAAGCGCGCCGGACTCCACGGCATGGATCACCGCGCAGCCGGGCTCGCGGAGGTGCGAGCAATCGGCAAAGCGGCACGAGTCGGCCAACTCCAGGATATCGGCGAAGCTCGCCTCCAGGCCGTCCCCGCCCTGGGAGAACGCGATCTCGCGGATGCCCGGGTTGTCCATCAGCAGGCCGCCTCCGGGCATGGGAAGGAGTTCCCGGGTCGTGGTGGTATGGCGCCCCTTGCCCACGCTCTCGCTCACGGCGGAGGTGGCCTGGACGTCGCTGCCGCAGAGCATGTTCGCCAGGGACGACTTGCCCGCCCCCGAGGAGCCGATCATGGCGGCGGTCCGGCCCTGGCCCAGGTAGCCGCGCAAGTCCACCACGCCGCGCCCGTCGTCGGTGGAGGTAAGCACCACGGGCGCGCCGAAGGCGATGGCCTCCACCTCTTCGCGAAACGCGTCCGGGTCCCGGTGCAGGTCCGCCTTGGTCAGGACGAGCACCGGCTCCATGCCGCAGTTGTAGACCAGCGCCAGGAACCGTTCCAGGCGGCGCAGATTGTAGTCGCGGTCCAGCCCGCCGACGATGAACACGGTATCGATGTTCGCGCCCAGGGGCTGTTCGCGCCGGGCCGCGCCGGTCTGGCTGCCGCGCGCACCGGCGTCCCCCCGGCGCAGGGTGTTCCGGCGCGGCAGGACGCAGTGCACGACGCCCTCGTCCACGAGTACCCAGTCGCCGGTGACGGGATAATCCCGGTCGCGGCGGCGCAGCTTGCCCGAGGGGGTGCACAGCCGTTCCGACTGCCCGTCGGAAACGAGGAACAGGCCGCGCTGCGCGCTGAGTACGCGGGCGGTTCGGCCCGGGTCGATTCCCTGGGCCATGGCCAGTTGTTCGAAGTGGTCGCTCCAGCCGATCCGGCGAAGCGCGGCGTATTTTTCTTCAGTCATTGTCAACCCATTTCATTATTGCCGAAAGGTATCGGCTCGGTTGCGTCATGGCCGACCGGCGCGCGGTCGGCGGCAAGGGGCGCTGAATGGGAGGGGGAAAGGGCGCGCCGAAAGACCTGTTTCAGGGGAAACATGTTTCGGAAGGTGGCGCACAACCGGATGGACGCCGCGAAAAGACGCGGCGGGGAAGCAGCCTAGATCCGTGCGCGGCCCTTTTCCCGGCGGGTCGCAAGATCCATGTACTGGCGGTTCATCCAAACTCCTTGGCGTTTGATGCGCGGATGCTTGTCGAAAACGCGGCAGGTGTCAAGAGCGGGTCAGGGCCTGCATACCTTGCAGGGCCGGAACCCGGCGGCCAGGGCCTCCTGCCGCGACCCGAACACGACCACGCAATTCTTGCAGTTGTAGTACCGGCACCCGGGCCGGTGGAAAACGTAGGAGTCTTGGTTCCCGTGATAGACCGTCCCCGCAGCCACGGCCAGCCCCGCCCCCAGCAGAAGCAATACGCAGGCGGACAAAAGAAATTTTCTCATGGTCGCAGATTACGCCGATCCGGGGCAATGGTCCAGCGACGCGACCCCGCCGATCAGGACGCGCACGACACACCGCCAACCAAGAACCTCGGCTCCGAGAAGTGGTCGGGCGCAAGGCGCAAGCGCAGAGCAGGACCGAAGCGTAGTCCTCCTACGCGAGGGTCTGCTCTGTGCGCAGCAACGCAGCGAACGGCCGCTTATCGGAGCCGAGGCGGGCGCAAGGCGCAAGCGCAGAGCAGGACCGAAGCGTATCCCAATACGCGAGGG
>JAZHDH010000310.1:0-38748 GCA_036584335.1 Pseudodesulfovibrio sp. | reverse complement strand
TGCCCTCGGGCTCCAGCATCAGCCGGACGCCCTTGACGTCGCCGCCGCTCTCCAGCCAGGAGCGCAGGAGCTGACGGTTGCGCAGGACCACGGGGTGCGGCCAGGCATGCCCGGCCTGAGCCAGCAGCCCGGCGGCCACGTCCGGATAGTGCCGGGCCGCGCTCAGGCAGGCAAGCAGGTTCAGGCACAGCTCGTTGGCCGGAAAACGCAGGGCCATGGCCTTGCCCAGCGGGCGCATCACTTCCTCGAAGCGACGCGCCTTGAAGTAGGCTACGGCCAGATCGAACTGGACCGCGTGCAGCCCGGGCAGTCGTTCGGCCACGGCCTCGCGCTCGGCCACGGTGTATGCGGCACGCTCCGGCGTAGACGTAGCGCCGTCCGGCCGGGTCACGGCGTAGTCGAAGCCGAACGCGCGCAGCCGGTCGCGCACCTCTCCTGCAACAGCCCCGGCCGACGGCAGCAGCACCCGCTGGCACCCGGCCAGCCGCATGGCGCGCAGCAATTCGCTGTCGGGCACGGCGTCGATCCGGGCGCTCCACAAGATGTTCACGCCCCGCTCCGCCATCAGACGGCACAGCGCGGTCCCGCGTCCGGGATCGGCAAAAAGCCCGGCGTCCCCGAAATGCGCCTGACGGAACCCGGTCCCGGCCAGCTCGGCCACGACCTGCTCCACGCCCATGCCCTCGGCCCAGCAGACCCGACGGGCAGGTTCCACCGCCGTTCCCGCTTTCCCCTCGGGACCGGACGGAGCGAATGTCCTTTGCATATTCCACCCCGGACCGTCCGTTTTTTGTCGCCTGGACGCGTCCACCGGAGGTTTTTGCAAGGAGTTTGCCAAACCATTTGCTGACCGGAACCGCAAAAAACCGCCCGTTGCCGGGCGGCCCTTCCTTCATGGGGAGATTGCTCAGTAATTTGCAAACGCCTCGCCGGGGTCCAGCAGCATCCGCGCATCCTTGATGTTGCCCCCGCTCTCCAGCCAGAACCGCACCAGGCGGCGGTTGCGCAGGACCACGGGATGCGGCGAGCCGGGAATGGTCTGGACGGACCGGCCGTCGGCCACACTCGGAAATTCCTTCACGGCCTTCATGCACGCCAGCAGGTTCAGGCTCAGTTCCGTGGCCGGGAACCCCAATGCCACGGCCCTGCCCAGCGGCCCCATGACCTTGTCGAACTGCCCGGCCTTGAAACAGGCCACGGCCAGGTCGTACTGGACCGAATGCACGCCGGGCAGCCGCTCGGCAACCGCCTCGCGCTCCGCAACGGTGTAGCCGTCCTCCCCGGAATTCAGGACCATGCCGTCCGGGCGGACGATGACGTATTCGAGCCCGAACTCGCGGGCCTGCCCACGGAGGTCCACCAGGGCGTCGCCGTCCACGGCGGCGATGATCTTGCGGCACCCCGCCATGCGCATCATCCGCAGCCGTCCGCCACCGAACGAACCGTTCATCCGCGCGCTCCACAGGATATTGATCCGCCGCTCCCGCAGGAGTACGCACAGTTGCAGGCACCGGCCCGCGTCGGCAAACAATGCCGGGTCCTCGAAATGCGCGTAGCGCGCTTCGCCGTTCCCCAGGATGGCCAGAATTTCCCGCACATCCGCTCCATCTATCCAGCGGATGGTGGCGACAGGCTGCTCCAGGGCCGATTCCGGCCGTGCGCCGGACGTTGCTATCATCGTCGTCATGGTTCCACCTCGGACCGTCCTTGTATTGGCAGATGACGTGTCCACGCGAAAAAAATGCAAGCGACCTGCCGCCAAACGATACGAACGCATCAAGAAACAACAAGAAAACGAAAGCCGGCCCAAAGGATTCGTCTGTTTTGACAGGAAACAATAAAAGGGCCGCCCGGATCGGACGGCCCTGATGAACGGTGTGGGGTGGGCGCCTAACTGACCTTGCTGCCCGGAACCACTGCGGCGGTGGGGGCCAGCAGTTGAAGGCCGTCGCCGCTCTTCACCGCCAGGATCATGCCCTGGGAGAGTTGCTTGCGCAGCTTGCGCGGCTTGAGGTTGGCCACAATGACCACCTGCCTGCCCACCAGCTCGTCGGGCTGGAAGAATTCGGCGATGCCCGCCACGACCTGACGCGGCCCGCCTTCGCCAATGTCCACGCGCACCAGGAGCAACCGGTCGGCCTCGGGGTGTTTCTCCACCTCCAGGACCGTGCCCACGCGCAGGTCGAGCTTCTGGAAATCCTCGAACTCGATGGCGGGAACGGCCGCGTCAGCTTCCCGGACCTCGGCCTTGGCGGCCTTGGCGGCCTTGACCGATTTGTCCGCCTTCCCGGCCTTCTTGGCCGAAACGGCCTTGGCATCGCCCTCGGGCGCGGCCTCGGGCAGTTCCACGCGCGGAAACAGGTTGGAGGTCTCGGCCACGGTATGGGCGGACTCCAGCAGGCCCCAGGCATCCAGCTCCTTGGGCAGATTGACCTTTTCGGGGTCGAAGGTGATGTCGAGCTGGGCGAGCATCTTCTCGCTGGCTTCGGGCATGACCGGCCACAGGTGCACCGCGATCTTGCGCATGTTTTCGAGCAGCACGTAAATCACGGTCTTGAGGCGGCCGGTGTTCTTCTCCTTGAATAGCGTCCACGGCGCGGTGGCGTCGATGTACTTGTTCAGGCCGCGCACCAGCTCCCACAGTCCTTCCAGCCCGCGCGAGAACCGGAAATTGGCGAAATGCTCCTGGAACGACTCCATGGCCTGCTGGCCGAGCTTCTTGATCTGCGCGTCCACGATGTCCTCCACGTCGGGCCGGGGAATCTTGCCCTCGAAGTACTTGTGGGTCATGGACAGCGTGCGGTTGAAGAGGTTGCCGAGGTCGTTGGCCAGTTCGGCGTTGAGCCGACCCACCAGGGCCTCTTCGGAAAAGCTGGAATCCTGCCCGAAGGACATGTCGCGCAGCAGGAAGTAGCGGAAGGCGTCCAGGCCGTAGGTGTCCTTCATGGCCAGCGGCTCCACGACGTTGCCGATGGACTTGGACATCTTGGTGTCCTTGACCAGCCAGTAGCCGTGGACGTTGAGGGACTGGAAGGGCTCGATGCCCGCAGCCTTGAGCATGGTCGGCCAGAACACGGCGTGGGGCTTGAGGATGTCCTTGGCCACCAGGTGGTTGGCCTTGGGCCAGAACTTGGCGAACTTGTCGCCGCCGGGATACCCCAGGGCCGAGAGATAATTGATCAGCGCGTCGAACCAGACGTAGGTGACGTAGTCCTTGTCGAAGGGCAACTCAATGCCCCAGGTCAGCCGGGACTTGGGCCGCGAGATGCAAAGGTCCTCCAGGTCGCCCGAATCGAGCAGGCTCAGAACCTCGTTCTTGTAGCGTTCGGGCCGGATGAAATCGGGGTTCCCGAGGATGTGGTCCTTCAGCCATCCCTGGTACTTGGACATCCTGAAGAAGTAGTTCTTCTCCGCGATGTACTCGGGTACGGTCTGGTGGTCCGGGCACTTGCCGTCCACCAGCTCCTTTTCGGTATAGAACCGCTCGCAGCCGAAGCAGTAGTGGCCGCCGTATTCGCCAAAATAGATGTCGCCGGAATCGAAGACCTTCTGCAGAATCTCCTGAACCACGGCGATGTGGCGGGGCTCGGTGGTGCGGATGAAATCGTTGTTGGAGATCATCATCTGGGGCCAGAGGTCGCGGAACTGGGCGCTGACGGCGTCCACGTACTCCATGGGCGACTGCCCGCTGGCCTCTGCGGCCTGGACGATCTTGTCGCCGTGCTCGTCCGTCCCGGTCAGGAAGTAGGTTTCCTCGCCCATGAGCCGGTGAAACCGGGTGACGGCGTCCGCAACGGTGGTCGTATAGGCGTGCCCCAGATGGGGTTTGGCGTTGACGTAGTAGATGGGCGTGGTGATGTAGAAACGATCCAAACCGAATTCTCCTTGCCGGGCAGTCCTTCCGATCCGGCCGTTATTTTTTGGGAGGCTTGCGCCGACGCCTCCTCGGCCTGCGCACCTTCCTGGACTTGTCGCCGTCGTCCGCGTCGTCCGCAGGACGAACGGGACGGCTCCCCCGCGAAGGCCGCTCCGAAGTCTCTTCGAGTTCGGTATCGTCTTCGGGCAAATCCGCCTGCTCCCCGAAGGATTCCCCTGGACTCTCTTCCCACGCCCCGTCGGCCGGTTCCGGCTCGCGGGCCTGGTCCTGCACCAACGGCCGACGCCCGCCTCGGCGCATCTTCTGCGACTGGGCGCGCGCCTCCGCCATGGCTTCTTCGTTGGGCGGTTTGTTTACTATTTCATTCCATTCGTCAATGGAAACTTCCCTTTCGTCAAAATTCTCCGTGAGCACCGACAGGGTTTTCTTGAAGAAATTGGAACGCAACACCTTCACCGCACCGATCGCGGTAGTGTATTTCTTGCCCACACGCGGACACATGCGATGGAACTCCTCGTACCCCTTCTGCTCGAAGCTCAGGCAGCAAAGCAGTCGCCCGCAGATGCCGGAAATCTTGGTCGGGTTCAGGAAGAGGTTCTGTTCCTTGGCCATCTTGATGGTCACGGGCACGAACTTGCGCATGAACCGGCGGCAGCAGCATATCTGGCCGCAGTTGCCGATGGCCCCGAGCATCTGGGTCTCGTGGCGCACGCCGATCTGCCGCAGTTCAATGCGGGTGCGGAATTCGCGCACCAGGTCCTTGATCAGTTCGCGGAAATCGATGCGGCCCGGCGCAGTGAAGTAGAAGACCATCTTGGACCGGTCGAAGAAGACCTCGACGTCCACGAGTTTCATGCCCAGCTTGTGCTGGGACACGCACTTGCGGCAAAACGTGAAGGCATCTCTGGACAACGCCTCGTTTTCGGACACGGACTCCATGTCCTTCTCGTTGGCCAGCCGGTAGATGGGCTTCATCCCCTCCTCGTCGCCGTCCTCCGTATCCACCGGGGCCTGGCGGGTCAGAATGACCTTGCCCAGCCCCATGCCCTGGTCGGTCTTGACGATGACGTGCTGCCCCTCGCGGACCACGAAAGGACCGGATGAGAAATAATACACCTGTCCGTAATCGTTGAACTTAATACCAAGTATCTGACTCATTGATGGGCATCCCGCGTATAAAACCCCCCGCTGGACGGGGGGAGAAAGTGTCGTAAAAAATAGAACATAGTAGAAAACGCCGCCAGGGGCAAATGGCGCGATGACAAACAAGCCGGACGGGAACCCGCAGTTCGCCGTCCGGCATTTTCCACGAATCTTGGACGGTTGGCCGCCGGTCAGATCAGGCCGAGGCTCTTGACCTCGCCCATGAGCTTTTCCTCGTCGATGGGCTTTACCAGGTAGGAGGTTGCGCCGCCCAGGAAAAAGGCGTCGTGGGTTTCCTTCTCGTCGTCGAGCATGGTGGTCACCACCACCTTGACCTCGGACTGCATGGCCACGTCGAATTCCTTCTCTATGGCCCGGATCTCGCACAGGGCCTGCTGCCCGTCCAGCTCGGGCATGAGCAGGTCAAGACAGATCAGATCGTAGGGCTCCTTGAGCATCAGGGCGCGGCGAAAGGCCTCGATGGCCTCCTCTCCGTTGACGGCGATATCGCAGTGCGCCACCGGACGAAGGATCTCATGAATCATGTTTCGGCTGTAGAAATCGTCATCCACGATCAATGCTTTCATACCTTCCTCCACCTTGTCTTTGTCCGTTCCGCCCCCGCAATCCGATACTCCCGGCACCCTTCCCCATCGGCGCGCCCTACACCTCGACGATTTCCCCTTCGCGAGCCATGTCGAATTCCACCCCTCGCCCCGCCCATTCCCGTTTCAGACGCGCGAAGATGGCGTCCACCTCCTCATCCGAGCGGGCGGTCTCGTGGTGGGTCAGGTACACCTTGCCGACCTCCGCCTCAAGGGCCAGTTCGAGCGCCCTCTCGAAGGTGGAGTGCCCCCACCCCCGCCTGGCGGCGTATTCCTGCTCCGTGTACTGCGCATCAACGATGAAGACGTCCACGCCCCGCAGGAATTCGGTGATTCCCCGGTTGCGTTCGTCCACAATCTTCTCGTAGTCCTCGTAGTCCTCGTCGCCAGGCTGGTAAATATTATAGAACGGTTCGTGATCGCCGGTAAAGAACAGCGATTTTCCCCCGCACTCGACCTTGAACCCGAAATCCATGGCCGGATGGTTCATGAGCATGGCGGACACCACGCCGAACCCCAGATCGACCTTCTGCCCGTCCCGCAGGGTCTTGTAGTCTATGCTCGCCAGCAGTTCGGCCACGCGCACCGGAAAATGCGGATATTCCATCTGCTTGGCCAGCACCGCCTCGATGCCGGTCATGGCCAACGGGTCCGGCGGGCCGTAGATGGTCACCCGGTTGCCGGGCATGAACAACGGGATGAAGAACGGCAACCCGTGGATGTGGTCCCAGTGGGTGTGCGAAATGAACAGGTGACAGTTCACCGGCATCCGCCGGGCCAGTTCCAGCCCGAGCTCCCGGATGCCGGTCCCGGCGTCCAGGATGATCAGATCGTCCGTATCGGAACGGACCTCGATGCAGGTGGTGTTGCCGCCATAACGAACGGTCCCGGCCCCCGGCGCGGGCAATGATCCCCGGGTGCCCCGGAAACGAAACCGCATCTACGAAGCCTCCCCGAGCTTGATGAACACGCGCGCGTGCTCCACTTCCTCGTCCAGGGTGGGCATCTCACCGATCAGGCCGTCCAGGTCCAGCGAGAACCGGGCCTCTATGCCCGGAGGCAGGGGCCGGGAAGTAAAATCCCCGGCCGATCCGAACGCCAGCTTCTTGCTCGCCTGGTTGGCGGCGAAAACACAGTCCACCAGTTGCGACTCCCCGCCCTCCCCCACGCCGTGATGGTTGAGAATGGCCTCGTGCAGATTGGCGGGAAGGTTCCACCTTTCGGCCAGGAGCGCCCCTATCTCGGCGTGGGTGGCGCCCAGCACCTCGGCCTCGGCCCGGTACAGGGGCATGCCGCCTTCGGCGGCCCGGTCCATGGCCTCCTGGAAGGCTTCGGGCATGTAGAGCGCGAACACGACCTTGCCGATGTCGTGCAGCAGCCCGGCCGCGAAATAGTCGGCGGCCTCGTCGCGCGAGACCCCGAGCATGGAGCCGAGCATGCGGGTGGCTGCGGCCACGGCCAGGGAATGGAGCCAGAACGCGCCCATGTCCAGCCCGGCCACGTTGCCCTTGGGGATGGCGCCCACGGCGGCCAGGCCCAGGGCCACGTTCTTGAGGGTGTTCAGGCCGAGATAGACGCTGGCGTGATTGATGGACGTGATCTCGCGCGCCAAGCCGAAATAGGCGGAGTTGACCAGCCGCAGGATCTTGAGCGTGAAGACCGGGTCCTTCTTGATGACCTCCACCAGCTCCTTCTGGGAACAATTGATGTCGGACGCCAATTTCAGGACCTGATGCACGCTTTTGGGGAACGCGGGCATCTTCTCCACGGCGGTCAGAAGCTTTGTCTTCACGTCCTGCATCGGCACCACGAACGGGTAGAGTTCCGAAGGTGCCCCGGGAACATCAGGCCATCCTGCCCTCGGGGCTGGTTCATCCTGTCTTATTGCAGGAATGGGCGCATTTGGCAAGCGGGCTACGGGCTAAAAGAGCGCATGGACAGGCGGTTACCTGCGTCCCAGGCCGCATCGACGCTCCCGTGCGCCGAAGTCGAGACCACCGGGACGCCCACCGCCCGCACCACGGCGGGATCGGGGAACCCGTATCGGTTGAGATAGCCTTCGGAAGACAGCGCAACAACGGGGGAAACCGCCCGATAGAACGCGGGGCTCAGGCTCGTCCGGCTGCCATGGTGAGGCAGCAGCAACGCCTCGGCGTCCAGGGCGCGCCCCGAACCGAGCATCGCGCGCAACCCTTCGCCTTCCACGTCGCCCGTCAGCAGGGCCAGCCCCCGACCGGAGCGGACCAGCCGCAGCACCAGCGACCGCTCATTGCCGTTGCGGCTGCCGAAATCCACCCCGGGGTGCAGAACCTCCAGCGCAACACCCTCGCCGAGCGCCACCCTGTCGCCCATGAACAGCGGAACCGGGGCCATGCCCTTCGCATCGAGGGCGGCCTGCATCCGCTCCCCGGTCCCGCCGCGCGGAAACATGCCGTTGGTGTGAAAGACGTCGACCCGGAAATTGTCGAGGATGAAGGGCAGACCATGGCTGTGGTCCACGTCGGGGTGGGTCATGAACACGCCGTCGAGCCGAGGCGGGCGGCCCCAGGTCAGGGCCGGGCCGACCACGGCTTCGCCCAGGTCGTAGTGGTCGGACCCGCCGCCCCCGTCCACCAGCCAGCGGCGGCCTCCCGGCGCGGCGACCAGGACGGCCTGGCCCTGGCCCACGTCGAGCAGGGTCACCCGGACCTCGTCCCGGCCGTCCTCGACCATGACCGCCACGTGCGGACCGGCCAGGAGGAGCAGCCCCAGCACGGCCAGCACGGCCAACCCGTGCCGGACCCGCCCATTGCCCCAGGCCGTGGCCGCCAGCACCAGAAGCAAGGCGAACCCGAGCATCTCCGGCCACCAGGGCCGCAGCACGACAAAAACAGGCGTCCACCCGGCCAGGGACGCCCTGTCCAGCAGCGCGACAAGTCCATCCGCACAGCCGGCGGCCAGGTGCAGCAGAACCCACCCGGCGGGTTCGCTCCAGGAAGCGGCCGCCAGAATCATGCCCGAGAGCCCCAGGGGCATGACGGCAAAACCAAGTACAGGCAGCCACAAGAGGTTGAACAGGATATTCGGGCTGAAGGTGCCGAAATACCAGGAGACCAGCGGCATGAGCGCCACCACGGCGCACACGGACACGGCGAGCAGATCCCAGGCGGAACCGACCAGCCTTCCCCACCACCTCGGACCAGACCGGAAACGGCCCAGCAGGTGCGGCAGCAGCAGCCCGATCCCGGCCACGGCCACGGCCGACATCTCCAGGCTCAGGTCGTAGACGGACAGGGGCGAGACGAAGACGATGACCGCCAGGGCGAAGAACAGGCCGTCCATGAGCACCCGCCCCCGCCCCTGCCAGAGCATCGCGCCCCAGGCCGCAAACATGACCGCCGCCCGGATGAGCGACGGCGACGGCTGGCCGAGCCAGGCATAGCCGAGGACCAGGGGTGCGCCCAGCAACACGGCCAGCTTGGGCCGCGGCACCAGGAGATACAAGCCCGGCCGCACCCGGCCGACCAGCCAGGCCAAGGCGAAGCCGATGGCCGCCACGAACCCCACATGCAGGCCGGACAAGGCCAGGGTGTGCGCCAGCCCGGCATTGCGGGTCAGGTCCGTGACCGCCTCGTCCAGGCCCGAACGATCGCCCGTCGCCAGGGCGCGAACCATGGCTCCGCCGGGCGTGGGCGGGACGTTCCGGGCCACGCGGTCCCGCAGCCGGATCTTGATGGCGTCGGCCAGGCCGGTCTGCCGAGCGCCCCAATCGAGCCGCGCTGCGCCGCTGGGCCAGCCACGCCAAAAAACGCCCTGCCGCCGCCAATGCCAGGCGTAGTCCCAACCGCCGGGATTGCCGAAGCTGCGCACCGGGACCACGCGCAGGATCGCGGTCACGGCCTGGCCCGGCGCGGGGGTGAAATCCGGATTGCGCCAGTTCCAGGCCAGCTTCCCGGACAGCGGCCTTTCCGCCCCGTCCACCAGGCAGCGCAGGCCGCGCAGGATGATCCGCACCCGCCCCCCGGACACGGGCTCGGCGCGGTCCACCACGGCACGCACTTCCACGGGGCGTCGCGACTCGATCCAGGCGGGGACCGCCACGGGATCGGGCGTGCGCTGGACCGCGTACCCGTAACCAAAGGCGAAGCAGGCCGCGAAAGCGAGGACCGGCAACCGCCTCGGCCAGCCGCGCAACCCCGTGTCCGTAGCGAGCAGGACACCCAGCCCGGCCAGAGACGGCACGGGCAGACGCAGGGCGAAGACGCCCAGGACAAAGGAAAGAAACAGGCTCTGCCAAGGCAGCAACCCCGGCACGGCGCGGGGGCTGAGGGGGACGTCGGTCAAAATTCCTCCCCGGGAACGACGGCTCTACTAGGCGATATCGGCAAGCCCCTGCTGCATCATGATCCTGAAGATGGTCTCCATGAACTTGCCCGACACCACGTCGGGCAGGGAGAACAGGGGCAGCTCGCCCGCGCCCATGGCGCCGGTGTAGGCGAACCATATCTCTGCGGAAATCTTGTCCAGGGCCGGGGTCAGCATCTCGTTCCACAGCATGTGGCCGCCGACCGCTTCCAGTCCGAAGGTCCGGCATTGCAGCGGCCGGTAGTCAAAGAGCAGGCAGACGCCGTTTTCCAGAAGCGGACAGACGGTCCCGGCCTCGGACAGGCAGTATTCGGTGTTCTCGCCCGCCTCGCCGATGTCGCGCACGGCCTGGCGCTCCTTGCGCGCCACCTGCACGGCCCGCTCGATGAGCGCCACCCGGGTGTCGCTGCCGAGCACGCGGTTGATGGAATGGGTCAGGTGCACGGCCTCGGCCAGGGACAGCCGGACCGGCGTCGAGCAGCAGTTGTCGTTGTCGCGGCCGCACGCCCGGCCCTTCATCGACTCGCCGATGCGCTCGCGCACACGCTGCACCAGTTCGTCGTAGTCGTTGAAGAACGGCGAAAGGTCCACCAACCGCTTGAATTCGAGAGAGGGCTCGCGCACGGTCAGCCGCCCGGACTGCTTGCCGTAGTTGCGCACCGTGCGCCACTGCACGAAATTGGCGGGCTTGCTCTTGAGCTTCTTGAGCGCACGCCCGGCCAGCTTGTGGCCCAGGCCGCGCCGCAGCAGGTAGGCGTTGAGCACGGTGCCCGTGCGGCCGATGCCGTGGCGGCAGTGGATGAGCACCTTCTTGCCGAGGTAGATGGCCTCGTCGAGCCAGGACAAGGCTTTTTCCAGCTCGATCAGGTTCGGGGCCTCCTCGTCCATCAGCGGCAGGTAATGGACCTCGAACCCGGCATCCGACTCGATGGTATGCAGGTCGCAGAACTCGCCGCACAGGTTGAGGATGGCGTCGACGCCCTGGTCGCGGATGGCTTCGAGCTGGGGATAGCTCATGGGGGCCTGGCCCACGCCCAGCTGGTCCGTGACCCAGGTCACCTGATAGGGAGGATCACATGCTCGTTTCATCCTTGATCTCCGCCTCCGTCAGAAACCGCTCCACTTCGGCCTCCACCTGCGCCTCGTCCTCCAGGCGCATGTCCATGAGACGGGTCATGGCCATCAGGTAGCCGAGCCGTGCGAGCAGCCGCCGCGTCTCGTTCTCGCCCAGACGGGCGACCTTGGCGTCGATCATGTCGCCGCGCGTGGTCGTGTCGAACCCGTACCGCTCCAGCACGCGCTGGATGAACCTGAGCCGCAGCAGCCGCTGCTCGAACCCGGCCCCTCCGCCCTTGAAGCGGAAATTGATGTAGTTGGCCCCCTCTTCGGCGCCGCACACCGAATCCACCACCGAAAAATGATAGCCGAACCGGATCATCAGATGCAGGTAATCGCTGCCGATCAACCCGTAGCTGGCCAGCAGCTTGGAGTCGAAGCTGAAGATGCCCCCGGCCATCTTGTCGAACGCCTCCCAGTCCATGTGGGTCAGGGTGTTCGCCCACGGCACGCGCGCGTCGGACAAGCCGTACCACAGCGCCCACATCGGGCGGCTCTTGATGTCGGCCGGCTCCACGAGCTTGAAATCGGCAGCCGAGGAAAACAGGCCGCCGCCCAGGTCGAGCAGATACATGACCAGCGGCAGGTGGGTCTTGAGCCGCCGGGCCGTACCCATGCCCCGTCCCTTGCGGTCCACCAGGGAAAACATCTCGCCCACGCTCTTTTCGTGGCAGAACCGGACCACGTCGTGCATGGACCGGCACCCCTCGGGCGAGAAATTCTCTGCCTGCGGATCGGTCAGGTTGAGCCGGACCGTCAGCGGCACGACCTTTTCATACTGCCTGAGCACGCGCTCCGGTGCCCTGCGGCCCTCGCGGCCCCGGGTCAGGATCGATTCCACGCACCCGGCGTAGATCGTGCCGGTGGAACCGTCCACCGTGACCAACTGGCCTTGTTCCAACGGCGGGTCCAGCTCGCCCACGAGTACGGGGACCCCGGATTCCCGGGCCACGGAAGCGAAATGGCTCGCCCGGCTGCCCGTGCAGGCGATGACCCCGCTCATGCTGCCGATGAAGGTCAGGAGCGACGGCTTGAGGGTGGGCGTGACCACCACCGCGCCCTCCGGAATGCGCGCTATCTCCGCGCCGGTGGGGGCGTAGTAGATCTCGCCGCAGCCCACGCCCGCCGAGGCGTGCTCGAACCCGTCGGCCAGGGGCGCGGCCGAAACCGCATCATGCTCCGCAGCCGCCTCGTCGCGCTCGAGTTGAAGCGGCCGGGCCTGAAGGACGAACAGCTTGCCGGTCACGTCCTCGGCCCATTCGATGTCCTGCGGGCAGCCGAAGGCCGCCTCCAGCTTCATGGCGATCCGGCCCAGTTCCAGAAGCGTTTCCTCGCGGGGCAGGCCGCCCGTTTCCGGGGCGCACCCCTCGGTCAGCCGGGGCTCCGGATCGCGGGTGAGCATGGCCTTGCCCGGCGAAACCGATCCGTCCACCAACCCACCGCCCAGGCCGCGCACGCCGTAGACGCCGATGGCGTCCCGGCCCCGGCAGTCCGGATCCATGGAGTAGACCACGCCCGCATTGTCGGCATCGACCATGGGAATGACCAGCACGGCCATGGCCGTGTCGGCGTCGGTCAGGCCGTTGGTGATGCGGTAGGAAACGGCGCGCGGGCAATACTTGCCCGCCAGCACGCGCTTGTACGCCTCGATCACGTCGTTGGGCTGAACGTCCAGCTCGCTGGCGTACTGCCCGGCAAAGGAGATTTCGCCGTCCTCGGCCAGGGCGCTGGAGCGCACGGCGATGCGGTCGTCGCCGTCGATGATTTCGGACACGGCGAAGCGGATGCCCCGGGCGATGTCCTCGGGCACCTCGGCCGCCAGGATCAGTTCCTGCATCTCGGCGGTCAGTCCCGCCAGCAGGTCGCGGTCGCCCACCACCATCTGACGCAGCCGCCGCTCGATTTCCTCGCTCAGTCCGTTGTAGTCCACCAGGTAGTTGAATGCATTGGCCGTGATCACGAACCCCGGCGGCACGGGAATGCCCCCCACACCGAGCACGCGCCCGAGATTGGAGGCCTTGCCCCCCGCCATCCGGGGCAGGGCCGCCGCGTCCGCCAGCGAGAGGATGTACGGCGGGCCGACCTCGGGCTGCTCCAGCTCCAGGGCCATGCGCACGTAGAAGTCGATCTTGCGGAAATACTCCGGCAGATCCATGTAGCGGGTGGGGTTCATCTCCACCAGCTGCCCGGCCATGATCTTCACGGCCCTGGAGAGCTGGGCCGCGAGCCAGTTGGCCCGCTGCCTGTCGGCCAGGACTTCGCCGTAAAACAGTTCCTCGAGGTCGGCGATCAGTTCCAGGGCGACCGCGTCCTGCCGAAGCAGCGACTTGAACGCCTCGTACTTGCGCCGCAGCAGGGTGCCCGGAGCAAAGACCTGGTAGGTCCAATGCTTGAAGAGTTGTTTTACGTGCATGGCTACTCTCCGAGAACTTCGGCGACCTTGGTCTCCAACTCATCCTTGTTGATCGGTTTCACGCAATACTCCCGTGCTCCAAGACGCAACGCCTCGCGGGCGGTCTCCAGGGTCGGATAGCCGGTCAGCATGATCGCCTTGATCGTCGGCCGCTCCTTCCTGAGTTCCTCCAGCACCTCGACGCCGGTCATCTTCTTCAGCTTGATGTCGAGGATGGCCAGGTCGATGGGCTCCTTGCGCACAAAGGCCAGGGCGTCCTCCTCCTCGGTGAAGGAATAGACCTCGTGGCCCTTGCGCTCGAGGATGCGCTTGACCAGCATCCCGGCGTCCGAGATGTCATCCAATACAATGATACGTGCCATGATAACGCTCCTTATTCATTGCCGGTAACCCCCGTTTCCGGCTTTCTCGCCTTGGGCTTCGTCTCCGGTTCGTCCGCGTGGTCCAGAGGCAGGTCGACCTCGAAAAGCGCCCCCGGACCATCCTCTTCGGTCCCGGCATGCGCCGGGAAATTGAAGCTCACCGGCACCGGGCTGGTGGCCAGGATCTGGCCGCCGTGGTCCTCGATGATGCCGAACGACACGGACAACCCCAGGCCGGTTCCCCGGCCCACGGGTTTGGTACTGTAGAACGGATCGAAAATCTTGCCCAGCTTTTCGGCCGGGATGCCCTCGCCCGTATCCGCCACCCACAGGGAGACGATGCCCGCAGGGGTGTCGAGCCGGGTGCGGATGACGATGGAGCCGCCCCGCCGCTGCATGGCGTCGCGGCTGTTGTTCAGCAGGTTGATCCAGACCTGCTTGAGCTTTTCCGGGTCGCCGTAAATGATCGGGAAGCGGTCGTCCAGTTCGGTGAGGATCTCCACGCGGTCGAGCTTGAAGGTGTGGCGCACCAGGCTGACCGCCTCCATGACCGAGTTGTTGAAGCACATCTCGCGCTTGGCCGAATCGGTCTGGCGGGAAAACCCGAGCAGGTCGGCCACGATCTTCTTGCAGACCTTGGCCTGCTTTTCGATGATCCCCAGGTCCTGGTGGACCTGGCCCCCGGCCTCCACGTCCTCCTGCAACAGCTGGGCATAGCCCAGGATGATGCCCAGCGGGGTGTTGATCTCGTGGGCCACGCCCCCGGCCAGCATGCCCAGGGATTCCATCTTCTGGGCCTGGATGAGCTGTTTCTCGTACCCCTTGAGGTCGGTGATGTCGCGGTCGGTGCGCAGCAGGCCGCCGATGTGCCCGTCCTCCTCGTAGACCGGGATGCAGACCACATGAAACCAGCGCTCGCCGTCCTCGTCCGCCACCCGGACCTGGGTGTCCAGCCGACGCCCGGACTCCAGGATGTCGCGGGCGGCCATATGCCGCTCCTCGGCCACGGATTCCTCGAAGAGGTCGAAATCGGTCTTGCCCTTGAGCTCGCTCAGGTCCAGGCCCACGGACTCGGCGAAACTGAGGTTCGCGCCCTGGTAGCGCATGGTCGTGTCCACCAGGGAAACCAGGTCCGGCGTGGCGTCGAGAATGGTGCGCATCAGCCGGTCCTGATCGCGCAGACTGCGTTCGGCCGAGCGCAGCTCCTCGATGTGCGTCTTCAGCGACAGGGCCATGACGTCGAAGGTCTCGGCCAGGTCCTGCAACTCATCGCCCGCGCTCTCGCGGTAGACGCGGCAGAGCTGGCAGGACGACTGACGGTCGCCCAGCTTGTGGTCGCCGCAGTCCGGGCACAAGGTTCCGGCAATGTACCAGCAACGCCGCCGGGTGTCGCCGTAGGCCGGGCAGGACGTCAGCCCGCATTGCATCCGCTCCCAGCAGTGGGTGCCCACATCCGGGCCGGACTGGGTGTCGAGGTTGCCCATGAGCATGGCCTCGGCATGTTCGCGCAGGATGGCCAGCCGCCGGGTGACCTGGCGGGCGAAGAGCGTGCCCATGATCGTGGCCAGGAGCAGCGCGCCCGCGAACAGCCCGGCCATGGTCGTCAGCTGCCGGTGCACGCTGGCGTTGATCCGGGTCTTGGACAGGCCGACCCGGACCGTTCCCAGCCGGTCGTTGCCGACGACCACCGGCGAGGCGAAATCGTAGATGCGCTCCTTGCCGCTGGCCAGAAGACTGATATGGACCCTGGCCCCGTCGGCCACCCGGTTGGCCTCGACCAGGTCCATGGGGAAGCCCTTGTGAAAAGTATGGGTCAAAACGTGGCCCCATTCGTTCTGGACAAAGACATAGACCACGTCGCCCATGGCGCCTTGCTCGTCCACCATGTTCTTCATGCGCAGGAAATCCTGGGCCAGCAGCGGCTCGACGGTCCGGGCGGCCAGGCTCTCGGCCATGGCCGACCCGCGCTTGCGGTTCTCCTCTATCAGCGACTTGGCGCTCATGTTGCCGACCAGGGTCAGCAGCAGCACGGCCATGACGATCAGGATGCCGCTGATGCCGAGATGCAGCTTGGTCCGGAATTTGAGCGTGGAGATGAAGCGCATCAAACCGCCTAGTGGATGCCGAGCTTGCGCACCAGATCGCGCACCGGATCATAGTCCGCATCCCGGGCCGGGATGATGCCCTGCATGCCGGCGGCCTCCAGGATGGCCGCTTGCACCGGATTGGAAATGTCCAGGGCGAACATGGCGTTGGCGATCACCGCCACCACGTCGGGATCGAGCCCTTGGCGCGCCGAATAGACCCAACCCGGATAGGCCCGGGTCTCGGCCAGGACGCGGATGTCGCCCCGGTGGATCTTCCCTGCCACCACGTCCAGAGTGCCGTTGCGGATCATCCCGATGTCATAGGCCCCGGCATGCACCGCCAGCACGACCTTCTCCTGCTTGCCGCCCGGCCCCGGAGCGAACTCCACCTGCTTGAAGTCCGACAGGCGAATGCCGTGGTCATAAAACAGCCCGAGGGGGAAAAGGTAGCCTCCCGCCGAGCCCGGGTCCACGGCAATCACCCGTTTGCCCTTGCAGTCGGCGAGGGACTTGATCGTCGGGTTGTCGCTGCGGCAGATGACCTGGCCCCGGAAGTCGGGCTTGCCAGAAGGCTCCACGCTGCGGGCGAAGGCCGTTGCTCCGGCCGAGGCCATCTGGAGATAGACGAAGGGATTGGAATAGGAAATGTCGATCTCCCCTCGCTGCACCATCTTGATGTGCTCGTCGAAGGTGTCCGGGAATATCTGCCGCAGCGGCAGCCCGGTCGTGGTGCGCAGGTATTCGAGCAGAGCGCGATGGCGCTGAAAGGAAATGGTGTGGGAATACTGGGGCAGATAGGCGTAGGTGATGGCGTCCTTGGGCTTGGGCGCGGTCAGCCGTTCCCGCTTCTCCAGATCGACGCGGATCACCGGCTCGTCGTCGCCGCACCCGCCGCACGCCAGGGCCGCCAGCGCCAGCAGGCCCACCAGGGCCAGCCGCGCCGGGACGCGCCAGAAACCATGATATGTCGCACCCATCGCCGTCACCGTCGTCCTCCTCCCTCCCCTTTGCGGAGATTGCCTCTCCACCGTACAGGTTTTTCCGATGTATTCCAAATGTATCTTAGCCCTTGGCAACCCCGGGCCAAGACCGTATGACAGACAAAACCCGCATCCAAAGGAGTCGCCGCGTGGCCAATACCTACAAGATACCAATGAACCGCCTCGTTCTGGCCGCCCTGCTGCTCTTCGTGGCGGCCGTCACCGCCGCCGTGGCCTGGTGCTTCCGCTCGGGGCTGACCTGGTCGGCCATCAGCCTGATCGCCGTGGCCGGGCCGCTGTCCCTGCTCTACTGGTACATGCTTTACATCAACCCCAAACGCGCGGCGATCACGGTGGCCGAGGAAGGCATCCTGCTGGCCGCTCCGCCCTTCGCCAGCGCGGTCATCCCCTGGGCGGCCGTGGAAAAGGTCTCCCGGGGCGACCTGAAGTCCGACGCGGACCTGGCCGTGGTCAAGAGCAGAAAGATCATGCAGTTCGCGGGCTACCGGTCCGGCGTGGTCGAGCTGGCCGGAGGCGGGGAGGCCGTGATCGTGACCAACCGACCGGAAGTCCTCTGCATCCGAACCGCCGAACGCGTCTACCTGCTCGGCCCTTCGGACTTCGAGGCCTTCGCCGCCGAGGTTGAAGCCGCCTTGGCGGGCTGACCCGAATTTCCTACCTTCAAAGAATAGAAAAGGCCGCCCGAAACCGGGCGGCCTTTTTTCGCGACCGTTATGCGTTGCCCGCTGCGGGGCGCTCTGTCGGCGTCGGTTCGACAGGGTCGGCCACGATATCAGTGTACGACATCAGCATCTCTTCTCCCTCGTTCTCCTTGATCTTCCGCTTTATGGTGCGGAAGACCGGCAGCCAAGGCTTGGCCTTGCTGAAGAGGACGCGGATCACGATGTAGAGCGGAATGAAAAGGAACGAAGGCCCCACCGCGCCGATGAAAGGCATGGAGAAATCCACCCCACCGAAACGGAAGGACAGCCAGCCGATGGCGAAGGGGACCACCCACAGCGACGAGGCGAACAGGGCGATGTGGGCGAAAAAATTCCTGCCGAAGGCGTCGTTGGCGATGGAGTTGCAGGCCTTCCACGCGCCCTTGTCCTTGGCGCCCAGCGCTTTCAGGGACAGGTTGTGGTGGCTGACCATCTCCTTGTTGATGGAGGCGAAGTGCCTCTTATTGAGGAGATAGACCCCGCCCATGCACAGTTCGCCGAGAACGGTGGCCAGAAGGCCAAGCCAGAAAAGTCCCGCCACGAATCCCGCGTAGGGATTGTCGCTGACGCGGAAGGCCCAGACAAGCCAGGGATCGAGAAACTGGTAAACGACGGTTCCGGTCATGCTTTTTGTGTCCTTTTGAAGGAGGCCGCCCGCGCGGGCGGCCTCCCGTGTATCATCGGGTTCGGAACCCGCGACCTAGAAGGGGGGCAGAATGCTGTAGCCCAGGAAGCCCTTGGTGGTGTAGCGGATGCCGACGTAGGCGGCCAGGACGATGAAGATGTACTTCAGGACCTTGTCCGGAATGAACTTGGAGGTCTTGGGTCCGATGATGGAACCGATGACGACGCCGACCAGCTCGGCGCCGATCAGGCTCCACTCGACGGTGACGTTGCCCACGAACATGTAGGAGGCGATGGAGTTGATCATGCCCACGAAGACCGCCAGGGCGGAGGTGCCTGCCACCAGGTACATGGGCAGACCGGCTACGGAGGTCAGGAACGGCACCAGCAGGAAGCCGCCGCCGACGCCCAGGAAGGAGGCCAGGGAGGCGATGACGAAGCCGCCGACGACCGGGATCAGCGGGTTGAAGCTGAACTCGACGCCGAAGAAGGTGAACTGGCAGGAGGTCGGGGTGAACTTCTGGACCTTCACGCCCATCTCGGCCATGTCGACCTTGACGCCGGACTTCTGTTCCTTGACGGACTTCTGAAAGGCGTCGGCGGCCTGCTTGGCGGCCTTCTTGGAGGCCTGGCCCTTCGGAGTGGTTTCGTAGAAGAGGTAGCAGCCCAGGAACAGGACGAAGAGGCCGAAGTAGCCGAGGTAGGCCTTCAGGCTGATCTTGCCTGCGGTGAGCCAGGGCACCAGCCAGGAACCGGCGATGGAGCCGATGCCCAGGGCGATGGCCAGGGGCAGCACCAGACGGCCGGCCTTCCAGTAGTTGAACGAGGACAGGGCCGCAGAGCAACCGACCATCCACTGGTTGGACACGCGGATGGAGTCGGTGACCAGCTTGTTCAGCTTGGCGCCCTTGCCGAACGAACTGGCGTAGTCGCCCAGGCCGAAGATGGTGATGTGGCCGACACCGGCCATGATGCCGCCGAAGGCGCCGACGGTGGAGAAGATCCAGCCGACCCAGACCGCCCAGAGCAGACCGACGATGACGTTGACCTGCGGGCCGCCGGGAATGCCCAGGTAGCCGGGCTCACCCTGCGGGTTGGCCTCGGCGATGGCATCGGCCAGCGCACTCGCCATGGCCGGATGGGCCATCAGGCATACGGCCGCCACCGCGGCCAGGATCAAAAGGACGTTTTTGGAACGCAACACGATTACCTCCTCACAAATGGTTGTAGTAATATAGGACCCCAAAATGTCACCGGGCCATACCACATGGCGCGGTTTGTCACCACTTTACTCGGTACGCACGAAGGTCAACGCCTTCGCCGTGCAGCCGACAACGCAGGCCGGGATGCCGCCGACATCCACGCGGTCCACGCAGTAGTCGCATTTCATGATCTTGCCGGTGGCCTCGTTGAACACCGGCACGGTCCAGGGGCACGCCTCGACGCAGGCCTTGCAGCCGTCGCACTTGGCGAGATCCACCAGAACCAGCCCGTCCTCGCGCTGGTACATGGCGCCGGTCGGGCAGGCTTCGACACA
Organism: Pseudodesulfovibrio sp.; assembly: GCA_036584335.1. Classification (GTDB taxonomy): domain Bacteria; phylum Desulfobacterota; class Desulfovibrionia; order Desulfovibrionales; family Desulfovibrionaceae; genus Pseudodesulfovibrio. The sequence continues at coordinate 18,938 of JAZHDH010000310.1, read as the reverse complement.
CTGCGGATTCTTGCAGTGGCGACAGTTCTGGTACTTGAGCTTGACCACGGGCTTGCCCTCCTTGTCGGGCATGGGGCCTTCGACAAAGAGGCGATTGAGACTCAATCCCTGGGGCACACAGTTCTTCACCTTGCAGTGAATGAGACAGGCATCGCAGGCGATGCACCTGTCCTTGTCAAATTTCATCTTATAAATGGCCATTGTTCCACCTCATAAAAAGTCGTGATGGGTGCGCGCAGTCCGATCATGCTCCATCCTTTGGGGAAAAAATCCTTGGGGGTCAACGAGTCGCCAGCTTGTGCCACTTTTCTCAATCAAAGCGCCAAACATGCCCATTATTTTTTGCACATTTTCATAAAATAATGTGAAAAGTTTCACATCACAGGATATCGTTGCCGTCGGTTGACCGCCGTTGCTAGCGTGCAACCCACAAGAAAAGTCGCGCAGACCACTTTCTTCCCGCATGTGCGGGATCGAATCCGGGAGGAGTTGATGACGAAGGAATATGTTTACAGTATCTGCGGCATGTGTACCGTGCGCTGCCCCATCCAGGTGGAAGTTGTGGATGGCAAGGTCACGTGCATTCAGGGCAATCCCCATGCCGCCGGGATCGAGGGTTCGCTGTGTCCGCGTGGTGCGGCCGGCACCGCCCTCACCTACGACAAAGAGCGTCCCCAGGGTCCCATGATCCGCCAGGGCGCCCGTGGCGAAGGCAAATGGAAATCCGTGTCCTGGGACGAAGCCCTGGACTACGTCGCCCAAAAACTGACCGCCATCCAGGAAAAGCACGGCAGGGATTCCGTGCTCTTCTCCGACCGTGGCGGCCCGTTCCGCGATTTCTACCGCGCCTTCCTGCGCGGCATCGGAACGGCCAACTACAACAACCATGACTCCGCCTGCGCGCGCAACGTGCAGAACGCAGCCCTGTCCGTGTTCGGCTTCGGCCGCAAGGGCGTGGCCTACGACCTCAAGAACGCCAAGCACATCGTGCTCCAGCAGCGCAACATCTTCGAGGCCGTCAACGTGGCCGAGGTCAACAATACCCTGAACGCCATGAGCAAGGGGTGCAAACTCACGGTCATCGACATCCGGGCCAACGTCCCGGCGACCAAGGCGGACAACTTCTTCATGATCCGCCCCGGCACGGACTACGCCTTCAACCTGGCCGTGATCAACACCCTCATCGCCGAGGAACTCTACGACAAGCAGTTCGTCGCCGACTGGATGGACGGGTTCGACCAGCTCAAGGCATTCGTCGCCCAGTACACTCCCGAGTGGGCCGAAGAGGAAACCGGCATCAAGGCCGACGCCGTCCGCGACTTCTGCCGCCAGCTGGCCGAGGCCGCCCCGAGCGTGCTCTGGCACCCGGGCTGGATGACCGCCCGCTACACCGACTCCTTCTACATGAGCCGGACCATCTACATCATCAACGCCCTGCTTGGCGCCGTGGGCGCCAAGGGCGGCCTCCCGCTCATGGGCAAGCCCGGCGACGTCGGGGCCAAGGGCCTCAAGAGCTTCATGAACCTCTACCCCAAGCCCGAAGGCCGCCGCGCCGACGGCGTGGGCTGGATGGATGGCCGCAAGCACTTCGACGCAGGCCCGGGCCTGGTCAACCTCGCCTACGAGGCCGCCGAAAGCGAATCGCCCTATCCGATCAAGGCCTACATCGTGAACCGCCACGACCCGCTCATGGCCTTCCCCGACAAAAAGGACGTCCTGTCCATGTGGGACGGCATAGAGCTGATCGTCGCCGCCACCTTCACCTGGTCCGATACCGCCTGGAACGCCGATGTGATCCTGCCCATCTCGCCTTACCTCGAGCGCGACGAGATCCTCATGACCAAGAACGGCGCCAAGCCGGCCTTCCAGATCCGCAAGCGGGCGATCGAGCCGGTCTACGACACCAAGGCCATCTGGGAAATCTATGCGGGCCTCGCCAAGCGCATGGGCCTCAAGGAACTGGCCTTCGACAAGATCGAGGACATCTGGAACTTCCAGTTGGAAGGAACCGGCGTGACCCTGGCCGATTTCGACGCCAAGGGCATCGTCACCCTGACCAAGGAGCCTGTGTTCCTGCCGATCAAGGAAGGGACCTTCAAGACCCCGTCCGGCAAGGTCCAGATCATCGACGCCAAGCTCGAGGCCGACGGCCAGCCGTCCCTCAAGCCCTACGCCGCGCCCGAGCGGCCGCCTGCGGACAAGTTCCGCATCACCTTCGGCCGCTGCGCCCTGCATACCCAGGGCCATACCGTCAACAACGCCCTGCTCTTCGAGCGCAAGCCCGAAAACGTGCTCTGGATACACACCGACCGGGCCGCCAAGCTGGGCATAGCAAACGACGAGTACGTGACCGTGGCCAACAACGGCTACTCGGCCAAGATCAAGGCCTTCGTCACGGACTTCGTCCACCCCGAATGCGTGTTCATGCTGCACGGCTTCGGCCACACCCTGTCCGTCGAATCGCGGGCCAAAGACAAGGGCGCGGCCGACAACCTGCTCATGCCGAGGGGCATCCGCAAATACGACAAGTGCGGCGGCGCCGTGGCCATGCAGGAACACTTCGTAACGGTTTCAAAAGGATAACCTCCTTACTACCTACCCCCAAAGTGAGAGGGGCCGGGATTGTCCCGGCCCCTCTCCGCGTTTCGGCGGGGAAATGAAACAAGATTGCCTCGAGCGGCCAAAGGCCGAGGGCCTTTTGAAGTAACCATCTCCGGCTGCTCCGGAGGAGCAGCCAAAATGGGGAGTGCGTGGGGTGAAAGGATATGCTGAAAACCACGAGAGGCCTTGCCTTCACGATTTTCAGCCGACGCAAATGATACCAACGCCGCGAAAAGCACGGTTGGCACGCATGGGGCCACATGCCCGACCATGGACCACGGCCTCCGGAAGGCCCGTTCCCTTGAAGGGGCGGGCCTTCCGGGCTTTGATCAGCTGGACGTCAGCACTCGCGGGAAGCGGCGGCGCAGGCGGCTTTCAGGCGTTCCTTGATGTAGTCGAGCAAGGGGTCGTCCGACTCGTACATGTCGAAGCAGCGGGCGTCCTCGCCCATCAGGCCGCCGGGGACCTCGTCGCCCAGACTGTCGGGGTCGTCCACCAGCTCCCGGTAGAAGCAGATGGACAGCCAGCGGTCCTCTGGGTCATCGTCGATTACGTCCACCATGGCGAACAGGCTCCGCCGGGTCTGATTGTCGTGGGCCGCGCGCAGCGAATAGGTGATGCCGGGCCGGGCCACGAAGTCGAAACGCACGCCGTCCATGGTTTCGAGGTGTTGCTTGAGTTTGAGGAAGCAGGCTTTGGTCAGGTTCGGGTCCATTGACCAGTCGTCGAGAAATGACGCCAGCTCGGCGCCGTGATTCGTCTTCATCGGCCGTGTTCTCCTTGGGTTGCGGCTTCTAGTGGATGCGGGTCACAAAATTTTCGATAAAAGCGGCCATTTTGCGGGCGCGTTCCATGGTTATGCCACCTCGGACGCCATCGACTCAACTCTTTTCAGGGGCACGTTGATGGCCTCGCGCACGATGAAGGAATCAACCTCAAAGTATGCGAAAACACGGCCGCAGCCTCCCACAATGCCGACGAACTCGACGTGGTGAAAGACGGACGTGCAGATTTTTGGCAACCCCGGCGTGCACGGCTCGATGAAGGTCTTGCCCGAGCCCCTGGCCTGCCTGGCCATGAGCTGGTGGCCCACCGGGCAGATGCCCTGGATGCCTTCGGGGTGGGACTTGATCTCGGCGCACAGCGGGTTCACGAAATTCCTGAATCCGGTAAAGGTCATGCCGTCGGCGTCATTGGTGCGGGCATCGATCCCTCAGTCGTCGTGCAGGGTCTTTTCCGGTTTCAGCCAGTTGTCCTTGGTCAGCGGGTCGGTCATGGGCAAGGCGATATCCTCGTGTTGAAGGGTTGATGACGCGTCAGACGGCGGGGGTGTAGCCATCCGGGAGATGGGCCGTTCCCCGGACGCAGGGCAGCCCGGAGGCCTCGGCGATCCGTTCGGCCAGGGTGGCGTATCTGTCGCACAGGCCGCCGCCGTCCAGGGTCCATTTCCCGCCCGCCTTGTTGGAGAACAGGCAGGTGGGGACATGAATGACCTCCGCCCCCTTGGCCTTCAGGATTTTGGCCATGCCGGCCGTTTCATCCAGATCGCAGCGGCAGGTGAAGATGCCCGCGAGTTGCGTCACGTCGTAGGACGCGAATCCCTGTGTCCGTTCGGAGAGGCAGGTGATGCACCCGGTGAGCGGACACTTTTTCTCGTTTTTCTCGCATCGGATAATGCCGATCTTGGTCATACCGTCTCCTGTGGGTTGCCGATTGTGCGCAGGGTGCGCCGGTAGTAGTCGCCCAAGGCGTCGTGCAGGGCGTTGACCGCCAGCCAGGCGCAATGTTCGTCGTCCTTGAGCAGGCGTCCCAACCGGTCGCGGACGACCTCGCCCGTGATGGAGGTCAGGTCCTCGCAGCGCATTCCCAGGGCCAGTTCCGCCGTCATGGAACCGCTGATCTGGCTGGACCCGCAGCCATCGGTGTGGAAGCCCGCATCGCGCACCGTGTCGTCTTCTATGCACAGGAAGATGGTGATGGTGTCGCCGCAACTGCCGGTGGACGCCCCCCGACCGTTGGTCCCGGGAGGTTCACCTTGATGCGGCGGATTGCGCCACCGGTCAAAGGCCTCGGCACCGTAGGCGTCCTTGGCCTGTTCGTTCAACGCGTCCTGCAGTTCACTGACGAAGGTATCCAGATTGACCATTGCGTTGTCCGTGAAGGGGACGGCGGCGGGAGCTTGCCCGCACCCCGACGCCGTCCGCCCATGCGCCTATTCGGCGGCCTTGTCTTGTTCGTTCAAGCGCCGTTTCACGGCGGCCAGTTCGTTTTCGAGGAAGGCGGCGCGTTCCTCCAGGGATTCCCTGGTGTCGGGGTACGCGACGTAATCCGAGGGTGCGCCCCACCAGCGGTAACCGCCGCCAAAGCCGCCCCGTCCGCTCCGGAATCCGAATCTGTAGCCGCCTCGTCCGTATCCGGCGTTGCCCGCCCAGCCGAAGCCGGGCGCGTTGATGCCGGTGCACGCTCCGAGGCCTCGGCCCGTGCGTGAGCCCATACCGTTGGGTCCGGTACCATCTCTGCGTGGCATGTCTGCCTCCTTGTTGAATGGTTTCATGCCCGCACCATGAGTGCGTGACAGTTCGGGCATCGGTTTTGGGAGCAGGGCTTGCCAGGCATGCGGAGGACCTCCAGACCGCAGAGCGGACAGCGGCATACCGCCTGGCCGTCAGGGACGGCGGGTGTCCCGTAGGGGGCGTGTATCGCGTCCCGACGGTCGCCCCGGCGGCGCTTGCGCCTGGGTCCTCCGCCCGACGGCGGGTTGCAGCCGGGCATGCGGAACCGGTTCTCGCCCAGCCGCCCTTCACGCCAGGCCCGCATCACCTCGTCGAGTTCCCCGGTGACGAAGGGGTAGACCTCGATGTTCCGGGCTCGGATGGCGTCGTGGATGGGCCGGGAGATGGCGCCGCAAATCAGGGCCGAGACGTGCCGTTCCAACAGCACGGCCAGGACGGTCATGGGCGATGTTCCCGGCACGGACAGCACCATGGGCGGATCAATTTGCCCCCCGGCCACGATGGCCAGCCTGGTCGCCGTGTCGAAAACCGGGGAAATCCGGTTCTCCCATATGCTGAAAGCGGCGTTCATGTCGGCTCTGCTCCTTGCCTGGATACAGCATCAACCGTGCCAGGATGGAAACGTGCTCACACACGTCATATCAACTTGATTTTATTTGACAAAAATAAAAGATGCTCTGAGGCCGACCGGCGGCGGAGTCGCAGTTGCGCGACCCATTGCGTGCAAACGGGTCGCAAAAACGCTACTCAAGAGCCGGTTCGACCGGGGTGGAACGCCCGTCCGATGCCGGGGGCCGGATGCCCCGCTGGCGGATCTTGCGGAACAGGGTGCTCTTGTGGATGCCCAGCTCTCTGGCCGCAGCCAGGCGGTTGCCCCCGCAACGCAGGAGGGCATTGAGGATGAGCTGTTTTTCCAGCCGGTTGACCGAATCCTCCAGGGTGTGGAGAACGTCGTGGCCCGGCGTCTTTTCCGGACCGGGGAAGTCCGGAGGCAGGTGGCGCGGCAGGATGGAACCCGCGGCGCAGGTGATGAAGGCCCGCTCGATGACATTGCGCAGTTCACGGACGTTGCCCGGCCAGGAATGGAGCATGAGCAGGGAAAGGGTCTCGGAACTGAGACCCTCCACCTGTTTTCCTTGCAGGGCATTGAAATGCTGGATGAAGTCCATGCTCAGGAGAGGAATGTCCTCCTTGCGCAGCCGCAGCGGCGGCAGTTCCACACGGGCAATGTCGATGCGGTAGTAGAAGTCCTCACGGAAGGTCCCCTGGCGGACCATGGCGGCCAGGTCGCTGTTGGTGGCGGCGATGATGCGTACGTCGGTCCGCTCGGTCTTGACCGAGCCCAAGGGGTCGTAGGCCTGCTCCTGGAGAACGCGGAGCAGGCGCACCTGCATGGCCGGGCTGATGTTGCCGATCTCGTCCAGAAGCAGGGTGCCGCCCGAGGCCAGGGCGAAGCGGCCCGGCTTGTCCCTGGTCGCCCCGGTGAAGGCTCCGGCCTTGTAGCCGAAGAGCTCCGATTCAAGCAGGGTTTCGGGCAGGGCGCCGCAGTTGACGGCAACGAAGGGGCCTTTCCGGCGCGGGCTCAGGTCGTGAATGGTGCGGGCGATGAGTTCCTTGCCGGTGCCGGTTTCGCCCAGGATGAGTACCGTGCTCGAACTGGCGGCCACGGGCTCCAGGGTGGAGAACACGCGCTGCATGATCGGGCTGCGGCTGACCAGGCCGCCGATGCGGAACCGGCCGTCCAGCTCGTTGCGCAGGGCCTCGACCTCGCTCAGGTCGCGGAAGGTCTCGGCACCGCCGATGACCGCGCCGTCGGCGTCCCGAAGCACCGCCGTGGACAGGCTGACGGGTATGCGGTTGCCATCGGCGTCGATGATGTATCCGGTGCGCCCGACCAGCGGCTTGCCCGTGCGCCGGGTCTCGCGGAGGCAGCACTGATCGTTGCACATGGTGGAGCGGAAGACCTCGGAGCAGCGCTTTCCCATCGCCTCGCGCCGGGAGACGCCGGTGATCTCCTCGGCGGCCCGGTTGAAGGAGGTGATCCGCCACTCCAGGTCCACGGTGAACACGCCGTCCGAGATGGATTCCAGAATGGCCCGGTACTGGGCGGACGAGGGATCGTCGTGGGGCTTGCGTCTGCTCATGGGAAAGGGGCGTTACGCTTCGGCCGCTTCCAGGGCCGCCACCGCCGCCGCGCAGACGGCGACTGCGGGTCGGGAGTCCTCGGCGACGTACTCGGCGTCGGAGGCGATGAAGACTGCCCGCCACAGGCAGTCGCTCAGGCTTTTGGGACACTGGTCCGTCATCCGGAAAGTGTACCCTCTGGATTCCATGAAATCCGCCACCCGAAGCGCGATGCTGATGTCGGAGGTGGGGCGGTCCGGGAAATCGGAGCCGATGAGCTCCTGGATTCTTCTGTCGAGTTCTTCGTTGTCGTACCGGCGCATGGGATGTCTCCTGGAATTGCTGTCGCGACACGCATGAACATGTCGACGAACATGATTTCCATTCAATCATCGTTGCCGGAGAGAGTCAATTGCGCTGCATGCGGGAGGCAGGGCAACCGCACCCATTTTCCAGTCGGCACCTTGATAAGGAACGAGTTGTCCCAGCCAGCCATTGTGCGTTTTCTTTTCATGCCGGCTTTCGCAGACTCTTGTTTCATGCAATTGAGCGCCATTTTTCTCAACATCGAGAGGTCTTCCGGAGAATTGTCTTTCCATATGCGGCGTTGATCCTCGCCGAAGCGGACATCGAGCACCCAGTGGACTGAGTTTTCCATCCCCCAGTGTTCACGGACAACGTCGCCGAAAAGCCGAGCGTGACCGTCGATGCTCATCATGGGGTACCCTTTTTTCATTCACTATGGTGTTGGCAACTCCGCGTTTTGATTCGACCATGCCGATGGCGTTGAGGCCGCCCCGCAACGACAGGACGGCTTGCAGGACCCTGCCTGCAAGCCGTTGAAGACGACGATAAAAACCGGAGAGTCATACACAAAGAACGTGATTGTTCTCAAGATCATCGGCCTTAAGCGGGGCCAGAGCGGCGCGCAGGTTCCCCCGAAGGGGCCGCCGGAGGCATTCCCCACGTCCCCTACTCGGGCACCCGCTTGATCCGCGCGCCCACGCCGGACAGTTTGGCTTCGATGTTCTCGTAGCCGCGATCCAGGTGGTAAATGCGTTCGATGGTCGTGGTGCCCCGGGCGGCGAGCCCGGCCAGGACGAGGGAGGCGGAGGCGCGCAGGTCCGAAGCCATGACGGGCGCGCCGGTGAGCTTGCCCACGCCCTGGACCATGGCGGTGCGGCCCTTGAGGCGCACGTCCGCGCCGAGGCGGACGAGTTCGAGGACGTGCATGAACCGGTTCTCGAAGATTTTTTCCTCGATGGTGCCCGCGCCCTTCCCGAAGCACATCAGGGCCATGAGCTGGGCCTGCATGTCGGTGGGGAAACCCGGGTGCGGCAGCGTGGTCACGTCCACGTTCTTGAGCGGCGTATCGGAACGGCGGACAAGGACGTAGTCGTCCTCTTCCTGGAGCCAGACGCCCATTTCGCGCAGCTTGTAGCTGACGGCGTCGAGGTCGGCGAAGGGGCAGTCCACGATTTCGAGCTCCCCGCCGGTGATGGCGGCGGCGACCATGTAGGTTCCGGCCTCGATGCGGTCGGGCATGACCCGGTAGGAGCATCCCTTGAGCGAGGTCACGCCCTCCACGGCGATGATGCTGGTGCCCTGGCCGGTGATCTTCGCGCCCATGGCGTTGAGGAAATTGGCCAGGTCCACGACTTCGGGTTCCCGCGCGGCGTTTTCCAGGGTGGTGACGCCGTGGGCCAGGCTGGCGGCCATGAGCAGGTTTTCGGTGCCGCCCACGGTGGGAAAGTCGAGGGTGATCTTGGCCCCCTTGAGACCGCCGGGGCAGGTGCCACGGATGTAGCCTGCGGTCAGCTCGAACTGCGCGCCCATCTTCTCCATGCCGCGCAGATGCAGGTCCACGGGCCGCGCGCCGATGGCGCAGCCGCCGGGCAGGGCCACCTGGGCCTCGCCCAGCCGGGCGAGCAGCGGACCGAGGCACAGGACCGAAGCGCGCATGGTCTTGACCAGATCGTAGGGGGCCTCGGACTTGAGGCCGGTGCAGACGCTGGTGGCGGCGTTTTGCTCGAAGGTCGTTTCGCAGCCCAGGATGTTGAGCAGCTTGAGGGAGGTGCGGATATCGGCCAGGCGGGGGACGTTGGTCAGTTCCACCTTGCCCTCGGCCAGGAGGCAGGCCATGAGGATGGGCAGGGCCGCATTCTTGGCTCCGCTGACGTGGATGGTGCCCTGCAGAGGCACCCCGCCTTCAATTATAAGTTTATCCATGGGTTACCTTTTTGTTTGTTTTGCTTGACCGCCGGGGAAAGCTCAGCTAAATGATTCCCCTCACACGGTGGGTGTAGCTCAGTTGGTAGAGCACCTGGTTGTGGCCCAGGTGGCCGTGGGTTCAAGTCCCATCACTCACCCCAGCGACTATTTGGACGGAGTTTCGGCTCCGTCCTTTTTTTGCGCCTCCGGGGCCTGCGCCCGGACGCCGCGCACGGCCGCCTCGGCCAGCCTGGCGCGCAGGGCCAGCCCGTCTTCGGGGGCCTTTTGCGTATCCTTGAAGAGGATGGCCTCGGGGTCGCCGTCCGCGCTGCCATAGTAAGCCCGGTTGAGATAGTCGCGGCTGATGAGCCCCCCGCCATGCACGGCCGCGCCCGCATAGAGCCCGGTGCTGTCGCCCACGAAATAAACGTCGCCAGCGCCCACGAACTTGGGCGTGTCCTTGCCCTTGAGGTTGGTGTTGAGCACGGTGACGGACGCCCTGCCCTGGAACACGCCGCCGGTTTCCAGCAGGTAGCGGACGTCGTCCGCGTCGGTGTAGACGAAGACCCCGGACGTGTTGGAGAACCCGGCCTGCATGCCGAACCCGCCCGAAGCTTCGGTCAGAAAGACCGGCCCGGTCCAGCCCGAATCCGAACGGAGGAACAGGACGCCGTTGCCCGTGTCCACCGAAAAAAGGAAGCCTGCCGTGCCCATGTCGGGAACGATCAGCACGCCCCGGGCCTTGGCCAGCACGCGGCGCAACTCGATGCCCGGATCGCCCTTCAGGCAGGTCCCGAGGGTGGCCGACGCCCGCTCCACCAGGGCGTGGGCCTTGGCGGCGTCCTGGCCGGACGTCGCGGAGCGGCGGCCGCCGCAGCCGACTGCGAGCAACGGAAGGCACAGGACCAGGGCCAGGGCCGCAAAGGTGGAGTTACGGATGCGCATATGCATGGCCTAAAAGGGTTCCGCCGGTCCGTCAAGACCGTTTGCGCAAGTGGCGGGCGTCGCCCACGCGCACGGTGAGCTTTTCCTTGTCGAAGTATTCCAGGACCGGGATGAGGTACTTGCGCGACAGGCCTGAAATCTCCTTGAAGTCCGGGGCGGTCATGGCCTCGTGATCGGCGAAGAAGGCGACCATGCGCGCCTTGATCCCCTCCAGCGCCGGGACATGGTAGTACATGTCGTCCTTGATGCGCACCAGTTCGCCCTGGTCCTGGAGCAGCTTGAGCACGGGCGCGGCCTGCTTGGCGTCCATGCCCAGCGGTTCCAGCGCGTCCTTGAGGTTGGGCGGGGTCTCCCCTCCCGCGCGGTAGGCCGCCAGCAGGGTCTCGCGCACCCTGGCCTGGTCCGACGCCAGGGAAACCTTGTGGTCCTTGAGCCGCAGCAGTTCCTGCCCGGCCACCACGTCGCCCTTCTTGAGCAATCTTTCGACGATGAAGTGAAAGAGCTTGGGAGGCAGGTCGCGGCCCCAGGAGGACGCCAGCTCACCCCGCTGCACGCCGGGCTTCATGGATTCCTTGCGATGGAAGGCGGCCAGGAAGGCAAGGAGCGAATCCGCCAGCGACTGCGCCAGCGCGCCGCCCGCGTAGCGCCGGGCCTCCTTGTCGAAGAGCACGGCCTCCTGGCGGCCGCCGAGTACGCCCAGGGTCTTTTCGAGGGCCTTTGTCTCCAGGTTGGTCATGGTCAGCAACTCGCCGAAGGTCAGCCCGGCCGGACCGGCCAGCTCCAGTTGGGTGGCGGCCACCACCTCGGACGATGCGTCGGCCAGCTTCTTCAGTTCGTCCACCTTGGGCGAGAATCGCTTGATCTTGTGCCCTGCGGGACCGACGATGCGCCCGCCCGCAAAGGCGCGCAGGGGCGAAAAGGAGCGGAGTACGATCCGGTCGCCGTAGACCCCGGCCAGGGGCTCGGTGAACCGCGCCTGGCAGACGGCGGTATCGCCCGGGGCCAGCTCGTCGCGGTCCAGCAGGTAAATGCGGGCCAGGACCTCGCGCGCGCCGTGATGGAAATGGATTTCCCTGCGGTGCTTGAGCGGCAGCCGCGAGGACGGGAGCACGGTCAGCTCGATGTCCCACACCTTGGAAGGGAAAAGGGTCCCGGGCCGGGCGAGCACGTCGCCACGCTGGATGTCCTCCACTTCGAGCCCGGCCAGGTTCACGGCGGTGCGCCGCCCCGCATTGGCCGTCTCCACGGTCTGGCCGTGGGACTGGAGCCCGCGCACCTTGGTCTCGCGGCCGCCGGGATAGAGGACCACGTCCTCGCCCAGAGCGATGGAGCCCGAAACCATGGTCCCGGTGACGACCGTGCCGTGGCCCTTCATGGTGAAGACGCGGTCCACGGGGATGCGGAACAGGTCGGAGCGGCGCTTGGGCCTGAACCGGACCAGCAGGTCGGCGATGGCCGCCTTGAGGTCGTCCAGCCCCTGGCCGGTATGGGCCGAGACCGGCACCACGGGCGCACCCCCCAGAAAGGTCGGCTCCAGGTAGGCCTTGACCTCCTCGGTGACCATCTCCAGCCACTCCGCGTCCACCATGTCGATCTTGGTCAGGGCCACCAGGCCGGTGGTCACGCCCAGGAGCTGGCAGATTTCCAGGTGTTCCCGGGTCTGGGGCATGATCCCCTCGTCGGCCGCGATGACCAGGGTGACGAAGTCCACGCCCGCCGCCCCGGCCACCATGTTCTTGACGAATTTCTCATGGCCCGGCACGTCCACGATGCCGATGCGCTCGCCGCCGCCCAGGTCGAGAAAGGCGAACCCGAGCTCGATGGTGATGCCGCGCTTCTTCTCCTCGGAGAGTCGGTCGCAGTCGATGCCCGTTAAGGCCTTGACCAGCGTGGTCTTGCCGTGGTCGATGTGCCCGGCGGTTCCCATGATGACCGGCATGTGGTGCTTCCCTTTTCTTATGTGAATCCGGCGTGTTCCTGTCTAGCTGAAAAGCATACCAGACAAACGCGCGGGACGCTACCGCAGAGCACCTGCGCGCGGTTCGGCCCGGGAAAGCAAACGACCGTCCCGACGGCGGGGCAGCCGAAGGGACGGTCGGGGGGGCATGTCGGGTAGAGCCGCGCTAGTGCGTGGTGCTCAACCCTTCGATCAATTCATTGAGCTCCGTGACGATGGCCGACAATTCGGTGCAGGCCTGGGCGGATTCGGACATGGCCTCGCTGGTGGCCTGGGAGATGCGGAGCATATCGCCCGTGGCCTGGGCGATGTGGTCCGAGGTGACCGACTGCTCCTCCGCCGCCGAGGCGATCTCCTGGATCTGCTCCGAAGCGCTCTTGGAGAGCGAGACGATGCCCACCAGGGACTCGCCCGCGTTCTCGGCCATGGCGGAGCAGGTCTGCACCACCTCGGCGACCTTGTCGGTCTCGCGCATGTTCTGCCGGGTGCCGCCCTGGATGGCGCCGATGGTGTTGCCCACCTCGGTGGTGGCGGTCATGGTTTTTTCCGCCAACTTGCGCACCTCGTCGGCGACCACGGCGAACCCGCGCCCGGCCTCGCCCGCCCGGGCCGCCTCGATGGCCGCGTTGAGCGCCAGCAGGTTGGTCTGGTCGGCGATGTCGGTGATCACGGTCATGACCCGGCCGATGTCCTCGGCCTGCATGCCGAGGCTGTTCATGTTTTCCTTCAGGCGCGAGGCCATGGTCCGCACCTCGTTGATGGAGGCGGTGACCCGGTTGACGATGTCGTTTCCTTCCCTGGCCTGCTTCTCCGTCAGCTCGGCGTTCTCGGCGGCCCGGTTGGCGCTGCGCGCCACCTCGGTCACCGCTGCGTTCATCTGGTCCATGGCCGTGGCCGTTTCCGTGGCCCGGGCGGCCTGGTCGCCTGCGCCGGTCCTGGCCTCGTCCACCCGGGCGGACAACTGCCCGGCTGCGGTGGCCATGCGCAGGGAGAGCTTGCTGGCCCGCTCGGCGGCCTCCACGATCCGGCGCTGGGTACTCAGCACGTCGGTTTCGTCCATGACGACCTCGAGTGCGCCGCCCGCCACGCCGTTCTCCACGGCCAGGGGGATGGCGTAGCCCCGGATGTCGCGATCGCCGCAGCCCCCGAGGCCCGCCTGGGACGAGCAGGTCTCGCTCCTGAGCGACCTCATGGCCTTGGTACACAGACAATCCGCCGTCTTGCACATGGGCGTGTTGAACAGTTCGCTGCACTTGCGGCCCACCAGCGATTTTTCGACGCCCGCCATTTTCGCGGTGACCTTGTTGGCGTACAGCAATGTGTGGTCCTCATCGATGGTGAATACCGGAAACGGCAGCACGTCGAAGGTGCCGACAAAGGTGTCGGCCAGGGTATTCATACTCTTCACCAACTGGGCGAAGGCCCCCTCGTAGCGGGTCACGTCGCCGCGCGCCGTGAGCACGCCCCGGCGGACCTCGGCCGACATCTTCTCGCAACTGTCGATGAGTCCGCCCAGGTTGGCCGGAATCCGCGCCACCGACTGATGGATCTTCCCGATCTCGTCATTGGTGACCTTGCCCGAATAGGGGGTCAGGTCGCCGTTGGCCACCTGGTCCGCGAACTTGCTGATGCGGTCCAGCGGGCGACACACGGTGAACGGCAGCAGCCCGACGATGGACAGGAACGGAATGAGTACGGCCACGGCGAAAATGATCACCACCAGCAGGGTCGCGCCGTCCAGGATGCGATTCTGCATGGAGATGTCCTGGGCCAGGGCGATGACCCCGATGGGACGCCCCTGGTAGTTCGTCACCGGGGTGAAGGCCAGGGCGAAGTCGCCGGACAGGGTGAAATAGCTCTTCTGCATGCCCTGCTTGAGGTCCTCAACGGAAACGGCCTTGTCCAGGGCTTCGTTGCGCTTGCCCGCCGCGCGCACGAACGCCTTGCCGATCACCGGGAACTTCTCGGGGTCCTGAAGCTGGGTCGTGGTAGGCAGCAGGGCGGCGTCCATGTACAGGGTGAAGAACTGGCCGCCCTCGGCCTCCAGCGGTTTGAACACATCGCCGTAGCTCTTGAGCACCTCCACCGAGCCCAGCTGGCGGCCGGAAGCATCCAGGACAGGGGCCAGGCCGCGAATGGCGAAGCCGCCCCGCCCCGGTTCGATGCCCTGGCGATGCTTGCCGTCGCGGTTGACGTCGATCACGGTCTGCCGGAACCCGGAAAGGTCGTCGGACACGTCGAACCACTGGCCGTTGCGTTTGGCCTGCTTTTCGCGCCACATGCGCGCCAGGCTCCTGCCGTTGGGCAGGTGAAAATGCAACTGAAGCTTGCTGCCCGTGGCTTCCTTGTATCCCTTCATCGCCCCGGCCAGGGCCGCGCGCAGATGCTCGCGAGCCTGCTGCACCGTGGCGTCCGCCTCGTCGTCCATGCGCCCCGAGTGGGCGATTTCAAAGGCCGCCACCACCTCGGGCATGCGGCTGAACAGGGCCGCTTCCTCCAGCGCCCGGACCGAAGCGTCCTTGGTGTTCAGGTTCACGGTCTTGGCCACCCCGCCCACCAGCATCTCGGCAAAGGAATGCCGCAAGGTGTCGAACTGGTCGACCAGCAGGAAATATCCGCCCAGCCCGACCAGCAGCACCAATGGCAAGATGGGCAGCAATATCTTGTATCTTATGCTCATTTCAATCCTCTTGTCTCCACGATTTCACACTCCATCGGGCATCGGCCGATCTTCGGACAATGCCGCCCCTCGATAGACAAAACACCTATAGGTAATTGACCCCTATGTTGCACTGATACCGGACGCATGGATATCCGTCAATTTCTGCGGCTCATGTTCCATTTCGAACGTGTGCCGCACCGCTTCGTGACCCATTCGTGACCCAACCGAAAAATCCTTGTGAAAAATCAAACTATCGGACGCATCGACCCATATTCGCTTGCCTTTTCCGCATCCAGCCCGGCTTCTGAAATCCGCCGCGCTCTCCAGCCCCGTTGACTTTCCGGGTGAGCCTGCTAGCATTCGCCACCTTCAACCCCGTCCGGTGCGACCGCTCACCGCAACGCCAAGGAGCCCCCATGCCCATCACCTTCGAAGGCCCGGCCATTTTCGTGTCCGACATGCAGGCGTCCCGCGCCTTTTACGAGGATTTGCTCGAACAGGAGGTCCTGGCGGACTTCGGGGCCAACGTCCCGTTCAAGTCCGGATTCTCCCTGTGGGAGGCCGGGCACGCGGTCGGCGTCATCTACAAGGGGCAACGCAAGCCTCCGCAGACGCTGGGCCGGGACAACGTGGAATACTACTTCGAGAGCCCGGACCTGGATGCGGTCTGGGCCAAGGTCGAGCGGGAATGGAAAGCCGTCATCCACCCCATCGAAGAGGCCCCCTGGGGTCAGCGGGGATTCCGGGTTCACGATCCGGACGGCCACGTGGTGGAGGTGGGCGAGCCATTGGCCGTGCTGGTGAAGCGGCTCGTCGGCCAGGGGCTGAGCTTCGAGGAGATCAGCGGGCGAACGTTCATCCCCGTGGAGATGGTCGCGGCCCTGAACAAATAGAAAAAGGCCTCGGGACATTCATCCGGAGGCCGTTTCCATTTCGCGGGCCGCGAACCTACCGCTTCAGGAATTCCCTGAAGGCCAGGGTGGTGGCGTAAATATCCGCCTTGGACGCCAGCTCGAAGGGCGAGTGCATGGAAAGCACGGGCACGCCCACGTCGATGACGTCCATGCCGTAGACGGCCAGGAACTTGGCGACCGTGCCGCCGCCGCCCATGTCCACCTTGCCCAGCTCGGACATCTGCCAGGGAATGCCCGCGTCGTCCAGGATGCGACGCAGCCAGCCGATGAAGTCCGGATGGGCGTCGTTGGCCCCCACCTTGCCCCGATGGCCGGTGAACTTGTTGAAGCACGGGCCGTAGCCCAGTTTGGCGGCGTTGAGCGGCTCGTACACGTCCTTGTGGTCCGGGTCCAGGGCTGCGGACACGTCGGCGGACAGGGCCGAACCGTTCATGAAGATACGCGAGAGGCGCGCGCCGGGCTCCCACGCCTCGGCCAGCTCCTCCAGGCAATACTCGAAGAACAGGGACTTGGCGCCCGTGGCCCCTTCGGACCCGATCTCCTCCTTGTCCCAGAAAAGCACGATCTGGCAGTACTCCGGATCGGGCTCGGCCAGCAGCGCCTCCAGCGCGCAGAACACGCTGGAGCGGTCGTCGTGGCCGTAGCCGCCGATGAGCGAGCGGTCGAGGCCGACATAGCGCGCCGGGCCGGCCGGAACGGCCTGCATCTCGGCAGAGAAGAAGTCGGCCTCGTCGATGCCGTATTTCTTGTTCAGGATTTCCAGGATATGCCTCTTTACCGGCTCCTTGGCCTTGTCGTCGCCCTTTCCCACCGCAACGGGCGACTGGCCGAGCACCAGGTTCAGCTTTTCGGCCTCGAAGGCGTCCTCCACCTTCTTGACTATCTCCTTGTAGGCCAGGTGCGGCAGCAGGTCGGTGATGGTCAGGACCGGGTCTTCGGGCGACTCGCCGATGCGCACGGTGACCTCCTTGCCGGACTTGAGCGCCACGGCGCCGTGCAGGGCCAGGGGAATGGTCAGCCACTGATACTTGCGGATGCCGCCGTAATAGTGGGTCTTGGCCAGGCAGATTTCCGTGTCCTCGTAGAGCGGGCGTTGCTTGAGGTCCAGACGCGGGCAGTCGGCGTGCGCCCCGACCAGCCGGAATCCCTCGCTCAGTGGCCGCCTGCCCTTGCGGGCCAGGAAGCAGGTCTTGTTGCGGTTGAAGCGGAAGACGCGCTCCCCCTTCAAATCCTCGACAAACCCCGCGGCGGCCACCTTGGCCCGGACGTGGTCCATGACCAGCCGCTCGGTCTTGCACGCGCTCAGGAATTCCACGTAGCGCGCAGCCATGGCGTCCATGGCCTGGACGTGCTTCTTGGAGGCGTAGGTCTCCCACGCGGTCTTCGGATCGTATTCCAGGGATGCTTTTTTGCTCATGTGCTTGTATCCTATGATTTCAGGGACTCGACGGCCTGGCCCAAGACCCCGGCCGCCAACGAAATTTCCGCATTGCCCAGGGTGCGCGGGTCCAGGAGGAAGACGTCGTCCTCGATGCGCGCCACCAGGGGCGGGTCGGTGTCGAGCAGCGCCCGGCGCAGGTCGTCGGCGGAGGCGCCCTCCACCCGGACCGAAACCAGGGTGGTCGCCAGGTCGTATTCGGGAAACGCCCCGCCGCCCACGCGGGAATTGCCCTGGCGCATGCCCACTTCGGCCGCGCCGCCCAGGGAACCGCGCAGGGCGTCGGCCAACCGGCGCGCCTTGCTCTTGAGCGACTCGCGGGACGCGGTGATCATGCGCAGGGTGGGCACGGAGCGCCGGGCCACGTCCATGTCCAGGTACAGGCGCAGGGTCGCCTCCAGCGCAGCCAGGGTCATCTTGTCGATGCGCACGGCCCGGTTGAGGGGATTCTTCTTGATGCGGTCCACGTACTCCTTGCGCCCGACGATGACCCCTGCCTGAGGGCCGCCCAGCACCTTGTCGCCGGAAAACGAAACCACATCCGCCCCCTGGGCCACCACCTGCTGCACCGTGGGCTCGCCGAGCAGCCCCTCGCCAGCCAGGGCGTAGAGGGTGCCGCTGCCCAGGTCCTCGATGACCGGCAGGTGGTACTTGTCGCCCAGGGCGCGCATCTCGGCCAGGGTCACCTCCTTGGTGAACCCGACCACGCGGAAATTCGAGGTGTGCACGCGCATCAGCGCGGCGGTCTCGTCGCCGATGGCCCGCTCGTAGTCATGGACGTGGGTGCGGTTGGTGGCCCCCACCTCGCGCAGCACGGCCCCGGACTTGGCCATCACGTCCGGGATGCGGAACGAGCCGCCGATCTCCACCAACTGGCCACGCGAGACGATGACCTCGCGCCCCCTGGCCAGGGTTTCGAGCATGATGAACACGGCGGCGGCGTTGTTGTTGACCACCAGCGCGGCCTCGGCCCCGGTGATGTCGCACAGGATCTGCTCCACGTGCGAATAGCGGCTGCCCCGCTTGCCCGTGGCGAGGTCGAACTCGCAGTTGGAGTAATGGGCGCAGGCCTCGGCCACGGCCTCGATGGCCGGTTTGGCCAGAACGGAACGGCCGAGATTGGTGTGCACGACCACGCCCGTGGCGTTGAGCACGCGGCGGAAATGGGGGCGCGAATGGGAGCGGACGTAGGCGGTCAGGCGCGGCAGCAGCGCGGCCGGGGTGAGTTGGCCGGGCTCGGCGATGGCCCCGGAGCGGATTTCCTCCCGGCACAGGTCGAGGAATGCGGCCGCATGCTCCTTGACCAGCGGGCGCGGCAGCCCGGCCGCGGCCCCGTTGGCGGCGACGGCTTCCAGGATCTGGTCCATGGAAGGCAGCAGGCGAAAAAGAGTATTCATTTCCTATCCCTTCGGCGTCAGGTATTCAGGGCGCACGGTATAGAATTCGGCGAGCAAATACAAGGAACCGCAAATCAGAATCGGCCCTTCGGCTTCTTCGCAGCCGGCCAGGGCCTCGGCCACCCCGTCCACGGGCCGGGCCTCGCCGCCCGGGAGCGCGGCCAGCCGCGCGGCCA
>JAZHDH010000309.1:0-10128 GCA_036584335.1 Pseudodesulfovibrio sp. | reverse complement strand
GAGAGCATGCCAAATTCTCTAGAAAAAGTCTATTTATTTACGGATAAGTTCTAAAAACCTTAAGGCCATGTGGAATTGGCATATCACTGAAGCAAGGGCCACATTCAATCCTTGGACACACATAAAAAAGAATATAGGTGAAGAGCACCAAGAATACGTTCCACCAGCTGAAGATGTTGTGGCCGTTCTCTTGGCCGCTGAGCCGTGGCAGCAAGATTACCTCAACATCATACTAAAAACAGGCTGCAGGGCAAGTGATCCACGTCGACTTAGATGGCCTGCTGTGAATTTTGACCAGGAGTGGTTGGCATTTTGGACCCGCAAACGTATTGGCGGCGAGAAAAAGTACCGTAAGATATCAATGCCCAAAGACAGCAAGCTGTATGAGATTCTCTGGCGGCTTTGGAAGGGACGTGACAATCACAGCGACCATGTCTTTACCAACCCTAAAACCGGAACTGGCTATACTCGCCGTGAAGAAGCGATTAAAAACATGCTCTCGGACCTGAAAGACACGAAAGGCGAGATTCAGACCATGGGGCTATGCACTAAAGCTGGCGTCAGGCCCTTCACGTTGAAGTCACTCCGACACTTCGTGGCACTTCGCTTGGATGACTCAGGAAAGGCAAGCTTAACTGACATCCAAAAAATCCTTGGACACGAAATCGCAACCACCACAGATACCTACTTAAAGGGACTTCGTGGAGACACTTCACGGGCAGCGTCAATCCTTGATGAGGACGATCTGGAAAAATCACTCCTTGATCAAAATGGTGCACAAAGCGGTGCACGCACGAAAGACTAAAACAAAAAAAAGGCTTACAGCAACTGCTGTAAGCCTTTGATTTTCCTGGCGGAGAGGAGAGGATTTGAACCTCCGTTGGAGTTCCCCCCAAACACGCTTTCCAGGCGTGCTCCTTAAGCCGTGCTCGGACACCTCTCCGCGTCGAGAGGGTGTAACTACCCAAAATGAGGCCGCATGGCAAGTGAAAAATGGCGGAAGCTTCCCCTTATCCGAGAGGGAGTTGCAGGCTGCCCCGGAACTCGTCCAGGCCGAACGCGCCGATCTCCCCGAGCAGCCGCTCCACCTCGTCCACCAGGGTGAAGGCGAAGTCCGGCCGCAGGAAGTTGGCCGTGCCCACCTGCACCGCCTGGGCGCCCACCAGCAGGAATTCCAGCGCGTCCTCGGCCGAGGCGATGCCGCCGATGCCCACCACCGGGATATCCACGCTGCGCACCACCTGGTGCACGCAGCGGAGCGCCACCGGCTTGATGGCCGGGCCGGAGAGGCCCGCGATGACGTTGGCGATGCGCGGCCTGCGCGTGCGGATGTCCACGGCCATGCCCGAGAGCGTGTTGATCAGCGAGAGCGAGTCCGCCCCGCCGTCCGCTGCCGCGCGGGCGCAGACCGTGATGTCCGTGACGTTGGGCGAGAGCTTGACCATGACGTGTTTGCCCCCCGCCCGCTTCTTGACCGCCTCGGTGACGCGGGCGATCTGGGCCGGGTCCTGGCCGAAGGCGATGCCGCCCTCACGCACGTTGGGGCAGGAGACGTTGACCTCCAGGGCGGCGATGCCCTCCTCGGCCGCCAGCACCCCGGCCAGTTCGCCGAACTCGGCGGCGTCGCAGGCGTAGAGGTTGGCGACGACGGCCACGTCCCGCCACGGCAGGGACGGCAGCGTCCGTTTGACGAAATGCTCCACCCCCGGATTCTGGATGCCGATGGCGTTGAGCATGCCGCACGGCGTCTCGGCGATGCGCGGCATGGGGTTGCCCTCGCGCGGCTTGAGCGAGAGGCCTTTGACCACGATGCCGCCAAGCTTCCTCAGGTCGCCGTAGGGGGCGAACTCCAGGCCGAAGCCGAAGGTGCCCGAGGCGGTCATCACCGGATTCTTGAGGGCCAGCCCTCCGAAAGATACGCGCATGTCCATGGTTCCCGTCTCCCCTACAGTTCCACGTTGTCGGCCCAGAACACCGGGCCGCGCGTGCAGACCTGGACGTGATGCCCGGCCCCGTCCCTGGTCACGCAGCCCAGGCATGCGCCCACACCGCAGGCCATGCGGTTCTCCAGCGAAACCTGGGCCTTGGCCCCGCACTCCGCCGCCACCCGCTGCACCGTGCGCATGAACGGCGTGGGGCCGCAGGAAAGCACCAGCCCGCCCTGCGCCGCGTACTCGCGGATCAGCCCGTCCATGGTCTTGATGATGCAGGCGAGGTCATCGGGGCAGCGCTCCATCTGGCGCTCGGCGCGCACGCTCCCGGCCAGACGGTCAAAGGGGTAGCACTCCGGCGGCAGCCGGTGGGCCAGGAAGAGGCGCAGGTTTTCGGGGTGCGGATGGCGCTCGACATATCCGCGAAACGGGGCTATGCCGATGCCTCCCGCAAGCAGCAGCGTGGGGGCATCCGGCTCCATGGCGAAGGAATTGCCGAGCGGCCCCCAGACGGTCACCGTTTCGCCGGGCGCAAGCGCCGCGATGCGCGCGGTGCCCCGCCCCACCTTCTGGATGAACAGGGTCAGCGTGCCGTCGCCCGCCGAGCAGATGGAGAACGGGCGGCCCCAGAGCAAATCCAGCGGCCAGCCGACCTGCCGGATCATGACGAACTGGCCCGGCTGCCAGCCGTCCCAGTCCGGATATTCGAGCACGATCTCGTAGAATTCGTCCGGCCTTTGGGGTTGACCGACCGGGGATACTTTCAATACCTTAACATCACGGCAATTCCGCAGGGACATAGCACAACCTTATGAGTAAGCACATTCCAGAAATCATGGCTCCGGCCGGGGACGGCCCGTCCTTTCTCGCGGCCGTGGCGGCGGGCGCGGACGCCGTCTACGTGGGGCTGAAGCATTTCTCGGCCCGGATGCAGGCCACGAACTTCTCTATCAGCGAGCTTGCCCGGCTGGCAAGCCTGGGACGCGACCGGGGCACCCGGACCTACGTGGCCATGAACACCCTGGTCAAACCCGGCGACGCCGAGGCCGCCGGACGGCTCATCGACCGGCTGCGCACCTCGGTCAAGCCCTTCGCGCTCATCGTCCAGGACCTGGCCATGATCGAACTGGCCAAACAGGTCGGATTCGAGGGCGAAATCCACCTCTCCACCCTGGCCAACGTCACCCACCCCTCCGGGCTGGAGATCGCGGCCAGGCTCGGGGCCAGCCGCGTGGTCCTGCCCCGTGAGCTGAACCTGGACGAGGTCAAGGCCATGGCCGACGCCTGCCCCAAGAACCTGGACCTGGAAATCTTCGTCCACGGCGCGCTGTGCCACTGCGTGTCCGGCCGCTGCTACTGGTCCAGCTACCTGGGCGGCAAGTCCGGCCTGCGCGGCCGCTGCGTCCAGCCCTGCCGCCGCCTCTACCGCCAGGGCAACCAGCCGCCCCGCCGCCTCTTTTCCTGCACCGATCTCTCGCTGGACGTCCTGACGAAGCCGCTGCTCGCCATGCCCCGGGTCGCGGCCTGGAAGATCGAGGGCCGCAAGAAAGGGCCGCACTACGTCTACTACACGGTGCGCGCCTACCAGATGCTGCGCGACAACCCCAACGACGCCCAGGCCAAGAAGGCGGCCCAAGACCTGCTCGAACAGGCGCTGGGCAGGCCCGCCGGGCACTCGGTCTTCCTGCCGCAGCGCGTGTTCCAGCCGGTGCAACCGGACGCCGAAACCAGCTCGGGCCGGTTCATCGGCGAGGTCCGGCGCGAGGGAGCCAAACTGTATTTCGAGCCGCGTGAACCGCTGGAGCCCGGCGACCTGGTCCGCGTGGGCTACGAGGACCAGCCCGGCCACCGCACCGTGCCCATCCGCCGCCGCGTGCCCAAGCGCGGCCGCCTGGACATCCCCGGCGCGGGCAAAGGTCCGGGGCTGCCCACCGGCACCAAGGTCTTCCTGGTGGACCGGCGTGAGCCCGAGCTGATCAAGCTGATCCGGGGTCTGGAGGGCGAGCTGAACCTCTTCCCGGCCCCGGAAGCCGGTGAATCGGCCTTTTCGGTCCGCTGGCCCAAAACCGTTTCCACCAAGCAGGGCAAGCCGGAAAACGTCACCCTGTTCCGCATCCCGCCCAGCGGCCGCATCGAGGGCCGGGGGGCCTTCTGGCTGGAACGCTCCGTCCTGGGCAAGCTGCCCCGGGCCGTCATCGGCCGCTCCCAGTGGTGGCTGCCGCCGGTCATCTGGCCCGACGAGGACAAGAAGTACCGCTCCCTGATCAAGGAAGCGGTCCAGGGAGGCGCGCGCGAATTCGTGATCAACAGCCCGTGGCAGGCCGCCTACTTCACCGACCGCAAGAACCTTTCCCTGGTCGCCGGTCCCTTCTGCAACGCGTCCAACGCCCTGGCCCTGGGCATCCTCAAGGAACTGGGCTGCGTCTCGGCGATCATCAGCCCGGAGTTGCCCGGCGAGGACGTGCTGGAACTGGCCAAGGCCACGCCCCTGCCCTTGGGCATGGTCATCAAGGGCATGTGGCCCTTCGGCATCGCCCGCTTCCTTTCCGAGGCCGTGCGCCAGGACGAGCCGGTGAAGAGTCCGATGAACGAGACCGCCTTCGTCCGCCGCTACGGCCAGAACAACTGGATCTACCCCGCCTGGGAGCTGGACCTGAACGGGGAATGGAAGAACCTGGTGCGCATGGGCATCAAGTCCATGGTCACCATGATCGAACCATGGCCACGCGCCGTGCCCCGTCCCAAACGAACCAGCACCTTCAACTGGAATCTGAAGCTTCTCTAGGCAAACGAAACGGCCGCCGGAACCCTCCGGCGGCCGCTCGTTTCGTGCGAAAAGTCTCCTAGAGGAGAATGGCTCCGACCAGGTAGGTCACGGCCTTGCCCGCGATCTTGACCCGGTCGCCCAGGTCCTCGCAGTCGAGCACGCCGCCGCGATGCGACGTCTGGTAGGCGTGGAGCACGCTTTTGCCCAGCCGCGCAGCCCAGAAGGGGACCAGGGTGCAGTGGGCCGATCCCGTGACCGGGTCTTCGGGGATGCCCTGCTCCGGCGCGAAAGTGCGGGAAACGAAATCGTAGTCCTGGCCGGGGGCGGTGCAGATCATGCACATGCCGTCGAGCTTGGAGACCAGGCGGAAATCCGGGGCCAGGCCCCGCACCTCATCCTCGGCGGCGAAGACGGCCATCATGTCGCGCTCGCCCATGTACAGCTCCGCAGGCCGCGCGCCAAGGGCCATGGTCACGCGCTCGGTGACCTGGATCGGCCGCACGGGCCAGGCCGGAAAATCCATGGAATAACGGTCGTCCTCGCGATCCACGAAGAGCCTTCCGGAGCGGGTCTCGAAGACCACCACCGGGTCGGTGTAGCCCAGATGCCCGTAGAGAACGTGGGCGCAGGCAAGGGTGCCGTGGCCGCACAGGTCCACCTCGGATTCGGGCGTGAACCACCTGAGCTCGAAATACTCGCCCTTGCGCACGAAAAACGCGGTCTCGGAGAGGTTGTTCTCCATGGCGATCTTCTGCATCAGGTCATCGGAAAGCCACTCGAACAACGGCACCACGGCCGCCGGATTGCCGCTGAACACGCCGTCGGCAAAGGCGTCCACCTGGTAGAAGTCGAGTTCCATGGCCGTCTCCCGGTTAGAAGGTCTGCTTGAACAGATCGTCCTGCGACACCGGAGCCTCGCCGCCTTCGCCGCCACCGCCGCCCATCTCCGTAGGCTCGGTACCCACCTTGAACGGCAGGAAGAATTCCGTCCGCGACGAGGGCGAGGCGAGCTTGCCGGTATCGCCGTCCACCCGGACCATAACAATTCCCGGCGGCTGGGTGAAGTCCTGATACGGATAATCCTCTTCCACCACCTTGCGGTAGTCCACCCAGATGGGGCTGGCCGCGCGCGAACCCGTCTCCCACTTGCCCATGGGCTTCATCTCGTCGAAGCCAACGTAGACGCCGGTCATCAGGTACGGGGCATAGCCCATGTACCAGGCGTCCTGCTCGTTGTTGGACGTGCCGGTCTTGCCCGCCACCGGGCGGCCCAGGACCTTGGCGCGCCAGCCTGTGCCGTTCTGCACCACCTGCTTCATCAGCGTAGCCATGATGTAGGCGGTCTGGGAGCTGATGGCGTCCACTGTCTCGGGCACCGAGGCGAACATCTCCTCGCCCCAGGCCGAACGCACGGAGAGTACGGTGCGCGGCTTGATGTACGATCCGCCGCGCGCAAAGGTCGTGTACGCCTCGCACAGATTCATCAGCGTGACCACGGCCGAACCGAGGGACACGGACAGGTCGTGCGGAAAGTCGGAATCGAGGCCCATGGCCTGCGCCCGCTCGATGATCCTGCTGATACCGAGCCTCTGGGCCACGCGGATGGTCACCAGGTTCTTGGACTTGACCAGCGCGGTGCGCAGCAGGGTCGGGCCGTCGAAGGTGCCCTCGAAATTTTCCGGCCGCCACAGCTTTCCCTCGGCGTCGTTGGCGTAGACGATGGGCGCGTCGAGAACGATGGACGCGGGCGTGAACCCGTTGTCGATGGCCGTGGAATAGACGATGGGCTTGAACGCGGAGCCGGGCTGCCGCCGGGCCTGGGTGGCGCGGTTGAACTGGCTGCGCAGGAAGGAATAGCCGCCCACCAGGGCCACCACCTCGCCGGTGTCCGGCTTGATCGAAACCAGGGCGCCCTCCACCAGCGGCTCGCGCTCCAGGTCGAGAACCCAGACGCCCTCGGGGGTCTTGGGGGCCTCGGCCACGGTCACCAGGACCACGTCGCCCTGCTTGAGTATCCTGGTCGCGTCCTTGGGCGCGGCCACCTCCTCGTGGCTCTTGCGGATGTCGGGCTCGCGCACCCACCACAGGGCCTTGAGCGGGATGACGCCGTTGTACAGGCCGAAACGGACGTAGACCTGGTCCCTGGCCACCTTGGCCACCCACGCCTTCATCGGCTGGGACTTGTCCAGAATGTTCGCCGTGTCCTGCGGCCCCTCGGCCAGCACGGCCGACACGTCCCCCGGATTGACATGGGCCACCGGGCCGAGCCAGCCGCGACGCTGGGCCGAGTCGAGCAGCCCCCGCCGCAGGGCCTTTTCGGCCGCCGCCTCATGCTTGAGGTCGCAGGGGGTGGTCACGGTCAGGCCGCCGGTATAGACCGCATCCTCGCCGTATTTGTCGATCAGCCAGCGCCGGACCTCCTCCAGGTAATAGGCCCCGATCTGCCACGACGGGTCGGGCATGGACTCCAATTCGACCTCTTCGGCCATGGCCGCGTCATACTGATCGGCCGTGATCCAGCTCAGGGCGCGCATCTGCTCCAGCACATAGCGCTGCCGCTGCTTGGCCTGGTCCCAGCTCTTGTAGGGGTTGTACCGGCTCGGGGCCTGGGGCAATCCGGCGAGCATGGCCGCCTCGGCCACGGTCAGGTCCTTGGCGTGCTTGGCGAAATAGGTGCGGGCGGCCGCCTCCACGCCGTAGGAGTGCGCGCCCAGGAAGATCTGGTTCAGGTAGATGGTGAGGATTTCTTCCTTGGTCAGATAGTTTTCCAGGCGGAAAGCGAGGATCGCCTCCTTGATCTTGCGCTGGTAGCTCTTTTCCGAGGTCAGCAGCAACCGCTTGATGATCTGCTGGGTGATGGTCGAACCGCCCTGCTTGGTGTGCCCGGCCTTGAGGTTGGCCATGAAGGCGCGGGCGATGGCGGTCAGGTCCACGCCGTCGTGTTGGTAGAAGCTGGCGTCCTCGGCGGCCAGGAAGGCCTTGGGAACCCATTCGCTCATCTGGTCGAGGGTCACCAGGAACCGCTTTTCCTTGTAGAAGTAGCCGAGGACCTGGTTGTCCTTGGCATAGACCGTGGTCACCAGGGGCGGATTGTAGTCCGTGATCTTCTTGAACCCGGGCAGGTCGCGGGCGGCCCAGTTGTAGATGGCATAGGCCCCGCCGATACCGGCCAGGAAACAGACGAGAAAGACGACAAGCAGAATCTTCAATGCTTTCATGAAAATCAGAATCCTTTGTTGACCCTGGACGCGCCCTTGGCGGGCGGCAGGCCCCAAACCAGCCGGAGCCGACCGTACATATCCTTTACGTTCGCGCGGTTGGTGTCAAGGCAGTGGTACATCTGCCCAAGCGACCGCGACTCGCGGCGCGCCAGGCAGGTGGGGGAATCAAAGACGATGACCTCGGACCCGACCATCCAGAAGGGATAGAGGCGGCAGTAGTAGGGCCGGACTTCCTGCGGAATCTCGCACCCCTCGGGGCCGAGGAAGCGGCACGCCCCCGTGGAGTCCACGGCCAGGCGGAAGTGCTCCCTGCCCGAAGGGAACTGCGCGCGCACCAGGTCCTCCTCGCCGGGGAAGAGGCGGCAGGCGAACTCGATGAACGCGGGAGAATTCGGGGCCAGGGCGAAGCCTCCGGTGTAGGGAACGTGGTCCTGGATGCGTTCCTTCTCGATCTGGGAGAGCGGGAAGCAGAACTCCTCCTGGCCGATGGCGATGCGGCAGCAGGTCGGCCCCTGCTGGGAGCAGCGCAGGCAAACGTCGGAATCGCCGGTCTGGGTGAGCGCCATGGCCTATCCCGCCGCTATCCGGCGCTGCCCTCGATGCCGTTGCCGCTTGAAAACTTGAGCGCGCCCTTGCCGAGCAGGTCATGGAGATGGATCATGCCCGCCAGTTCGCCGCTGTCGCGGACCACGGGCAGGACCGTGATCTGATTATGCTCCATGATGTCCAGCACCCGGGCGGCGGGCTCGCCCACTGTCGCCCGCTTGGGTGAAGCGGTCATCACCTCGGCCACGGGCCGCTCCTTGTCGAACGGGCCGCAGCAGACCTCGCGCCGGACGTCGCCGTCCGAGAGCACGCCCCGCAGGATGTTGGCCTCATCGACCACGGCCACCAGGCCGAGGCCGCCGCTGTTGAGCACTTCGAGGGCCGCGCCGAAGGTGGCGCCATCGTCCACCACGGGCAGCCCCTCGGCGTGCATCAGGCAATCCACGCTGGCCGCCAGCCGCTGGCCGAGCGAGCCGCCGGGATGAAATTTCCGGAAGTCCTCCATGTCGAAGGACTTCCACTCCATGAGGCAGACGGCCAGGGCGTCGCCCACGGCCAGTTGGGCCGTGGTGCTCGACGTCGGGGCCAGCCCCATGGGGCACGCCTCCCTCGGCACCCGGACCTTGACGGTCACGTCCGCCAACCGGGCCATGGCCGATGCCGTGTTCGAGGTCATGGCGATGACCTTGGCCCCAAGCGACCGGAGCGTGGGGATGATGTTGTTGACCTCGTCGGTTCCGCCGGAATTGGAGATGGCCAGGATCACGTCCTCGGCCCGGAGCATGCCCATGTCGCCGTGGGCGCCCTCCACCGGGTGGAGAAAGAAGGCCGGGGTGCCCGTGGACGACAGCGTGGCCGCAATCTTGCGGCCAACCAGCCCGGACTTGCCCACGCCGGTGACCACCACCCTGCCGGTGCATTCGGCCATCAGGGTCAGGGCGCGGACAAAGGACTCGTCGAGCTGCCCGCGCACGGCGGAAAGCCCCTCGGCCTCGACCGCCAGGACCTCGCGGGCCAGTTTGAGCCAATCGGTGGAGGTGCTGCTCATGGACGGCTCCCTAACAGTACTCCTTGATGATCCCGGGAACGGCCTCCAGGCAGTTCTTGCCCATGCGATCCGACAGCGGGATCGGATAGTTGCCGTCGAAGCAGGCCAGGCACCAGGCGTCGTCGGCCGTTACCGAGTCGAGCAGGCCGGGAATGGTCAGGTAGTGCAGGGACTCGATACCCAGGAAGCGGGCGATGGCCTCCTCGCTGTGGGCGGCCGCTATCAGCTCGCCCTTGCTCGAGAAGTCGATGCCGTAGAAACAGGGATAGCGGATGGCCGGGCAACTGACCCGCAGATGGATCTCCCGCGCACCCAGCTCGCGCAGCTTCTGGACGCGGGCGCGGATGGTGGTGCCGCGCACGATGGAATCCTCGACGATGAGGATGCGCTTGCCCTTGACCATGGACTTGACCGGGTTGAGCTTCACGCGCACCGAAAAATCGCGCATGTCCTGCGAGGGCTGGATGAAGGTCCGGCCCACGTAGTGGTTGCGGATCATGGCCAGCTCCAGCGGCAGGCCCGACGTCTGGGAGTAGCCCACGGCCGCGTAGTTGCCCGAGTCCGGGAACGGCATGACGAAGTCCGCGTCCACCGGGGCCTCCTCGGCCAGCTTGG
>JAZHDH010000308.1:0-10213 GCA_036584335.1 Pseudodesulfovibrio sp. | reverse complement strand
AGGAACCGGATGATTCCCAGATAGAAGTGGCCATTGCCGCCCTGCAGTGCGCCGTCAACGCCGAGGAGTGCTAAACGATGTTCGGCAAGCTTGAGGAAATCGAGGCCAAATACGATAAGTTGGAGCAGGAACTCGCCCAGCCCGGTATTTTCAACGACCAGGATCGGTACAAGAAAGTATCCAAGGCGCATGCCGACCTGGGCGATGTGGTCATGGTCTTTCGCGAGCACAAGCAATTGGCCAAGGATCTTGCCGACAACCGCGAGATGCTGGCTGATTCCGACCCCGACATCCGGGAGATGGCCAAGGCCGAGATCGAGGTGCTTGAGGAGCGGCTTCCCGAGTTGGAGGAGAAGCTGATGATCCTGTTGCTGCCCCAGGACCCCATGGATGAGAAAAACATCATCCTGGAAATCCGCGCGGGCACCGGTGGCGACGAGGCGGCCTTGTTCGCGGCCGACCTCTACCGCATGTACACCCGGTTTGCCGAGGCCAACCGCTGGAAGGTGGAGGAGATGAGCTCAAACGTCACCGGGTCCGGAGGCTACAAGGAAATCATCGCCTCAATCTCCGGCGACAAGGTTTACAGCAAGCTCAAGTACGAGTCCGGCACCCACCGCGTGCAGCGCGTTCCGGCCACCGAATCCCAGGGGCGCATCCACACCTCCGCCGTCACCGTGGCCATCATGCCCGAGGCCGAGGAGGTCGACGTGGACATGCGGCCCGAAGACCTGCGCGTGGACGTCTACCGCTCGTCCGGCCCCGGCGGACAGTCGGTCAACACCACGGACTCGGCCATCCGCATCACGCACATCCCCACCGGCATGGTCGTCATCTGCCAGGACGAGAAGTCCCAGCACAAGAACAAGGCCAAGGCCATGAAGGTCTTGCGCTCCCGTCTGCTCCAGATTGAGCAGGACAAGGCCAAGGCCGAGGAAGACGCCGCCCGTCGCAGCCAGATCGGCACCGGTGACCGTTCCGAGCGTATCCGGACATACAATTTCCCGCAGGGCCGCGTTTCGGATCACCGCATCAACCTGACCCTGCATCAGCTTCCCCAGATCATGGAAGGGGAGCTGGACGATCTGACCGACGCGCTGATCAGCCACTTCCAGGCCGAAGCGCTCAAGCGGCAGGGCGACTAGACTTCGCCGGGAGCCCCGTGCCCACCCGCCTGGACATCCTCAAGGAGAGCGAAGCCCGGCTCGTTGCCGTGGATTCGCCGCGCCTGAGTGCGCAACTGCTTATGGCCGAGGTGCTCGGTTGTTCCGCTTCGGGCATTGTGCTGGAACGTGACCGCGAGGTCACGCCTGGGCAGGCCGCCCGCATCGCCGCACTGGTAAACCGCCGCGCGGCGGGCGAACCTGTGGCCTACATCCTGGGGCGCAAGGAATTCTATGGCCTGGAGTTCGAGGTCACGCCCTCTGTCCTGATCCCCCGCCCCGAGACCGAGCATGTGGTCGAGGCGGTGGAGGAGTTGTATTCACCTGAAAACGCTTTTTATTTTGCCGATCTGGGTACCGGCTCCGGCATCCTGGCGGTAACCATCTGCCATTGCTTTCCCCGTTCTCGCTGCATGGCCATGGACCTGAGCGCGCAGGCCCTGGAAGTGGCTCGCGCAAACGCGTGCCGTCATGGCGTGGAGTCCCGCATCGACTTCGTTCATGGCGATTTCACCCGGCCTTTGCCCGGTGGCCCTTGCGATCTGATCGTGGCCAACCCGCCATATGTGACCGAGGCTGAAATGATCCAGGCAAGCCGTGAGGTTACGGCTTTCGAGCCGCTCTCGGCCCTGGTCAGCGGAGCCGACGGCCTGGATCACGTCCGGGGGATGCTCGGTCCGGCTTTGGCGGCCCTCAAGGCGGGAGGGGGGGTGCTCATGGAGGTCGGATGGCGACACGGCGAGCCGGTGAAAAAAATAACGTCCCATGACTTCCCGCAAATCAAAGCGGTTAAGGTCATCAAGGACCTTGCCGGTCATGACCGCGTGGTTTTTCTGCAAAAGTGACTATTGCAAAAAAACCACACTCCTTACGAATCCTTGTTGTAAAAATACAACCAATTGCGGAGATGCTACACATCTCTAGAAAGTCTTGAGATTAAAAAATGTTGTTATTTCAGCATGATAAAAAGAATTGTGCGCATGGCACCCTTTTTGCTTCGGTGAATGCGGTTTTCAATTCGGAGGATGAATGCTGCAGACTACCATACAGAAATCAGTGCGTTGCACGGGGATCGGACTCCACAGCGGGAAGCAGGTGGAGATGGTTCTCCGCCCGGCCGCCGAGGATACCGGAATACTCTTCTCCCTGCGCAACGGCTCCGGTTCCACCTTCCTGAGCCCCGCGCCCTCCTTGGTCGTGGAAACCGGACTTGCCACCGTTCTCGGTGATGGCCGGGAGACCGTAGCCACCGTGGAACACCTGCTCGCCGCCGTCAGCGGCATGGGCATCGACAATATCCATATCGAGGTGTCGGGACGGGAGTTGCCCATCATGGACGGCAGCGCCGCTTCCTTCGTTTACCTGCTCAAGCAGGCGGGCATTCGCAAGCTCTCCCGTTCCCGCCAGGTTCTGGCCATCAAGAAAACGGTGGAGTTCGAGATGGACGGAAAGTTCATCAAAGCCACTCCCCACAACGGATTTTTCATCGACTACACCATCGAATTCGCTCATCCCCTCATCGGCACCCAGTGCATGCAGCTGGAAATCACCCCGGACAATTTCATAAAGGAAGTAGCCAAGGCCCGCACCTTTGGCTTCCTTAAGGAAGTCGATTACCTGCATGCCAACGGACTGGCTCTCGGCGGCTCCCTGGACAATGCCGTGGTCCTGGATGAATACGGTGTGATCAACGCCGAAGGGTTGCGCTTCAAGGATGAATTCGTTCGTCACAAGATGTTGGATTTCATCGGCGACATGGCCATTCTTGGCGCACCTTTGCTGGGCCGTTTCGAGGTCTTTGCCTCCGGGCACGCCATGAACAACGCCTTCTTGCGCCATCTCGACGAGCAGCGGGATTTGTACCTGGAGCCCCGTGTGTTGCCCGTGCCCGGCAAGGCCAAGGCAAAGGCTCGCGAGAAGGGCTTGGAGCCCGCTGCAGTGCCCGCCTGAGTTTCCATAATCGTTGCAGAGTAGGAAACCCGCCTTTTGGCGGGTTTTTTTATTGGGCGAAGAGCAGTTCGGCCACGATGCCGCCGTGTTCACGCTGCGGAAGCTTGGCGATGCCGAGGCAGCGCGGATTGAGCCCGCCGGTCACGGATTCAAGACGGCGAAAAAGGGTGTCGCGCAGTTCGGGCCGCTGAAGTTTGAGCCGGTAGCCCGTTTCGCCTTTCTTGTTCAGGAATTCGGCCCGGACCAGGCCGAAGGGCTCCAGCTCGAACTCCACCAGCACGGTCACGAGCAGGGAGTCACTGCCCTTTGCAGACTGGCGGACGATGGTGGCCTGGCGGCGGGCTTCGGGGATGAGCCAGGGCTGGTAGAACAGCCGGTGGCCGTCCGGAGGGAAGCCGGAGACAATCTCGCGCGCACAGGCGAGGGTGTCCAGGTAGGTGGCGAGCAGTTTTCTTTCATCGCCGAGCAAAGTGGCGAACGCGTGAGGACGAAGTCGGGGAACCAGCTTGGCAACGGTGAAGGCGAACGGGCGGAATTGATTCTCGAACAGTGTCCGTGCCGCCTCGAACGAGGCGGCGTATTCCAGCCTGAGCGCCGAAGCGGCCCTGGCCTCGAAGCGTTCCTTGAGGACGATTTCCGGGCTCAGCTGCTGGATGACGAAGGTCAGCCAGGTGCCTTCGCGCGGGGGTGACTGGAGTTGGGCGAGCAGGCGGACGCCGTCGATCTCGACCCAGGCCATGTCGGCCGAGACGCGCTTGATGATCCGACCGCGCACCTTTTGGCCCGGGCGACGCCCCTGGCGGAAGGACGATGAGCGGCCTCCGCCGCCGAAGCCTCCGGATGAGCCGGAACCGGAGCCGTCTACGCGCATGATCAGGACTGGTCGAGGATGAGCTCGACCTCCTCCAGGCTGAGTCCGGTGGTTTTGGCGAGTTGAGCCGCCGATTTCCCGGCGCGGTGGCCCTTGATGATGATTTCGCGCATGAACTGCGGCGATTTGCAGTATTCACTGGCCAGATCGACCAGTTTTTGCAATTCGGCGGCGCGGTTTTCTATGCCGTTGTTGATGGCTACCAATTCCTGCTGGCGTTGTTCGAAGGTGGCAACCAGCTCGTTTTCGAGTTGGGTGTTGAACTGGAGGCGCTTGAGGAATTCCTCCTGCCGGGTCTGGAGCCCCGAAAGCAGGGCTTCGGATTTCTTCAGTCGCAGGAAGAAGAGGATGACCACGGCGAGCAGGACGATTTCGCTGACGGTGAAGAGGATGAGAAGGAGATCGGACATGCGCTGGGTGCTCAGATTTTGACGTTGACAATGTTGCCGGACCAGGGGGAGGCGGTGGAGGCGCCGGTGTCGGGAGACTCGTCTTCCTCCTTCTTCTGCCGCTTCCTGTCCGGGGCGGCGTGTTGCTGTTGCTGGTGTCCGTCGCGGTCGACCGGGACGGCCTTTTCTTTCTTGTCCACCTGCCGGACCTTGCTTTCATTCTCGCGGATATGCGCATCGATAAGCGGCCCGAACAACTGCTGCTGCACTTCCGGCTTGCTGGTTTCCGCATGCGCGATCTTCGCAACGTAGGGAATCTGCGAAAGAAGGACCGGGAGATCCAGGGGAGTCGGGCTCATGGCTTACCTCACAAGGTATTGTTCAAACAGCAGGGTGTCAAACTCTCCAAACCCCATGTACTGGTTGATGATGGCCAGCAGTTCCGTTTTCAGCTTGTCGCTGTTTTCCTTATCGGACAAAAATTCCAAATCCTTATTCTTCAGGTAGTAGTACAGCGCGTTGCGAATGGTATAGGTTTCCTGCTTGAATTGCCTGGCCAGGCCGTCTTCCTTGGTGGAAACGGCCACGCGCACCTCCAGGAAGCGGATTTTTTCTTTTTTGTCCCGCTGCTCGATGAGGAACGGGTCGAGCCGTATGAGAATTTCCGGCTGCTCCTGGAGTGCCTGTTCTTCGGTCTTGGCGGGTTCCTGTATCGGTGGAGGCGGCGGGGGAGGGGGAGCTTCCGGTTCGCGAAGGAGCAGGATGACGATGACGGCGAGCAGGAGCAGGATGATGCCTGCACTGATCAGAAAGACCTTGCTCCTGAGGAGCGTTTTGATATCGAAGCCCGGTTTCTTCTCTTCCTCATCCAGAAGAGGCATCGCCTCTTCTTCCGGGGCTATTTCCTCATCTTCCTCATCTTCGAGAAAAGGGGCGTCGTCGAGGTCGAGGTCAACTTTCTGCGTAGCCTTGCTGGCTTCGCTGTCGTCCAACTGCGCCTTGGGCTTCCCGGAACCGCCGTCGGCGGTTTCCTCGATACCATCTGGATCATCCGGGACGAGCAGAACCATGTCGCTTGCCTAAAAAGGCCTGGTCCTAAGCGAAGATTTTGTCGATCTTCTGGCCCAGCGTTTCAGGAGTGAACGGCTTGACGATATAATTGGAAACCTTGGCCTGGACAGCTTCGATGATGTTCTCCTGCTGGGCTTCGGCGGTGACCATGAGGAACGGGATGTCCGAGTACTCTTCGCTGGCGCGCACCTTGCGAAGCAGTTCGATGCCGGACATGTTGGGCATGTTCCAGTCCGAGACGATGAAATCGATGTTGTCCTTGTTGAGGGTTTCCCATGCGGTGGAACCGTCATCGGCTTCCACGATGTTGGTGAAACCGAGCTGGCGGAGGATGTTCTTGATGATTTTGCGCATGGTGGAAAAGTCGTCGACGACAAGAACGCGCATGTTGGTATCGTAGGCCATGAAAGTCTCCTTTGCTCCCTTCTATTCGTTTTCGTATCGAGATCTGAAAGTTTTTCTAAGTTTACTAAGGGCTTGCGAGTGCAACTGAGAAACGCGTCCCTCGGTTATGTCCATAACCTCGGCGGTTTCCTTCATGTTCAACTCCTCACCATAATAAAGAGATATGACCAATTTTTCGCGTGGCGTCAATTCCTCAATGAGATTGGCTACTTTGTCAACTATTTCTTGGAAAGCCGTGGATTGGAACGGTTCGTCGTCCATCATGTTCTTGCGGCCGACCAGATTGTCCTGGAAACTGTCCAGGCTCAGGCAAACCTGGTTGTTCAGCGCCTCCAGCCCCTGCTGGATTTCCTTTTCCGACATTCCCGTGTGATGCCTGAGCTGCTCCGTGGTGGCCGGTGAGCCGGTTTCGTGCTCGATGTGGCGCTGGGCGTCCTCCAGCACTTTGACCTTCTGGCGCAACCCACGGGAGAACCAGTCCATGCGCCGAAGCTCGTCGAGCATCGCGCCCTTGATCCGGTTTTCAGAATAGGTGTCGAACTTGATCCCCAGCTCGGGATTGAATTTCCCGAGCGCATCCAGAAGACCGAGGCTCCCCGCGCTGATAAGTTCCCCGAGCTCGACGCTTTGCGGCAGCTTGGCCTTCAGGCGCAGGGCGAGGATCCGGATTTTGGGCGCGTAGTAGCGAACGATATCCTCCCGGTCGCGGGAAGAGAACTCGTCCCAGCACTTGGTGCCCTGTTCCAGATCACGCCACGGATCGTTCTTGGAACAGGAGCTTTTTCCAGAAGAATTTAATATTGCCATCGGTATTCGGGGTTACTTTCCAGGCGTTGATTTTTTGAGCGGCCTGCCTGACCGCGACACTGGCCGGGGTCTTCGGAAATTTGTGGACGAACGGCGTCTGGGCGATGACCGAGTTGCGGACGTTGGGGTCGTAGGGGATGAACCCGACCAGATCCAGCGAGATGCCGTCCAGGAAATGGTCGCAGGCGTTGAGCAGTTTGACATACACCTCGCGGGCGGTTTTCTGGTCCTTGACCATGTTGACCAGCACGCGGAACCGTTCCACCCCGTGCTGTAGCTTGAGGACCTTGATCAGCGCGTAGGCGTCGGTCAGGGAAGTGGGCTCCGGGGTGATGACCAGCAGCCGCTCCTGCACGGCCAGGTTGAAATACAGAACGTTGTCGTTGATGCCCGCGCCCGTGTCCACGATCAGGTAGTCCACGCTGTCCTCCAGCGAGTCCATGGCGTCGAGCAGGTCGAGTTTTTGACCCCGGTCCAGGTCGACCATGTCGCTGACGCCCGAGGACGCCGGGAGAATCCGGAATCCGTAGGGCGTGTCGAAGAGGATCCTGTCCAGGGTCATGTCCTCGTGGAAGAGGTGGAACAGATTCTTTTCCGGTGCCACGCCGAGGATGACGTCCACGTTGGCCAGGCCCAGGTCGGCGTCGAGCAGGATCACGTTCTTGCCCGCCATGCTCAGGCTGTAGGCCAGATTGACGGACATGTTCGTCTTGCCGACGCCACCCTTGCCGGAAGTGACGGAAAAGACCAGGGGCAGATGGGAACTCATGGCGTGAAAACGTCTCCTTACGGTTGAATGTTGCCGCCGGGCAGCTTGCGCATGAACAAAAGCCTCCAGAGCATCTCGCTTTTGGCCGGGGCGATGCTGTTTTTCAGGCCGGACCCGTATGAAAGGGCCGAGACCGGCAGGCCGGTGGCGAACGCCATGTTCAGTATTGCACCGAATGTACAGGCTTCGTCGAGTTTCGTCCAGATAACGCTTGCAAGTTGCTCACTTTTATATTTTTCGATGAAGCGCTCGAATTGACTGGAGCTGTAGTAGGGGTTGAGCACCAGGTGAATGGACAGGTCCCGGCGTCCGGACAGGCCGTACAGGGCGGTCCATTCCTCGAGATTCGTGGTGCCCGGCAGGCCGGGCAAGTCGATGAGGATCAGGTCGAACTGTCCGGATTCCTTCTCCAGCAGGTCGAAGTCGTCGCGGGTGATGATCTCGCGAAAAGCCAGGTTCGACAGTTCCGCGTAGTGCTTGAGGACCAGGCGTCCCTTGCCCTGGCCTCCGTCGGCCGTGGCCAGACAGATGCGCAGCTTGGGGTTGGCTTTTTTCTCCCGAAGCGCCAGACGGATCAGGGAAGAGGTCTTGCCTGCGCCCCCGGGTCCGGCAAAGGCGTGAAAGGTGTTGGGCCAGTTGGCGGCATTGAAGGGCCGGGTCTCGGCCATGCGCTCCAGGGTCGGCACGATGGAACGGCGGCCGTCCTCGCGCAATTCGCAGAAGAGCCGGGCCAGGACCTTGTCGTCCGTGTCCTCGCGCTCCAGGTATTCCATGGCCAGCTTCTGCTTGGGCGAAAGCAGGTTCAGGTCCATCTGCGACTTCATCAGGGCCATGATCTGGCCCTTGATCTGACTCCATTCCCGCTGCCAGCCCACGCTGTTTTCCAGGGCGTCCTCGACTACGGTCTCCCGGGTTTCGGTCCGGGCCGTTTCCCTGGCCCGGCCTTTGGCGGAGTGCGGCAGGGCGTCTATGGCGGCAACGATCTCGCAGCACTTCACGCCGTTTTCCGTGACGGTCTTGTTGGAGAGGATCACGGCATCCTTGCCGAGTTCGGCCTTGATCTTTTCAAATGCCGCAGTGGAGGTGGCGGCCCGGAAGGTTTTCATCTGCATGGGTCAGTCCTAGAGGTCCACGGTTGCTGCCGATTGAATTTTCACATCTGCCGGTATTTCCGCCTGGGAGATGACAGGCAGGGTCGGAATGAAACGATTGAGAAGCTGGGCGAGTTGGTTTCGGATTCGGGGGGTGACCAGAAGGATGGGCTGGCCGTCGGAGACCATGGATTCCTCGGTGGCCCTGTTGATGGCCTGGATGATGCGCTGGGCCTGTCCCGGTTCCAGGGCCAGGTAGCCGCCCTGTTCCGCCGGGCGCATGGCGTTGGCCAAAATCTCGTCGATGGCCGGATTCAGGGTGATGATGGGCAGGACGCCGTTTTCGCCCATGTAGGGCTTGACGATGGTCCGGCCCATCTTGGCGCGGACGAATTCCGTGAGCTGGACCGGGTCCTGGGTGGCCACGGCGTAGTCGGCCAGCGTTTCCACAATGGTCAGCAGGTCGCGGATGGAGACGTTCTCCTGGACCAGCGTCTGGAGCACCTTCTGGCAGCCGCCGAGGGAGAGCACGGTCGGGACCAGGCTTTCCACGGCCTTGGGGGCGCGCTTGGACAGGTTGTCGAGCAGTTCCTGCGTTTCCTGGCGGCCCAGGAATTCGTGCAGGTTGCGGCGGAAGACCTCGGTGAGGTGGGTGGCGATGACCGTGGACGGATCGACCACGGTGTAGCCCGCGAGCATGGCCTCCTCCTTCTGTCCCTGAGGGATCCAGATCGCCGGGAGGTTGAAGGCCGGTTCCGTTGTTTCCACGCCCTGAATGCGGTGTTTGGCATCGCCAGGGTCCATGGCCAGGTAGTGGTCGATGAGCAACTCCGCCTGGGCCACGGGGTTGCCCTTGATGACAACCCGGTATTCGCCGGGCTTGAGTTGCAGATTGTCGCGCAGGTGCAGGGACGGGATGACCACGCCCATGTCCAGGGCGAACTGACGCCGGATGGACCGGATGCGCGAAAGCAGGTTGCCGTTCTGCTCCTCGTCCACCAGCGGGATGAGGCCGTAGCCCACTTCCAGCTCCAATTGGTCGAGGGGGAGCAGGGCCTGCACTTCCTCCGGGGTGTCCAGGGTTTGGTATTCCTTGGTGTCGCTGGCCTTGTCTTCGTTGCCGAATTC
Source organism: Pseudodesulfovibrio sp. (assembly GCA_036584335.1). Classification (GTDB taxonomy): domain Bacteria; phylum Desulfobacterota; class Desulfovibrionia; order Desulfovibrionales; family Desulfovibrionaceae; genus Pseudodesulfovibrio. The sequence goes on along the minus strand of JAZHDH010000308.1, from coordinate 569 downwards.
GCCCTGCTGCTTTTTGGAGAGATGGGAGATGAAGTAAATGATGGTGGCAAGGGTGATGAACGGCACGGTGGGCATGCCGGGCACGATGGCGAAGATGAGCAGTATGCCGGATACCAGCTTGAGAGCGCGGTGGTGGAAGGACAACTGGCCGATGAATTCCTCGCCCATCCTGGCTTCGGCCGCCGCGCGGGAAACGATGATGCCCGCCGAGGTCGAGATGATCAGGGAGGGGATGGTGGCGACCAGGCCGTCACCGATGGTCAGCAAGGTGTAGGTCTGGGCCGCGTCCATCCAATTCATGTCTTTCTGGATGACGCCGATCAGGAATCCTCCGATGATGTTGATGCCGGTGATCATCATGCCTGCCTTGACGTCACCGGCAACGAACTTGCCCGCACCGTCCATGGCGCCGTAGAAGTCTGCCTCGCGGCGCAGTTGCTTGCGCTGGAAGTTGGCTTCATTTTCGTCGATGAGGCCTGCGTTGAGGTCCGCCTCGACCGCCATCTGCTTGCCCGGCATGGCGTCCAGGGTGAAGCGGGCGGCGACTTCGGCGATACGCGTGGTGCCGC
>JAZHDH010000307.1:0-10228 GCA_036584335.1 Pseudodesulfovibrio sp. | reverse complement strand
CCGAGCTCATGGCGGGCAGCGGCACGCCGGACATGCGCGCGTCCGCCGCGCCCGAGGCCAGGATGCGCGCAGCCAGCATCATATCGCGCTTGATCAGCCCCTGGCGGGCCAGCCGCTCCAGGGTCTTGCCCACGCCCAGCCCCAGACCGTACTTGAGCCCCTGCTCGGCCAGCCGGAGGTTGGTGTCCACGCCCTCTTGCAGAAAGGCGAGGTCCTCCTCGTCCAGGCCGTCGGTCAGGGCCATCAACTCGGGCAGGGAGAGCCCCTTGAGCCACGCCTCCATGGCCGCCAGCGGGCTTTCGCCATTGGCGCACACCTTGGCCAGCAGCGGGCTCTCCACGGGCTGGCCGTTGAGCTTCAGGGAGACGATGTGATCGTGCAGCCCCTCGATGACCGACTCGGCCACATCAGAACCCCGGGCGATGACGTTCTTCACGTACAGACCGTGCCGGTCCCCCAGCAAAGTGACCTTGATCCTCCCCTCGGCCTTGGCCTTCTCGGATTTCCTGACGTGATCGCCGTTCACCGGCCGCAGCACCTCGAGGCGCAGGCTCGGGTCGCCGCCGTAGGCGCCCAGGGCGGCGGCCATGTCCAGGCCGCAATGCCCGCCCGTGCCGGGGATGGAAACGGCCAGGGCGTTCTTGTACACATTGGGGTCGAGGGCGAGCTCGATGGAGTCGAAATCGTCGCCGGGCAGCAGGGACATGGCGGCCGCCGCACCCAGGGCGATGGCCACCGGCTCGGTGCAGCCCAGCGCGGGGGCCACCTGGAGCTTGAGAACGTCTTTGACCGTGAATGACATGGTATTTACTGCCTGGTCGTGCTTTTAGGGCAATTGGCGCTGAGGTAGCAGACCTCGCACCCGCCGGTGTAGGGATAGGGCGTCAGCACCGCGTACTTGCGGTTGACCGTGCCCTCCTGGTTCCAGGTAAGCCCCAGCCGCCCGAAGACGTCGAGCACCCCCTCGCCCGGCCTGGGAAGCGGCGCACACTTGCCGTCGGCCAGCTCCGGGACGAACCCCTGGGCCGCGCTCATGACCATGGTGATGGCCATGGCGTGAAAGAGCAACCCGTGCGTCGGAGAATCCTGCCAGATGCCTTCGATGGTGTTCTCGGCCTCCTCGTCGAGGTAGAGGAGCAGGAACTTGCCCTCGCCATCGGGGTTGACCAACTCGAAGGCCTTGAGATTCTCCTTGGCCCATTTATCCCAAAAGGTCTCGAATTCGTCCATCACTTCCTGGTCCACGCGCGATTCCCCGGCGATTTCCAAAAAGTACATCATATCGAATTCCGGCATGGGGCTGAGGGGATTGATTTCATATTCGGCCATGTACATTCTCCTGGCTGATGATGGTTGCGGAAGAAGTGGATACCTGTTTTCCCGGCCGCGCTCAAGTGGTACTGGCGAGCAGGAGCGATGAACGAAGAGTGCGCCCTTCCCGGTTGTGGAGCGGTGCGCATTGTGGTACATGACCCCGGCAACAACATGCCCGCACGCAGCGAGACCAACATGAACGACATCCGAATCACCGCCACCCTGTCCCTGGACGAAAAGCACCCCGAAGACGCCTACATCGACTTCAACCTGTCGGTGGACGGGCAGTACCTGCATGAGATCAACGTCTACGTCGATCCCGTGGCCCTGGTGAACTCGGCCACCCTGTCGGGGGAATTCTTCATCTACACCTGCGACTGCGGCAACCCCGCATGCCAGGGCATCGACGACGGCGTCCTGGTCTCCCACACCCCGGACACGGTCAAATGGCGGCTCTCCAACCCCATTTCCTGGCCGCCGGACGAGCCCAAGCCCGACTGGAGCCACGACGCGGAGTTCGTCTTCACCCGCGAAAACTACCTGGAACAGGTGTCCACCGCGCTGGATCACGCCAAACGGCTGGCCAGGGGATACAGGACACGGGGCGAACTCTGGGTCGGCCCCGACCTGACGGTGGAAGGGCTGATGGCCCTGGAAATACCGCAACAGGGCGGCTTCTTCGCCTCCGAGCCCGAAGGCCGGGCCATGCAATAGCCCGGCCGCTGCGGCCGCTAGAAATAGGCCAGATTCTGCGGGGGCGTCTTGCCTTCAAAGAACGCCTCCAGCCCCTCCCGGTCAGCGCTGCTGATCTTCAAATCCGAAACATTGAGCCCGATTTCCAGCCCGCCGTACGTCTTCACGGCGCGATCGATGAAATCCGCATCCACGAATGCGCCGCGCACGGTGACCGCACCCCCCTCCCAGCCCACGGTCATGGCCCGGATGGGATCACGGTCCGGCGCACGGGTGATCAGGTTGCCCGTGCGCACCAGGGCCTCGACCACCTGGCCGGGAAACATGCCCCCCAGCCGCCCCAGTTTCTCGGCAAAGGCGGGCATCACCGCCAGGTAGTAGTACTGGTCGATCTTGCAGGCCACGGACCGGCCGGGCAGGTTCAGTATCCAGGGTTCCTCGGCGAACGCCCTGCCCAGCCCCTTCTGCAACCGCTCGACGATCCCGGTGAAATCCGTAAGCGCCATGGCTCCCTCCTCGGCCGGTCTCCGCCGTGCGACCGGCTCGGCTACGGTCAGGAAAAAGGCCCCGTGGGGGGCCTTCTTCCAATTCGCTACTTCTTGTAAAACTGTTCGAGATATCGGTCCTCAAGGTGCTTGTCGACCTTGGCCCGGATCTCGTTCACCTTGTCGGTGCCCACCTTGGGGGCCAGCGCCTCCAGCTTCTTGGGGAGGATGTTCTCGCAGAACTCGGTCCGACCGTAGGTGTTCAGGTTGACCGAAGTGTCGTGGGCCACGGAGTAGCAGGCCACGATCTTGGTGGCGTAGTAGCCGGCATAGGCCGTGGCCAGGTCGTCGGCCTCCTCGGCGCACTTGGCCTTGAGATAATAGGCCAGCCCCAGGTCGGTGATCTGGGCCGGATCCTTGATGGTGTTGTCCAGGTACTGGGCGGCCTCGGCGCACTTGCCTTCCTTGACCAGGGTGTTGCCCGTGGCGATATCGGATTTGGCGGCGCCGCAGGCGGCCAGGGCCAGCGAAAGACCCAGCAGCAGGGCGAATGTCAGCATCTTTTTCATTGTATCACCTTCTTTGTAAGCAAGTACGGTCGGTTCAACCTTGTTCCCGATTAGCGCAATTGGCGCGCCAAGTCCAGATGCTTAGATGGAAATGACCAGGGGCACGACCACGGGATCGCGGCCGAGCACCTTGCGGAAGAAGCGGCGCAGTGCCGAACGGATGCGCTCCTTGAGCTTGGCCGTCTCGCCGGGTTTGATGTTCTCGTGCACGTCGAGGACGATGCACTTGGCGTCGTCGAGCAGGTGGCTGTATTGCTGCTCGAAGACGAACCCCTTGGACATGATGTCCGGCCCCATGGAGATTTCGCCCGTGGCCTCGTCCACCACCAGCACGACGATGACCATGCCCTCGCCCGCCAGGAGCTGCCGCTCCTTGAGCACGCTCTGGCCCACGTCGCCCACGCCCTTGCCGTCCACCAGGATCTTCTCGGCCGGAAACAACGGTTCGAGCCGATAGGTGCCGTCGGGGAAGAAAGTCACGGGCTGGCCGTTTTCCACGAGCAAGGCGCACTCGTCCTCCACGCCGCACTCCACGGCCAGCCGCCGGTGCTTGACCAGATGGCGGTACTCGCCGTGCACCGGGATGAAATATTCAGGCCGCACCGCCTCGAGCATCAGCGCCAGTTCGCCCGCGTGGGCATGGCCGGACGCGTGCACGCCGTGCATCTTCTCGTACATGACCTCGGCCCCGAGCCGGTACAGGTTGTTGATCAGCCGGGTGATGGCCCGGACGTTGCCCGGGATGAAGCGCGAGGAAAGGATGAACAGGTCGTCGGGCTTGACCGCGAGTTGCCGGTGTTCGCCCATGGCCACGCGGGAGAGCGCGGCCAGGGGTTCGCCCTGGGAGCCGGTGACCAGGATGACCAGCTGGGAGTCGCCGAACTCGTCGAGACGGTCCAGCTCGATGAAGGTTCCCTTTGGGATCTTGAGGTGGCCCATCTCGCGCGCCAGCTCGATGTTGCGCTGCATGCTGCGGCCGGAAACGGCCACCTTGCGCCCCTCGGCGTCGGCCAGGTCGAAGACCTCCTGGATGCGCTGGATGTGGCTGGAAAAGAGCGATACCAGGATGCGTCCCTTGGCGTTGTTGAATATCTCGCGCAGGCTGACCTTGATCTCGCGCTCGGTCATGGCGAACCCCTCGCGCTCCACGTTGGTGGAGTCCGAGAGCATCAGCCGGACGCCGTCTTCCGAGAATTTGCGAAACGCGGCCAGGTCCGTGGCGTGGCCGCCCAGGGGGTTGCGGTCGATCTTGAAGTCGCCGGTGTGAACCATGCGCCCCACCGGGGTCTCGATTCCCAGGCCGAACCCCTCGATGATCGAATGGCAGACCGGGAAGAAATTGAAGGTGAAGTCGCCGAGCAAAAGCCGGTCATAGGAACGCACGGGCCGCAGGTCGGCCCAGCGGTCCAGGTCGTGCTCCCTGAGCTTGTTCTCCACCAGCCCCAGGGTGAATTCGCTGCCGTAGACCGGCACGTCCACGTTCTGAAGCAGCCAGGGCAGCGCGCCGATGTGGTCCTCGTGGCCGTGGGTGAGCACGATGCCGCTGAGCATCTGCTTGTTGCGGACGACGAAATCGAAGCAGGGAATGACCACGTCAACGCCGAAGTGATAGTCCTCCGGAAACATCAGGCCGCAGTCCACCAGACACATGGACCGCTCGGTCTTGTAGGCCATGCAGTTCATGCCGATCTCGCCGAGGCCGCCCAGCGGATAAAGGCTGACGTAAGGTTCCGCCATCTATGCGTCCTTTGCCAGAAGATCCCGGTACGCCGCGCGCATCATCGCGCGCAGGTCGTCCTTGAACTTCTCGCGTTCCTTGATCGTGTAACGGGAGGGATCGATGATCGGCAGCGCCCTGAACCGGACAACGGGCCGGTTGTCGATGACGAACATGCCCTTGCCCATGACCTTGCCGGTGTTGGTCATGACGAACGGAACCACGGGCAGCCCGCATTTGAGCGCCAGGACCATGGCCCCGATCTTGAACTCCATCAGGTCGTCCAGTTCGGTGTTGCGGGTGCCTTCGGGGAAAATGACCGGTGAAATGCCTTCCTTGGCGACCCCCACGGCCTGATTCAGGGATTCCATGGCCGCCCGGCGGTTGTCGCGGTCGATGCAGATGTGCCCGGCGTGGGCCAGGGCCTTGCCGTAGATGGGGATGTCGAAGAGCGACTTCTTGGCCACGAACCGGATGCGGTTGCCCTTGAGCAGCTTGAACAGGACCGGGATATCCAGGTTGGACTGGTGGTTGCCGATGAACACGTAGTGGCCGTCGGGTTTCGCCTCGCCCATGTCGGCCTCGATGGTGACGCCCGAGAGCTTCACGGCGGCCGCGCCCCAGGCCAGGCCCCAGCGGTCGTATTCCTCGGGGGTGCATTTGTCCTTGTCCACCCGCAGCATCTTCAGGCTGTACCAGATGGTCACCGGGATCAGGAGGACAATGAAAAAGAGTCGTCTGAACATGAAGGTTCCCTGTTGTTTGATCCCGCATGAGTAAACCAATTCAGGACGCTAAACAAGCCGCAACTGGCGTCATCCCGGACCGCAACGGGCAAAAAAAGGGCGACGGGGTTCCCCGCCGCCCTCGTTTTGATCCTTTTGAAGGGCTAGCCTTCCTGGTCCGCCTTCTTGTTGGCGGCGATGACCTTCTCCGCTTCCTGCGGCGGGCATTCCTCGTAGGAGGCGAACTCCATGAAGAAGGTGCCCTGACCGGCGGTCATGGAGTTGAGGTCCGGGGCGTACTTGAGCATCTCGGACATGGGCACGTGGGCGCGAACCTCGGTCAGCCCCGCCTTGGAGTCGGAGCCGAGCACCTTGCCCCGGCGCGACGACAGGTCGCCGATGACGTCGCCCATGAAGGCGTCGGGCACCGCCACGGTGACGAGCATGACCGGCTCCAGCAGGGCCATCCTGGCCTTTTCGCAGGCCTTCTTGAAAGCCAGGGAACCGGCGACCTTGAAGGCCATTTCCGAGGAATCCACGGAGTGGTAGCTGCCGTCGTACAGGGTGACCTTGAAATCGATGACCTGAAACCCGGCGAGCACGCCGCGCGCGGCCGCCTCCTGGATGCCCTTGTCCACGGCCGGAATGAACTGACGGGGGATGGAGCCGCCGACGATGGCGTCCTCGAACTCGTAGCCTTCGCCCGAGGCCAGGGGGGTGACGTGGATCCAGCAGTCTCCGAACTGGCCGCGGCCGCCGGACTGCTTCTTGTGGCGGCCCTGGATCTCGCGCGCGCCGACCTTGAAGGTCTCGCGGTACGGGACCTTGGGCGTCTTGAGCACGATGTCGGCCTTGTAGCGGCGCTTGGCCTTGTCCACGGAGACTTCGATGTGGTTCTGGCCCATGCCCGAAAGCAGGATGTCGGCCGACTCCTCGTCGCGGGACAGGGTCAGGGTGATGTCTTCATCGAGCAGCTTGGCCACGGCCGAGTAGACCTTGTCCTCGTCGCCCTTTTCCTTGGGGGCCAGGGCGAAGGTGATCAGCTGCGGAGCGATGGCGGGCCGGACGAGCTTGAATTCGTCCTTCTCGACCAGGGTGCTGCCGGTAGGGGTGTTCTTGAGCTTGGCCAGGGTGACGATGGAGCCGGGACCCATGGCCCCGGAGGCCTTGACCTGCTCCTTGCCATTGATCAGCAGCAGCTGCCCCACGCGCTCCTTCTCGCCGTTGCTGGCGTTGAGCAGCTGGGAGTCGGGCTTGAGCTCGCCGGAAAGCACCCGGACCACGGTCAGTTGACCGGCGAACGGGTCGGCCATGGTCTTGAAGACGAAGCAGGCCATGGGCTCGTCCGGGGAGCTTGCGCGCTCGCCCTCTTCGCCCTGCCAGGGCTTGTGCTCCAGCGGACCGGGCAGCAGGTTCTGCACGGTGTCGAGGATCATCTGGCCGCCCTGGTTGTTCAGGGCCGCAGCCACGACCACGGGCACCAGCTCGCCGGAGACGACGCCCGCCTGGAGGCCCTTGATGATCTCCTCGGGAGTCAACGCACCCTCCTCAAGGTATTTCTCCATCAACTCCTCGTCGGACTCGGCCACGTTCTCGATCATGGCCTCGCGGATGGCTTCGACCTCGTCGGCGATGTCGCCGGGAATCTCGCCCTCGGTCACCGCGCCGTCCGCGCCGAACATCAGCGCCTTGCCCGAAAGCATGTCGACAACGCCCCGGAAATCCTCACGGGCGCCGATGGGGTAGTAGAGCAGGGCCGGGCGTGCGCCCAGGGCCTCGGAAATGCCATTGAAGGCGGTATCGAAGTCGGCGCGGTCGCGGTCCATCTTGTTGATGACGACCATGGCGGGCATCGCCATGTCCTTGATCATGGACCAGACCTTGCGGGTCAGGGGCTTGACGCCGTCCACGGCGTCGATGACCAGCACCGCGCCGTCGGCTGCGGTCAGGGAGTAGGACAGGTCGCCGGCGAAGTTGGAATCGCCGGGGGTGTCGATCAGGAAGTGATCGTTCTTCTTCCACTTGTAGTTGGCCAGACCCGGCTGCGTGGAACCGCGCCGCTTGATTTCCTCGGGCTCGTAATCAAGGACGGTGCTGCCTTCCTCGACCTTGCCCAGGCGATTGATGACGCCGGTGTTGAAAAGCAGCATTTCCGCCACGGTGGTCTTGCCGCTGCCACCGTGGCCGACGAGTGCGTATGTTCTCTGGTTTTTCAGGTCAGCCATTGTCTACTCCAGTCTATTTATTGGTTTTTTACCATGGTCCAGGACACCTCCGACCCTCTGGGACCACGAGCACTTGGATTTTGACAGGTTTAGTCCTATAGGAAGAGCAGCGCGAACTTGTCAAGTGGGGTCGCCTACAAAGAGTGGCGCATCAACACATTGAAATAAATAACCATTTGCCGAATTATTGGCCATATATGGCTATAATTTCAACAATGTCGGCATCTTGTCGCCTCACAATATTACATCTCACGGAGCAGACTTTGCCCAACTCTCTCGAACTCCGCACCCTTCCGACGGCGGCCATCCGGACCGGCGGCGGCCATCTTTTCTGGGCTGCGGACCCCACCCCCGAGCTGACGAAATCCCTGCACTGCGCCGGGCAGACCGCGCCCGTCCTGGTGCGCGAAACCGGCAACGGCCCCGAACTGGTGGCCGGACATGCCCGACTGGAAGCCCTCCGCGCCCTGGACCTGCCCGTGCTGGCGCGCACGGTCGAGGCGGCAACGCCGCTCGATGCCGGGTTGCTCTATCTGGCCGACAACGCGGCCCGGCCGCTGGACGACGCCCTGCGGCTGGCCGCCCTGCGCTTCTTCGCCCCGCTCATGGACCGCGAAGCCCTGGCGCGCGACCTGCTCCCCCGGCTCGGCGTGCGTCCCGGGAGCAAGGACGCCCGGCTGCTCGCCGCCTGGCTCGCCCTGGCCGAACCGTGGCCGAGCCACCTGGCCGAGGGGCGCATCCCCCTGGCCGCAGGAGAAATCCTGGCGCGCATGGCCCCGGCCGACCGCAACGCCGTCGCCCCGCTCTTCGCCGCCCTTTCCTGGTCGCGCTCCAACGCGGTCAACCTCCTGGCCTGGCTCTTCGAGGCCGGGAAGATGACCGGCGCGCCCCTGGCCGAAGTCGTCGAACGAGCGGGCCTGGGCGAAGCCCCGGCCTCGGGCCTGTCGCCCAAGGACACCATGGCCCGGATCGTCGCCCTGGCCCGGCAGGCGCGCTATCCCTCCCTGTCCGCCCTCCAGGCCGAGTTCGGCGGCGCGGCCCGGGAGATCGCAGCCGGGACTGCCTGGCGCGTGACCCAGCCCGACCATTTCGAGACCGGCGGGGTCGAGCTGACCATCCAGGTCAAGACCCCGACCCAACTGGCCAAGGCTGTGGACGACCTCCGGGCCATGGCCGGGCAGCCCGCCTGGGCGACGCTCTGGAACCTCGGCGGCTCCCGTGACTGATGCCGCCCTGCCCAGCCACCTGCGCCGCATAGCCCGGGTCTTCGTGGACGAGACAATGGAGGATTCTCCCCTGGCCCGCCGCGTGCGCGAGCGATTGGCCGCCGCCGGCCGCGCCGACATCCCCTGGACCACCGTCCCGCCGGGACGGGACCGCATCGAGTTCGCCCGGGGTAAGGAACAGGCGATCTACCTCAAGGAATACAAAGGGAAATTCCTGCGATTCTGTCCGGGCACCCGCGCCTACCACTGTTGCGGCTACCGCATCATCCACATCGGCGAAAACTGCCCCATGGCCTGCTCCTACTGCATCCTCCAGGCCTACTTCCAGGACCGCGTGCTCAAGATTTGGGCCAACCAGGACGCCCTGTTCCGCGAGCTGGCCGACGGTTTCGGGGCCAACCCGGCCACCCGCTTCCGCGTGGGCACGGGCGAGTTCACCGACTCCCTGGCCCTGGAACACCTGACCGGCTACAGCCGCGACCTGGTGGGATTCCTGGCCGACTACGACAACGTGGTCCTGGAGCTGAAGTCCAAGGTGGTGGATCTCTCCTGGATGGAGGCGGCCCGGCGCACGGACCGCGTGCTGCCCGCCTGGTCGCTGAACGCCCCGGCCATCAACCGTGGCCAGGAATTCGACGTCTCCACCCTGGACGAGCGGCTCGCCGCCGCGCGCACCTGCGCCGAGGCCGGGTTCCGCGTCTGCCTGCACTTCGACCCGATCATCCACTTCCCGGGATGGCGCGAGGGCTACGCCGAGATCATCGACCGCATCTTCGACTTCGTACGGCCGGAGCAGATCGCCTACATGTCCCTGGGCTCGTTCCGGTGCATGCCCCAGCTCACGCCGATCATCGCCGACAACTTCCCGAACGCCACCTACATATACAATGAATTCGTCCCCGGCCTGGACGGCAAGGCGCGGCTGCTGCGGCCCCTGCGGCTCGAACAGTTCCGGTTCATGGTCGACCGGCTGCGCCGCCACGGCATGGACCGCCAACTCTACTTCTGCATGGAGTCCACCGAGGTTTGGAAGGAGGTGTTCGGCCTTGCGCCGGGCGACTTCGGCGGCCTGGGAAACCGGCTCATGGACCGGGCCTTCGGGGAATAGCCGAGGCGGACCGATCGTCCACCGGTACTAATGCAATTCCCCGCCCTTTCCGATATACCGAACAAAACCGACGGGAAACGCGCATGAACAGAAAACCCTACATTCCCACGGACCGCTTCGAGGAACTGGACCGCGTGGACCTGGACACGGTCTTCTCCATCCTCGA
>JAZHDH010000306.1:0-10250 GCA_036584335.1 Pseudodesulfovibrio sp. | reverse complement strand
TGGACACCTTCGAGAAATACCTGATCCTGGCCAACCAGCTCGACAACTACCCCGAGATCGAAGAGATGGAACTGAGGGAAGCCAAGGACATGGTCGAACGCGGCGACTTCGACGGCGCCATCGAGGCCTTCGAAGAGTTGATATCCTACCAGGACGAGGCGCAGAAGTACTACGACATGGGCTGCCAGTTCATGGTCCAGGGCAAGTACGGCAAGGCCATCGTCGCCTTCAAGAAGGCGGTCAAGATCAACGACCTCTTCGCCGAGGCCTACAAGGGACTGGCAGACGCCTACAAGGGCAAGGGCGACATGGAATCGTGCAAGCGGTTCCTCAAGAAGGCCGCCGAGGTGCACGCCCAGTTCGACCGGCTGGAGGAGACCAAGACCCTGTTCATCGAAATCCTCAAGTACGACTCGGAAACGCCCAACCCCTTCAACTCCCTGGGCGTGAACCTGCGCAAACAGGGCGACTACCCCGGGGCCATCCACGCCTACCAGCAGGCTCTGGAACTGACGCCCAACGATGAAAACATCTATTTCAACATGGCCAAGGCCTTCTATTTCATGGGCAAGATCGACTGTGCTTCGACCAACGTCATCCAGTCGCTCAAGATGAACCCGGACTTCCGGGAGGCGAACACCCTGCACCAGCGCATCCACGGCAAACCCTGGACTCCGGCCGCAGGCATGCCCGCCCGGCCTCGGCCCGCACCTGAAAAGCAGTCGGCCAAGGACGTCGATCCCTAGCCGCCCTGCTTTTTTCCTCCCCCTGCGCTGTACAGCCTCCGGAGAATGCTTATTGTTTTCGGACAACATTCGTCCATCTCACTCCCGGAGGTTTTCATGTCCGATATCAAGACTTACGACGTCGTCATCCTCGGCTCCGGCCCGGCCGGTCTGCAAGCGGGCATCCACGCCGCCCGCAAGAAGGCCGCCACCCTCATGCTCGGACGCCTGGACAACAGCAGCCTGTACTGGGCGCATATCGAAAACTACTGCTGCCAGCTCAATATTTCCGGCGAGGAGATCCTGAAGACCGGACGCGAGCAGATCCTGAACTTCGGTGCGGAAATCCGGGACGAGGACGTGCTGGCCATCGAACTCGACGGCGACCAGTTCACCCTGCGCCTCGAATCCGGGGATTGCATCGCGGCGCGGACCGTGATCCTGGCCACCGGCTCCAGCCGCAACAAACTGAAGGTGCCTGGCGAGAAGGAGTTCCTGGGCAAGGGCGTCAGCTACTGCGTCGATTGTGACGCGGGGTTCTACCGCGACGCGGTGGTGGCCGTGGCCGGATGCCGCAGCGCGGCGGCCGGCGGGGCCGTGGCCCTGACCAACTTCGCCCGCGAAGTGCACCTCTACTGCGCGGAACTGGATGTGGCCGAGGGGCTGCGGCGGCAACTCGACGACACCGGCGTTTTCGTCCACGAAGGCGTCCAGATCAAGGAGATCACGGGCGTGACGGCGGTCACCGGCGTGCTGCTCGACGACGGTTCCACCCTGCCGACCGATGGCGTGTTCATCGAACTGGGGGCCAAGGGCGTGCTCGAACTGACGGCCATGCTCGGCGTGCGCCTGGACGACGACATGAAGTACATCGAGACCGACAAGAAGCAGCGGACCAGCGTGCCGGGCATCTATGCCGCCGGCGACATCTGCGGACCGCCCCTGCAAATGGCCAAGGCCGTGGGCGAAGGGTGCGTGGCGGGCATCGAGGCCGCCACCTATGCCAGGAAGCGGGAAGCCGAATGATCAGAGACGGGGAAGCCCGCAGCACAGCTGCGCTTCCATGAACCGGTTGATGCGCTCGCGGGCCTCGGACTCTTCCGGACGGAAGGCCAGGACCGCGTAGCGCGCGCCGTCCTTGATGAAGGACGACTTCACGTCGCAGTTCACGCTGTACCCGTTTTCCATGTCGAAGGGATGAAAGGTCAGCCGGACCTCGCGGTCGCCCAACGCGCCGCCGGGCACGGCGTCGCCGTTCAGGAACCGGACGCGTGAGCAGGACACGGACATGTCCTCCACCACCGCCCGGACGGTTCGGCCCGCATCTGCGACCTCGGCCGGAAAGCGGCACTGGCAGCGCGGCTCGGCGCGGTCTTCGGCGTCGTAGACATGGTCCGGCGGGGCCAGTTCCAGCACGGAGCCGGGAGCGACGACCATGTTCAGGATGCGGGTGGCAAACCCTTTGAGCCGCCCTTCGCAGGCAAACCGGACCTGGGCCGATGCGTCGGTCCGAAGCCGCTCCACAACGAGGGCGGGAATGGGGGAATACACGAGAAGACGACCGTCCTTGCGCACGTCGGTGACGATGCTCAGGAAACGGTCGCCGAAGGTCGAGAACTCCATGAGGACCTTGTCCCCGGACGCGATGTTCACGATGCACCCTCCACGTTTCCTCCATCCTGCCCTGTAGCCTTTTTTCGGGCAATTATATATACGTTCCGAAAACGTCCGTCACCCCTCAACCCCCTTGCGAGCGATGTTCAAAACCCTGGGAATCCTCTTCTGGGCAGGCTGTCTGCTGACCCTGGCCTTCCAAGCCGCCACCTGGGTCTTCACCGCAGCATGGCCTTCCGTGACCCTGCTGGACGCCGTGACGCGGCTCGGCATCGACGTCACCGACTTTTTCGACACCGTCCCCACCGAAGTCCTCCTCAAGGCCGCCTACGTCCTGCTGACCACGCAACTCTCCATGGGCCTTTGGTGGGCAGGGACCGCCTGTTTCGCGCTGGCCATGGCCCTGCATATCCTGTTCAGGAAATGACCGCTCGCGTGCGCCCGGCCAGCAGCACCCCGCCGACCACGGCCGTGAACGGAGCCACCGTGACCAGCCCGAAGCTGCCCACCAGGGTCTTGAGGACCTCGGCGGCCACATAGATGAAGTTGAACGTGCTGCCCAGAGGGATGCCTTGAGCCATGAAGGCCATGAGCAGGGTCACGTATCCCCCGGAATAGGCCAGCAGCAGCGTGGTGGTCATGGTCCCGACCACCGCCCTGCCCACACGGATTCCCGACCCCACGGCCTCGGCCCGCGACAGGCCGGGATTGCGCCCCACCACCTCGCCCATGCTGGCGGCCACGTCCATGGCCAGATCCATGACCGCGCCCGAAGAGGCCAGGAACACCCCGGCCGCAAAAACCCGCGTCAGGTCCAGATGGCTATAGCCCGCGTAGAGCAGCGTCTCGGCAAAGGGCATGACCGCGCCGTGAACGTGCAGAGCGCTGGTGAAATACACGGCCAGGGCGCAGCTGGTGAGCACGCCGAGGAACGCGCCGAAAAACGCCGTCATCCCGGTGCGGTTGACGCCCGCCACCAGGAAGATGATCACCGCCGACAGCAGCGTGATCACCCCCAGGGCCAGCCAGACCGGGTCCACTCCCTTGAGCATGAGCGGCACCATCACCTTCCAGATGACCATTCCGGTGAATACGAAGGAAAGCAGCGCCTTGAGCCCGGTGACGCCGCCGAAGATCACGAGCAGCGCGGCGAACAGGCCGAGCAGCAGCATCTCCAGCCCGATCCGGTAGTGAGCCTGCGGGTTCACGTACAGCACCTCCCCTCCCTTGCCCACGGAAATGACCACATAGGCCGTATCGCCGGTCCGAAACAGCTTGTCGCGGTCCAGTTGCCCCAGAAGCTGGTTGTGGGCGTCGAATCGCCGCCCCTTGAAGGGACCATCCAGAACGTCCAGGGTCACGCCCTGCTCTCCCTTGCGAATCAGGCCGAAATGGCCGACCTCGCTGTCGTCCGTGGCCGCCACCCGGGCGGTGCAGCGCACGGCGTCGGTGTCCACCTTCTCGGCGAAGCCCGTGGGCACGAAATACAGGACGACGGAGAGGAGGGCGAAGATCAGGACCAGTGCGTAGTCGTGCCGGTTGGCTTTTGCGGTGTGCATGGTTCCCCGCGCCAAGCAGAACGGGTGGGACGGAAGATCCGCCCCACCCGGTTGCCGGTGCTGTTAAGGTTCAGTTGGCCGCGACCTTGACGCCGACGGCGGAAACGTACTGCGGCTTGGGCTCGATGCCCATGGCGGACATGATGCGCAGGGCCACGTCGGTGTTGTCGTAGCTGCCGTTGAAGGCCTCGCTGCCCACGCCGACGGCCGAGGTGGAGACCGGGACGCCGGTGTGCTTGTAGGACGTCCAGCCCAGGCCCGCCTTGCCGTTGAGCAGGTGGGTCAGGGTCACGGAGAGCGGATCGTACTCGCCGTAGAGCAGATACTCGCCGCCCTGGATCTTCTCGCCGCTCATGCTGCGGACGAAGGCGTCCTCCAGCTCCTTGACCTGGAAGTCGGCCAGCACGGTCTGATCCGCCTTGGGATCGCCCTCGAACTTGAGGCCGAACTGGGCGGTGATGATCGGCTTCATGGCGTCGAAGGTGCCGCCCTGCGCCTTGAAGTCCTTGAGGATCTCATCAGTGAACTTCTGGAAGGAAACCTTCTGGCCGCTCAGGACGTTGTAGTAGGACTCATACTTGGTTCCAGCAAATCCCAAGGTCAGGCCGCCGCATTCGTGGTCGCCGGTGGCCACGATCAGGGTTTCGGCGGGATGCTTGTCGTAGAAGGCCAGGGCCTCCTTGACCGCGTCGTCGAAGGCCAGGGTGTTGCGGATGGAAGCGGCCGCGTCGTTGGCGTGGCAGGCCCAGTCGATCTTGCCGCCCTCGACCATCAGAAAGAAGCCCTTGTCGTTGTCCAGCAGCTCGATGGCCTTGGCCGTGAACTCGGGCAGGGTGATGTCGTCGGCGGTCATGTCCATGACGTAGGGCATGGCCTGGTCATCCTGAAGCCACTTGTTCCAGGCCAGGATCTTGCCGTCGCCCGGCTTGAGGGCCATGAACGCCGCCTTGTCGTTGACGATCCTGTAGCCGTTGGCCTTGATCTTCTCCATGGCGTCTCCCAAGGGGGCCTTGGACTTCTTGCCCGTGGGGTCCTTGAGGCCGCCGCCGCCGAAGAAATCGAATCCGGATTCGGCCAGAGAATGATCGATTTCATGATACATCTTGCGCGTCTTGACGTGGGCGTAGAACGCGGCCGGGGTGGCGTGATCGATGGATACGCTGGAGACGATGCCCACCTTGCGTCCCTGCTCCCGGGCCATTTCAGCCACGGTCTTCACCGGCTTGAACGTCGGGTCCACGCCAATATAGTTGATATTGGTCTTCACCCCCGTGGCCAAAGCCGTTGCCGAGGCCGCCGAACCGGTGATGAACCGGTCGTTGGCATAGGTGGTGGTGATGCCCTGGGCGGGCATGGCGTCGATGGCGAGCTTGGCGCCCGAGTAGGCGGCGCTGGCCGCGCGCTGCGGCAGCCCCATGCCGTCGCCGATGAAGAGAAAGACATATTTGGCCGTCTTGCCTGACCCGGCCTCGGCCTTGGGTTTTGCGGCCTCCTGGGCACACCCGGGCAGCAGGGATATTCCCAGGCCCAGCAGCAACGCCAGTATTCCGGCGCGATTCAAACTCCATTTCATCATCACGGACCTCCCGATGGTCGTTGAACGGTTTGCAATGGATTTTATGTACCCCTTACCGGTTACAACTCCGTGAACACTTTCCCCTTTTGTATGACCTTGCGATGACGAATCCATGACATCCCCGACAGCGGCGAGACCCGCATTGAGTGATGAGTCAATCCACATGGGTATGGACTAACGCGTGCTTTTTCCGCTATGAAAGCCGAATACGCAAAACCAGAGGGTGAACCATTGCAAAGACGCCTGCTTCCCATTGCCGTAGCCACCGGCATCCTCTTCGTCGTCGCCCTGGCGGGATACCTGATACCCGCTCCGGCCGCGAAACCGCCTGTGCGCATCCTCCTGGAAAACAAGGGCGGACCCGTGATTTTCTCGCACAAAGCCCACATGGAAACCCAGGGGGGCCAGTGCGGCGTCTGCCACCACACCTCGGGCGAGGACCAATCCCCCCCTGCCTGCACCTCATGCCACAAGGGGCAGTACGACGAAGCCTTCATCCGCGACCACCGGACCGCCATGGACAAAAAACAGTGTGCCGCCTGCCACCACGCCGGGGCCACCATCGCCAACTTTTCACACGACGATCATACACGGGATTACGCCCCGGACAATTGCCGGGCCTGCCACCATGACGCTTCCATCGAACCCGAGCCCCAGGCCTGCTCCAACTGCCACACCGACGCGTCAGACGGCGGCAAGCCCGACCTGAAGACGGCCGCCCACACCCGCTGCGCAGACTGCCATGACGATTTCTATCAGAAGGGAATCACGGGCTGCGACGCCTGCCATACCCGAGACCATGCCGCCAAGACCGACCCCGCGCCGTGCTCCCGCTGCCACGATCAACCTGCGGGAAAGCTGATCCCGTCGCCCATGGCCGCCTTTCATCAACAGTGCATGGCCTGCCACGAAAAGCAGGGGGCCGGGCCTTACGGCGACGCCGCCTGCAACCAATGCCACATGAAATAGGGGATGCAACGCACATGACCAACTTCAGCTTCAGCCTGCTCGCCGGTGAGACCGGCCCCCTGGTCAAGGGAAGCCGCCCTGACCGGTTGAGCATCCCCGTGCCCTATCACACTCCGGTGCTGGGCGTCGGCGACCAGGTGCTGGCCGGAACCCTCATCGCGAGAGCCGACCGCAACGGTGACGGCGACCTGCACGCGCCTCTGGCCGGGACCATCCGCGAAGTCACCCCCTACGCCGTCACCATGGAGGTGAGCGGCGAGGACCGCGCCGAGGCCGCCCAACCGGCTCCGGGCGGCGGCGACCGCCTGCGCCAATGGCTCCGGAAAATGGGCGTGGACGTCCGCCACCTGAACCGGGCCGCTTCCCTCATCGTCAACGCGGTGCCGCCCGAACCCGGCATTTCCATCCACGAACCGCTGCTGCGCGACTATCGCAAGACAGTGGAACTCGGCCTGGGCGCCATTCAACGCATCGTGGAACCCTCCCGAATGCATCTGGTGGCGGCCAGGGGCAACCAGGCCAACGCCTTTGCCAACTGTACGGTCCTGCATGTTCCCCCGGTCCATCCCAACGGCCTGCCGCCCCTGGTCGTCAAGGCGGTCACTGGCCAGGAGGTGCCGCCGGGACGGCTGCCGGAAAACACCGTGCTCGTCTCGGTCAAGGACCTCTATCTCATCGGCCGGATCATGGAGACGGGCCGCCCGCTGACCGAGACGGTAATGACCATCGGCGGCCAGAACCACATGATCAAGATCGGCACGCCCGTCGGCTTCCTGGCGGCCGAGTCCGGCGTCACGTTACAGCCAGGCGACCGGGTCGTCCTGGGCGGACTGATGGCCGGCCTTCCCGCGCGCGATCCGGCTCAGGGCGTGGGCAAGGAAACCGCAGGCCTGTTCATCCTGCGCTCCGGCCAGGGGCTGGAACCCACGGACAACTTCTGCCTCGGCTGCGGCGAGTGCGAACGCCACTGCCCGGCCCGGATCATGCCCGGCATGATCAGCCGCTGCGCCGAATTCAAGCAGTTCAAGCGGGCCGAGACGTTCCACATCCACTCCTGCATCGAATGCGGCATCTGCGGATACTGGTGCAAGGCGAAACGCCCGCTGCTGCAATACATCCGCCTGGCCAAGTACGAGTTGTCGCTGCTCGCAGCCCAGGCCTTGGACAAAACCGAAACCGTTGCCGAGGACGCCCGATGAAGCCCCTGGAACCACTGCTCGTCGTCTGCATGCCGCCCCACGTCCACTGCGGGCGAACCATCAAAGGGTATATGGGCGAAACCCTGATCGCACTGCTGCCCGCAGCCATCATGGCCCTGATCGCCTTCGGACTGGGGGCCGCCCGGGTCATGGCGCTTTCCTGCGCCGTGGCCGTCACCGCCGAATGCCTGTGCAACCGCATCACCGGGCGCGAACAGTCCGTGGACGACCTGAGCGCCATCCACACCGGCATGCTCTTCGCCTTCCTGCTTCCGGCCTCGGCTCCGTGGTGGCTGGTCAGCGTGGGCGCGACCGCCAGCATCGTACTCGGCAAGATGATATACGGCGGCCTGGGGGCCAATCCCCTGGCCTCGCCCCTGGTCGGCTGGGCCTTGTGCCGCATCTCCTGGCCACGCTTCATGGACACCAACGCCACCATGCTCGGCCTGGAGCTGCCCGCGCCCCTGCAACAACTCAAGTTTTTCGGCCTGGAGTCCGTTCAATCCATTGATGCGGCCTCTCTCCTGGCCGGACGCCAGCTCGGCGGCCTGGGCGAAATTCAGGTGGCCGCCTTGCTCGCGGGCGGGCTGTTCCTGCTCGCGCGCCGCCACATCCGTTGGGAAATCCCGGTGGGCTTCCTGGCCGGAGTGGCCGCCACCGCCTGGATCTACCAGTTGATCGACCCGGCCACCTATGCCCCGCCCCTGTTCCACCTGCTGGCGGGAGGCACGGTCTTCGGCGCGTTCTTCCTGGCCACGGAACCGGCATCCACACCCGTGGGCCTCATCCCGTCCCTGCTCTTCGGCCTGATGGCCGGGACCATGGTCGTGATCATCCGGGTCTACGGCGTGTATCCGGACGGCGTACCCTTCGCCGTCCTGCTGGCCAACCTGTTCACGCCGCTGCTCGACCGCATCCGCCCCAGGCCCTTCGGCGGCCCCTGCACGCTGACCGGGGAGGGCTAGGCCATGAAGGAAATGCTCAAGATGATCGTGGTCCTGTCGCTGATCTGCGGCCTGTCGGGCCTGACCCTGGCCACGGTGCGCCAGGCCACCAGTCAGAAGATTGAGGAGCAGGTCATGACCTACGTCCAGGGTCCGGCCCTGAAGCAGATCTTCGCCGACTGCGACAACAACCCGGTCAAGGACCGCAAGACCTTCACCCTGCCCGCTGGCCCGGTCACGGTCTTCCCGGCCACAAAAGGCGGCAAGCTGACCGGCGTGGCCTTCGAGACCTTCGGCAGGGGATACGGCGGCCCCATCGGCATCATGGTCGGGTTCTCCACCGACGGCGACACCCTCGTGGGCATCGGCGTGACCACGCTCAAGGAAACGCCGGGCCTGGGCCAGCGCATCGTGGAGCCCGAGTTCCGCAACCAGTTCACGGGGCACACCACCAGGGAAGTGGCCCTGAGCAAGGCGGGCGGCGACATCGCGGCCGTTTCCGGGGCGACCATATCGTCCACGGGCACGGTGGCCGCCGTCAACGACGCCATCAAGACCTTCCAACAGATCAAGGACCAGGTCAGGACCGCCTGGGGCTCCTAGGGAGACGACATGAGCACGCTGTGGAAAGAATTCTCCAAGGGGCTGTGGACCGACCTCCCCCCGTTCAAGCTGGTGCTCGGCCTGTGTCCGACGCTGGCCGTGACCAAGACCGCCTACAACGGCTTCGGCATGGGCGTGGCCGTCATTTTCGTGCTGGCCCTGTCCAATCTGCTCGTCTCGCTGCTGCGCAAAGTCATTCCGGCCAAGGTGCGCATCGCCTGCTTCATCGTGGTCGCCGCCTCGCTGGTGGTCTGCGTCGAACTCCTGATGCAGGCCTACGCCTATCCGCTCTACCAGCAGCTCGGCATCTTCGTGCCGCTGATCGTGGTCAACTGCATCATCCTGGGCCGGGCCGAGGCCTTCGCCTCCAAGAACCCGGTTCTGCTTTCCGTGGCCGACGGCATGGGCATGGGCGTGGGCTACACCCTGGCCCTGACCTTTCTCGGCTCCATCCGCGAACTGTTCGGCTACGGCACCTGGTTCGGCATGCAGGTCGTGGGCGGCTGGTACAAGCCCTTCACCTTCATGGTCGAGGCCCCGGGCGCGTTCGTCTGCCTCGGCCTGATCCTGGCGGGCATGAACATGCTGACCAACCGGCAGCGCCGCGCCAAGGGCCTGGAGCCCATCCAAGGCCCGGGCCACGACTGCAAGAGCTGCGGCATGTGCGCACACAAGGACGCATAGGGGGTCGCCATGGATTACTTCGTCCTCGTCATCGCCGCCATCTTCGTCAACAACATCGTCCTGGCGCAATACCTGGGCAACTGCCCGTTCATCGGCACGTCCAAAAGCTCGGGCGTGGCCATCGGCATGGGGCTCGCCGTGGTCTTCGTGGCCACCATGGCCGCAGCCATCACCTGGTGCGTCCAGAAGTTCCTGCTCACGCCGAACGACCTGGGCTACCTCCAGACCATCGCCTTCATCCTGGTCATCGCCGCCCTGGTCCAGTTCGTGGAAATGTTCCTCAAGAAAGCCGTGCCCCCGCTCTACAAGTCGCTCGGCATCTTCCTGCCGCTGATCACCACCAACTGCGCGGTGCTCGGCATCGCCATCATCTGCCA
>JAZHDH010000305.1:0-39053 GCA_036584335.1 Pseudodesulfovibrio sp. | reverse complement strand
GCGTCGGGATCGGCGAAGAGATAGGCCGCGCCCATGTCGGCGAGGGCGTCGAAGAGCCGTTCCCGTTCGATGTCCTGCTCGAAGACGATGGCGGAGTGCAGGACCGCCTCGAAAGCGGTCGCGAGGATGAAGGCGGCCGCCTCCCTGTCCGTAACCCGCAGGCGGGGGGCCAGTATCTTCAAGATCGCGTGCAGCCGGGTGAGGAGCGCCCGCTCCTCGGCTTCCTGGAACCGGCGCATGTCGTCGTCCGTGTGGCGCAGGGCGAGCAGCACGCGCAGCAGGCCGGGCGGCTGCCAGTGGGTGGCGTGCCCCGCTGCCACGGCAAGGCGCATGATCTCCCGGCCGCTTGCCCCGTCCCGGACGGCGTCCCCCAGCTTCCCGAATACAAGGTGGTGAACCTCGCCCGTGTGTTCCGCGAGGATATCCATGAGCAGTTCCTTCTTGTCGCTGAAGTAGGCGTAGAAGGTGCCGATGGAGACACCGGCCTCGCGGGCGACGGCTTTGGCCGTGGTTCCCTCGAATCCGTCCCGGTCGAACAGGCGCATGGCGGCGTCCATGAGCCGTCGGCGTTTTTCGATGCTGCGTGCCTGCCTGGGGGTGCGCGTAGCTTTTTCGTTGCTCATGGCGTTTTCCTGCGGGATGGTGCCCGGATCTGACGTTTCATCAATCTTTTCGCAAGGCTGCGGCGTGACTGCCCAGGATGGAAGGGGCCGGTGTGACGGAGAATCCCGCCTTTTGCGCAGCGGTGAGCTCGCCCGCAAAGAAAGCCCGCCGGATGTGGAATCGGGGCTCGATGAGGAGCAGGGTCGATCCTGGCCGCAGGCACTGATGCATCCGGTTGAAGAAGACGTCGATGTCCGGAACTTCGTGCGCCATGTAGAAGGCGAGGGCGAAGTCGCAGGCCGGGAGTTCGCCGATGTCGTCCGCCCCGCATTGTCGCGGTTCGATGATCGGGTGCAACCCGGCCCGCTCCGCCTTGGCCGCGACCCGGGCCAGGGCTTCCGGCTGGAGGTCCACGGCGAAGACGCGGCCTTCGGGGCCGACCATCTCGGCCATGGCCAGAGAGAACAATCCGGTGCCGCAACCCGCGTCCACCACGGTCATGCCGGGTCGGACAAAGCCGCCGAGCAACTTTGCCGGGGGATGCAGCCACCGTCTGACCGGGTTGTCGAGGGTCCATTGTTTTCGCCAGTTGAACACGTGGCCGCCCTGTTCGTTGAATCGCTTTTCCATGGCTTCTCCTTGTGAGAAAAATGAATATGAGTTCTGGTTCGTATTGTCAAGGCAAAAGAACGGCGTGCAGTGCGGAATGCGAGGCTACTTCAGGTAGGTATTCAAGATCATGGGGTAGTATTGTGATGCTGTGACCGAATCAAGGGCTTCCTGGAACGCTGCCAGCAGGCTCGGGTCCGTATCGATGTGAAAAGCGAAGTAGATGGGGGTTTCGCGCAGCAGGAAGACGGTTTCGAACTGGTCCGGGTCCACGCCCATGCGAGTGGCCAGCCCGGGCCAGCTGTGTTCTTCGTAGGCCACCATGTCCAGCCGGTCCTCCACCAGCTTGCGCACGTTCTGCTTCATGTCGGCCACCGCCTCCACCGTGCATTCGCGCAAATGGGGCGCGAGCAGGGTGTGGGCCACGTCGCCGCGCACCGTGCCGATGCAGTAGCCATTGAGCTGGTCGAGGCTGCGCACTTGTATCTGCTTGGACTTCTTGGCGATGAGTACGAAGCGGACGTTGAAGATGGGACCGGCCCAGCGGAACATGGATTCGCGTTCCGGGGTGCGGGCCATGCCGAAAAGTACCGTGCCGGGCTGGTGGCGGGCCAGTTCGTAGGCTCTGGCCCAGGGCAGGATCTCGATGGATTGTTCCTGCACGCCCAGCCGGTTCCAGACCATGCGCAGCAGGTCGGCCGATACGCCGCGCACCGTGCCGCCGTCGGCATAGTTGAACGGATAGTATTCCTCGGTCAGATAGGTCAGCTGTTCCGGCGATTGGGGCTGCGCCGCAAGGGGCGCGGCCAGGATCAGCGCGGCCAGAACCAGGGGAACCATGAATGCCGGTCGGCTACGAAAAAAAGCCATGCGTATCCCGTAGCCGATTTTTCCACCCTTTGTCCAATGCGGCATTTCATTCGGGGCGCAGGGTGAGCATCATGTCGCGCCCGCACATTTCGGAGCGGATGATGCGCAGGGGCAGGGCCTGGGCCATGGTCACGCCCTCGCGGCCGCAGTAGGCTGCCGGGGCCTGGTCGTCGCCCAGGATGCGCGGGGCCACGAAGTGCACGAACTCGTCGGCCAGGCCCTGCAGGGCGCAGTGCAGGGCGAAGCGGCCGCCGCCCTCGATCAGGGTGTAGTGGCAGCCCAGGTCGTAGCGCAGCCGCTCGAAACCGGGGGTCAGGGAAAGGTTGCCGGGTTTGCCGGGCAGGGGCCAGACCGAGGTGCCGCGCTCGCGCAGCCGGTCCGCCTGGCGGCTGCGGGCCGCGTCCTCGGTGGTCATGAACACGGCGCGCTCGGGCCGGGTGCGCAGCACGGTGTGCTGCTCCGGCGCGGCGGGCAGGCGCGAGGTGACGACCACGGCCAGGGGCTGGACGAAGTCGGCGGGCAGGGACGGCAACCGGCAGTTCAGGCTCGGGTCGTCGGCGTGGAAGGTGCCTCCGCCGACGATCACCGCGCCCACCCGGGAGCGCAGCTCGTGGACGCGGTCGAAGGACTCGGGGCAGGACACGGGCTCGGGCCTGCGGAAGCGGGAGGCGATCCGTCCGTCCAGGGTGGCGGCCATCTTGACGATGTTGTAGGGCGAGTGGGAGTCCTTCCACAGCCGGAAATCGGCGGTCAGGTCCAGGCATTCGCGTTCGAGCACGCCGCAGACGACCTTGATGCCGCTCGCGGCCAGCCGCTCGGCCCCGCCGGCGGCCACGGGGTTGGGGTCCAGGGCGCCCACCACCACTTCGGCCACGCCCGCCTCGATCAGGGCGTCCACGCAGGGCGGGGTCTTGCCGGTGTGGTTGCACGGCTCCAGGGTGACGTACATGGTCATGCCGCGCGGGTCGACGCCCCGCTCCCGGGCGTCGGCCAGGCATTCGCGCTCGGCGTGGGGGCCGCCGAAGCGGCGGTGCCAGCCTTCGGCCACGATGCGGCCATCAAAGACCAGCACGGCCCCGACGCAGGGGTTGGGCGCGGTGGCCCCCCGGCCCCGGTAGGCCAGGTCCACGGCCCGGGCCATGAACGCTTCGGCGCTAGTCGAAGTCGCCTTCCATGAACACATGGTTCACCCCCGCCTCGTCGAGCATCTGCTCGGAAAGCTCGTCCGGATAGTTCTGCGCGTAATAGATGTTTCGCACCTCGCAGTTGATCAGCATCTTGGTGCACAGGATGCAGGGCTTGGTGGTGCAGTAGATGTCGCATCCCTTGAGGTCCAGGTTGTGGGTGGCCGCCTGGATGATGACGTTCTGCTCTGCGTGCAGCCCCCGGCACAGTTCGTGGCGCTCTCCCGAGGGGATGCCGAGCTTGTCGCGGATGCAGCCCACCTCTTCGCAGTGGGCGATGCCGGTGGGCACGCCGTTGTATCCGGTGGCGAGGATGCGCTTGTCGCGCACGGCGATGGCCCCCACGGCGCGCCGGATGCAGGTGGACCGCTGCGCGACCAGGTGGGCGATGCGCATGAAGTATTCGGGCCAGGGGAGTCTGTCGTGCATGGTCGTCCTCGGGGATCGCTGGTGATGAAGGAATGCAGACCTGTAGCACGTCTTGAGCCGAAAGGAAACGGCGCCCGGGGGGCGCCCACCGCAGGGGAACACCCGGACCGGGACTGCGAACGGGGCGCGGCCGGTCGGTTCCGGCCGTGCTTCCTTGCTATTTGCCGATCACCTCATAGCGGGTGGAAGGCCCCTTGCCGCGCTTGACCAGCAGGCCGCGCCGGACGAAGTCCTGGAGGTCGTAGATGGCGGTGCGCGTGGGCAGCTGGCCGCCGACCATGTCCTGATATTCCTTGCGGGTGACCGTGCCGTTGCGCTGGATGACGGCCCAGGCGCCCTTCTGGCGTTCGTTGAGGGGGGTCTCGGGGTCGGCCTCTCCCCCGGCGTCGATGGCTGCCGGTGCGAGGTCCTCGGAGGACGCACCCCGGCGTGCGGGCGCGGGTGCGGGGGACGAGGAGAGGCGGTCCGCCTCGCTTTCGTTTTCCAGCCGCACTTCCTCCGCCTGGATGGTGTCGGTCTCGGCCATGATGGCGGCGCGGGTGATGGAGTTGACCAGTTCGCGCACGTTGCCGGGCCAGTCGTAGGTGGTCAGCTTGGCCAGGGCGCCCTTGCTCAGGCCGAGGTTGGACCGTCCGGCGAGCTGTTCGGCCTGCTGCAGGTAGTAGACGGCCAGCAGGGCGATGTTCTCGCGGTGGAGCCGCAGCGGCGGGGTGGCGATGGAGACGACCTTGAGCCGGTAGTACAGGTCCTCGCGGAAGGCCTTCTCCTCGATCATGGTCGGGATGTCCACGTTGGTGGCGGCCACGATGCGCACGTCCACGGACTGCTCGCGGTCGCTGCCCAGGGGCTTGACCTTGCGCGTGGCGATGGCGCGCAGCAAGGACTGCTGCACCTTGGACGAAGCCGACTGGATTTCGTCGAGGAACAGGGTGCCTCCGTTGGCCTCGACGAACGCGCCCTTGCGGTCGTCCTTGGCGTCCGAGAACGCGCCCTTGACGTGGCCGAAGAGGGCGTCGAGCAGCAGGTTTTCATCCAGCGCGCCGCAGTTGATGGAGACGAAGGGCTCATCGGAGCGGCTGCTGTGGTGGTGGATGGCCTCGGCCACCAGCTGCTTGCCGGTGCCGGTCTCGCCGGAGATGAGTACGTCCACGCCCGCCTGGGCGGCTTTGAGGATGTTGACCTTCATCACGGAAATGGCCGGTCCCTGGCCGATGATCTCGGGAATGCGGCTGACCTCGGCCTCGGCCAGCAGGGCGCGCTCGCGCGTGAGCGAGGCCCGCTCGCGGTTGTTCACGTTGAGGATGGCCTCGTCGCGGACCTGGATTTCGCGGACCTGTTCCTTGACCTTGCGGATGATGTTGTTGATGGACTGCTGGAGGCGGTTGAAGTCGAACCCGGTGTAGGGCAGGTGGATTTCCTCCATTTCGTCCAGGGTGTTCAGCTCCCCCATGCGGTCGGCCAGCATCCGGATGGGCTTGGTGAAGATCCGGCCGAACCAGAAAACCAGGAGGGCCACCAGGACCACGGCTCCGGCCGTGACCAGGAGCATGACGTCCGTGCTTTCGTATCCGGCGATGACCGGCAGCTGGCTGCGGTCCACGAAGACCACGCCGCCGAAGATGGATGGAGCCTCTCCGGCCTTCCCCCGGAACAGGACCGGCGCGTAGCTGAAATAAAAGGAGTCGACCACGGATTTGCCCATGCGCTCTTCGGGCACGATCTTGATGCCGTGCTGCTTCTGCCGGACGCCCTCCACGGCCTCCCAGTAGCGCAGATGGTCCGCGTTGGGCCGAAAGGCCGCGCCGTGCCCGGCCTTGCCCAGGGTGCCGTTGAAGTTTTCGCGGGCGAGATAGGTGGTCAGGGCCGTATCCGGCTTGCGCACGTCCTCGGACTGGAAGAGAATCCAGCCGTCCTGGTTCAGAAAATAGGTGAACCGGAGTTCGTTGCTGCGCTGGAATCCCCACAGCGGCGACTGTTCCGAGGTGTACCGGGAGAGGATGTTGCGCAGCAGGGCCGCGTCCACGGACAGGAAGAGCAGGCCCGAGGCCCCGCCGTCGCGGCCCGGGATCGGGGTGTAGAAGCGGATGACGTGCGCCTTGACCTGGAGGTTCGAGGCGTGGTCGTCGGGCATGGGGTAGGTGACTTCCATGATGTCGGACACGGAAACCCGGCCGGGATCGAGCGATTCCAGCCGGTTCAGCTCGCCGAAGGGCGGCGGGTCCACCCGGCCGTGGCCCCCGGCCGGGAGCGGGAGGACGGCGTCGCCCCGGCGCACGAGCAGGACCGGTTCGCCGTCCGAGGCCGGGAGGTAGCACAGTTCCTGATAGGGAATGGCTCCGGCCTTGAGCCGCCGTTCGAGCTCCAGGCGCAGGGATTCGGGCTGCATGGTCCCCTGGGCGAAGAAAAGCAGGTCTTCCCGGCAGTTTTCCAGGAACAGCTCCATCTCGTGGGCCATGGCCATGGTGTTCATGGTCACGGAACGCTCGATGGCTATGTTGATGAACCCTTCGGACACCTTGTAGGAGGCGAATCCGGTGGCCAACTGGATGACGATGATGGAGGGGAGCAGGGCGAGGAGCAGCTTGCCCCGGAGGCCCAGCCGGGAGAGCAGGCCGCTGTGCAGCCAGGCGGGCAGCAGATGGAAGGTTCGGGGTGGGTCGCGGCGTTCTTTCATGCGTTCCTCCGGATAAGACGAATCCGCCGGTTTGCGGAGCCGGTCTTCCCTCTCCGACTGCCCTAAGGCGTTGCCGTCCCTTTTGTCAACATCGGAAATGGCACGATGATTGCTCTTTTTGCACTGAAAAACTTTGCGCAATTGCGCCAAGTGCTTGTTTTAATCATTACACTGAAATAACTGGTTGTTTTCTGGCAACTTCACGCAATGAATCAGGCGGCTCGGTATGAAAAGCGACATGTTGTTTTCCGGCGTTCACAGGCTGCTGTTCGTTTCCATGCTCATCGTGCCCGCAGTGCCCCTGCTCCTGGCGGCGGGTGTGGGCTTCTATTCCTTTGTCCAGACCACGGAACACTTCGCAGTGGGCGCCATCCGGCAGGCTGCGGCCGACCACCGGCAGCTGGTGGACGGCTTCCTGGACGAGCGGCGGGGCGACCTGGAGGCCTTTCTGGCCATGGTCCCGCAGGATTCCCTGGGCGGTCCCGGCACCCAGGCCGAGGTGGAGGAGATGCGCACGGTGGGCGGCAGCGCCTTCAGCGACATGGGCATCATTGATCCTGCGGGCGCGCAGGTGGCCTACGTCGGCCCCCACGACCTGCTGGGCAAGGACTACCGCAGCGCGGCCTGGTACGTGGAGACCCTGAGAAAGGGGTATTATATCAGCGATATTTTCCTGGGATACCGCAACATGCCCCATTTCGTGATCGCGGTGGCGCGGCGCATCGGCGGCAAGGTCTGGGTGCTCCGGGCCACGGTGGATTCCGCCCTGTTCGGCCGGATCGTGGAAAAGATCAGCATCGGCGATTCGGGCGAGGCGTACATTCTCAATAACGACGGATTGCTCCAGACCAGACGCCGGTCCGGCGGCGATCTGCTGGAAAAGGACCTGTTCGGGTATCCCGCCCAGGCGGGCGCGGTCATGACCTTCATGGGCGAGGTCAAGGACACCGCGTACCTGTTCGCCTCGGCGGCCATGAATGACGGCAAGTGGCGGCTCATCGTCCGCCAGAAGCGCGACGAGGCCTTCGGTTCCACGACCATGGCCGTCTATGCGGTGCTGGTCATCCTGCTGTGCGGCGGGGCGATCATCCTCTGGCTGGCCCTGGTGGTCAGCCGCCGCGTGGTCGACACGCTCAAGCGTCAGGCCGAGGCCGTGGGCAAGCTGGAGCATCAGCTGCTCCAGGCGGCGCGGCTGGCCGAACTGGGCGAGATGTCCGCCGGGTTCGCCCACGAGATCAACAATCCCCTCCAGATCATGAAGGCCGACCTGGCCCTGCTCGACATGGACCTGGAGGACATCGCCAAGAACGGCGCATCGGCCGAGCTTTGCGCCGAGATCCGGGATGTTGCCGAGCAGTTCCGGGTCCAGATCGACCGCTGCGCGGGCATCACCCGCGAGATCCTGCGCTTCGGCCGGCAGGACGCGCCCGAGTTGCAGCCCATCGACCTGACCGCCTACCTGCCCAAGGTCGGGGCCATGGTCGAGAACAAGGCGAGCGTGCACGGCGTGCGCATGGAGTGCCACGTGGACGGTTCGGCGCCGGTCATCGAGGCCGATCCGGGCCAGATGCAGCAGGTGATGATCAACCTGCTGAACAACGCCATCTATGCCGTGGTCGACCGCCACGGCTCCAGCGGCGGCGAGATATCCATCCACGCCGGGGGCGACAAGGGCGGCAACGCCGTGATCCGCGTGCAGGACAACGGCTGCGGCATGTCCAAGGAAACCATGGAGAAGATTTTCATTCCCTTCTACACGACCAAGGCCCCGGGCCAGGGAACCGGCATGGGGCTTTCGGTCTGTTACAGCATCATCGATTCCCTGGGCGGCGAACTGACCGTGGAAAGCCAGAAGGGAGAGGGCACGGTCTTCACCATCACCGTGCCGGGCATGCGCGGGTAGGACGCCGCAACGATCGTTTCGCGGCGGCGTCCCGCTTCGTCAGCAGATCATTGCCGGTGCCGGCCCGTCATCGTCGGACCGGCGCCGGAAGCACGCGACGTCCCTGTCCAATTCATCCAGATAGTCGCGGTAGCGGACCAGGTAGAACGACAAGGCCCGGGAGAAGTTCCGGCCCACCAGTCCGTTGACGAAGAGCATGGAGACTTCCTTTTCCTCGGCCAGAACCTGCTGAGAGGCGACAAAGACGTCGAGTTCGTCCCCGTTCATCCGCTCCATGGCCTGCCGCAGGGCCTCGCGGGCGCGCGGCTTGTACATGCGGATGTAGAGCAGGTCCAGGGCGTTGGCCATGACCTCGGAAACGTGGTCCGTTCCCGACGAGCGCGACAGTTCGATGAAGTCCTCGGGCTTGGCCAGGGTTTCGAGCATGTTGCGGGTGGGGAAGGCTATTTCGAGTTGGGTGAAGAGCTCGAAGACCTGGCGGATTTTCTCGCTGTAGTCCCAGTTGCGCATGGCGATGTTGTGCCCCCGGTCGGCCAGTCCCTCGATGATCCCCGCCACGCAGTCCGAGGCGAGCTTGGAGATGACGGCGGCCCAGAGCTGAAGCACTGCGGCGACGTCGGTCACGCCGTGCCACTGCAAGATCGAACTGACGACCATGTTGAAGGCGAAGGCCACCGGGATGGAGAACACGCTGCGGAAGAAGTTTCCCAGCGCCGCCTTGCGCGGCAGGCCCCGGAACAGGTTGTGGGTCGATATGTAGACGCCGTTGGTCAGGGCCATGATCGTGTACAGCAGCAGGGGGTCCGTGGCCGTGGTGATGCCGAACCCCTGGTCGAGCAGCAGCGACTTGCACAGCCAGTCGAGCAGGGGCACGGAAAACCCGGTGTAGAGCAGGGAGTCGGCGATGCGCTCCCAGTTGATGTAATCATGCCAGGTCAGGTAGGACGAGCGGCGGAATCCGCCGCCGCCGAGCACGGACTGGATGACGTTGCGCAACCCGGTGATGGCGAACCAGATGACCCCGCCGAGGTAGGCGAGAATCCACCATTCCTTGGTCAGATAGAAGGTCAGGAAGGCCGGGATGAAACCGAGGAGCGCCTTGAACAGGTTCTTCAGCCCGGTGTTGATCCGTTCGGCCGAGGGCTTGCGCTTGCCGGTCTCCTGCTCCTCGTAGAGTTGGAGCCCGTTGCCCTCGCGGCTCATGCCGCCCAGGGAGACGACGTTGCCGCAGCGGCCGTCCTCTATGCGGTAGCCCTCGACGCGCCAGCGGTTGCGCCTGGCGCAAAGCAGGTTGCGCACCCCGGGCAGCTGGGCCAGGGCCTGGATCAGCCCCCGGGGCCGTCCCGGCCTGCGCGCCGGATTGATGAATTCCACGGCCGAGGACACGTCGCCCACCACCGGGATGCAGCTGGATGTCGGGCCGGCGCGGACCTCGCGCTGGGACCGGAGCGGCAGGGTGTCGACCACGGCGAAGCCCATGCCGTGGGTGCGGGTGGAGCGGCCGGTGGAGCCGCTGCCGATGGTGCCCTTGAGCGGGTGGCGGCGATAGCGGTCGAGCAGCTGATGGAAGTCGGAAAGGATTTCCTCCAGCCGGATGGCCTGCTCCGCCGCGCCGGGATCGGCGCACGCCTGGAGCCGTTCGATGCAGTTGTGGATCATCCGTTTCAGGGTGACGGCGTTGTGTTCGTTGATCGCCTGCTGCAACTGGCTGATGGGCAGGCGGCGGCGCACCTGCAATTCGGTCAGGGATTTGATGTTGAATATCTCGAAATGCGAGATCCGGCCCTGGCAGTCGTAGAGGATCTCCAGGACGTCGGCCAGCTCCAGGTCCGCGAGGATCAGGGTCAGGTGGCTGGCCGGGCAGGCGTGGCGCAGCCGGGCCGTGAGTTCGTCGGGGTACAGGCGCAGCAGTTCGGGCGCCGCGTCGCCCCGATGCGGGTCGTCCGGGTCGGAAACCCCGGGGTTCTCCCGGGGCAGCAGGTAGCGCTCCACGATGGTTTCCGCGTCCAGGGAATCGAGTGATTCCAACTGCATGGCTATGGCCGCCTTGGTGTCATAGTCGGCGGCGGCGTACTGGACACGCAGCGCTTCCACCCTTTCGGCGAACAGGGGCATGAGCCGCTCGTGGATGTGGTTGCCCAGGTGGAAGATGGACGGCTGCCCGGTGCCGATGACCCGCACCAGGTCCTGGTAATCGATGGCGGGAGACAGCACGCCGAATTCCTGCTGCATGGATTTGCGGTGGACCTCGTTGAACTGCTCGGTCACGGCCCGGACGTACAGCGTCCGATCGG
Source organism: Pseudodesulfovibrio sp. (assembly GCA_036584335.1). Classification (GTDB taxonomy): domain Bacteria; phylum Desulfobacterota; class Desulfovibrionia; order Desulfovibrionales; family Desulfovibrionaceae; genus Pseudodesulfovibrio. Next base: position 28,487 of record JAZHDH010000305.1, on the reverse strand, counting down.
CCTGGACCTGTCGGCCCAGGCGCATCAGTTCCTGCACCGCCTCCTGGCGGAAGAATTCGTCGCGGTCGGAATCATCCTGCAACCCGTTGGGGCTCCAGACGATCTTGATCAGCCGCCCCCGGTGCAGGGCGCGGTATTCGATGCCCACGCGCACAGACACCCCGAGGATGCGGGCCGAGGCGAACAGCTCCCGGGCCACGGCGGGTTCCATGAAATCGTAATAGACCACGGTCAGGTGGCGAATGCCCTTGACCCAGGCGTCCATGATCAGATGGGTGGCGGACTTGCGCCCCTTGCTGTTGGCGTCGTGGACGCGGTCGTCGAAGGTGACCTGGTTCCACTCCTCGGGCATCTCCAGCAGGTGGTATTTTTTCATCTGGCGGCGCAGAAAGCCGACCTTGCCCACGGCGGCCCGGCGGAAATCGTGGGCCAGCTCCAGCTGTTTCTCGTCGTCGCCCCGGGCTCGGATCAGCTCCTTGCCGATCTGCACCAGCACGCGCGCCCGATTGTTGCGCATGCTGCCCCTGGCGGCGGCCAGGGTCTCGTCGCGCAGCGCGATCAGCGCCTTGATCCGGTCGGACGATTGCTCGGACTTGAGCGACTGCAGCAGATGCATGATCGCATACCCGATGCGCAGGGCGGGCTCGGCGGCCAGCTCCTTGATGCCGTGCGGGCGCAGGTACGGTTCAAGGATGGTCTTGAAGTGCGAGCGGTCGACGCCCCTGTTCATGAGGTCGTTGAGGATATCCAGCAGCTTGTAGTCGTTTTTGTCGTAGTAGAGGGAAGGCAGGGACACGGCAACTCTCCATGGTTTGTTTGCGTCCGGCAACATGCAGCAACCATGCCTTGCCACAATATGGGGGCCGCCGCCGGACGGCCTGGGCCGGATCGGCCCGCCATTTCCCCGGTATATCGAAGTTTTTCGCCGACGTCATCGATTGCGCCGCTGGCCGTCGCGCAGGATGTTTTGCATGAAAAATATCTCGCAAAACAGGCTTGCTAAATTATTTGCACGAATAAAGTCATTAAATTTGAGGTGTTGTGATTGGCATGCGGGTTGCTAAGGGAGGGGCGTTACGCGTTCAATGTGCAATTCATTCGAATGGTGAGATCATGGAACAATTGAGAATTCTGTTGGTGGACGACGAGGAACGGCTCCTCAGCACGACCAAAAAGCTGTTCGAGAAGATCGGCATCGAGGCCTTCACGGCCACGTCTGGCCGCGCGGCGCTGGACCTGCTGAAGGAGAAGGACGTGGATGTCATCTTTCTGGACATCAAGATGCCCGGGATGGACGGCATGGAAACCCTGCAGTGCATCAAGAAGGACTACCCCCTCATCGAGGTCGTCATCCTGACCGGGCACGCCACCATGGAAACCGCCGTGGAGGGCCTCAAGCTCGGCGCTCTCGACTATCTGATCAAGCCCGTCAGCATGAAGGACTTTCTCAAGAAGGCCGAGGAGGCGTTCGAGAAGGTCTCTCGTCAAAAGCAAAAAATCCACTCTGCCCAGATGGCCGAATCCTCGGAAGGGCAGGGGGGATTGCGTTAGAACACAAGGAGGTTGCAATGGTTAACATCAAGGTCCTCATGGTAGACGATGAGGAACGCTTTCGCACCACGACAGCGAAAATACTGTCCCGCAAAGGATTCGAGACGATTCTTGCAGGCAGTGGAGAGGAAGCGTTGGACAAGCTGGCCGACAGCCCGGACGTCGTCATTCTCGACGTGAAGATGGGCGGGCTCGACGGCCACGACACGCTGAAGCTGATCAAGGCGCAGCTGCCGGATCTGCCCGTGATCATGCTCACCGGGCATGGCGACGTTCCGGGCGCCAAGAAAGCCTACGAAACTGGCGCCTTCGACTATCTGGCGAAGCCCTGTGACGTGGACCTGCTCAGCGCCAAGATCAAGGATGCCTACGAGTATGCCGCCAAGGTCCCCTACGTGGAGAAGCTGGCCGGCGACATCATGATCCCGCTGGAGCGGTACACCCAGATTCCCCTGGACAGCAAGGTCAAGGACGCCATCAAGGCGCTGGAAAAAGCCATGCGCCATCTGATGGCCACCGACCGGCTCATGGACACGGGCCACCGCTCGGTCCTGATCACCGGACTCGACGGCAAGGTCGTCGGCATCCTCAGCCCGCTCGATCTCATCGACGCCGCCCGGCCCGGATATCTTTCCGCGCCCAAGCCTTCGATGGCCGACAGTCTGCAATATTCGACCATGTTCTGGCAGGGGCTGTTCACCTCGCGCGTCAAGGAAATCATGAACAAGCCCGTCAGCGAGTTCATGACCGACTCCCTCCCGACCATCGACGTCAACGCCAACCTCATGGATGTGGCCAACACCATGGTCTCCGGCCCGGCCCGGCGCATGCTGGTGCAGGCCAACGGCAAGGACGTCGGCGTGGTCCGTGAGCAGGAGCTCTTCTACGAGATCGCGAAGATCATCGCTTCCAGCTAGTTCACCGAAACATCCCGAGGTTAGACATGGCTCAAACTACGAAAAAGGCGACCGGTTACGACAAGTATGTCAACTGGAAGCTCTTCATATTTCCGGTGGTGCTCTTCGTCGCTGTCCTGCTCATGCCCACGCCGCAGGGCATGAAGGACGTCGGCATCCAATACTCGGTCGGCCCCAAGGTCGTGACCAACTACCTGTGCCAGCAGCTGTTCCAGAAAAAGAGCTCCGACTGCGAGCAGTGGCAGCTCCTGGCCGCGCAGATGATGGAACAGAACATGCGCATGGGCGCCCTGTCCAAGGCGCGCTTCCTCAAGCGCGATGCGAAGTGGGCCAAGAAGTACAAGATCCCGGTGGACGGTGCCAACTTCAAGCGCGCCCATGAATACATCAAGGAAAACGTCCCCGACGACGTCTACCTGACCACGCTCAAGGGTGCCTTCGACCTGCGGCTCAAGGGCATCAAGTACGACGAACTGTCCAAGGGCGACCAGAAGAGCGCGGACAAGGGGGCCTGGAATATCAAGGTCGCCATCGCCATGGTCGTGTTCGTCGTCTTCTGCTTCATGACCGAGTGCATCCCGCTGCCCGGCGTGGCCTTCGCCATCGGCCTCATCCTGGTCTTCACCGGCGTGGTCTCGCGTAGCGAGGTGGCCGGACTGTACTGGGACGACGCCTGCTGGTTCATCATGGGTTCGCTCATGTTCGCGGCGGCCTTCGTCAAGACCGGCGTGGACAAGCGCATGTGCCTGATGATGTTCAAGAAGCTCGCCGTGCCCAACGTCCGCTGGATCACCCTCATCTTCTTCGTCATCATCGCCCCGCTGGCCGCGTTCATCTCGGACCACGCCCTGGCCGCCATGTTCCTGCCCATCGGCATGCTGCTCTACCAGAACAGCCTGACCGACGAAGTCCCCGAGGACAAGGAACTGGCCAAGATGCTGATGATCACCATCGCCATGGCCTGCAACATCGGCGGTCCCGGCGCTCCGTCCGGCGGCGCGCGCAACGTCATCATGATGACCTACCTGACCGACATGTTCGGCATGGACATCGGCTACGCCCAGTGGATGATGTACTGCATGCCCTTCATCTTCGTCATGATCCCCATCACCTGGATCGCCACCAACATGCTCTTCAAGCCCCGCATCACCTCCCTGGCCCCGGCCATGCGCCACCTGGAAGGCGAGATCAGCAAGATGGGCAAGTGGAACAGGACCCAGATCTGGGCGATGATCATCTTCGTGATCATGGTCTTCGGCTGGTTCACGGAAAAGGAGTTCTACAACCTGGGCATCTACCCCGTTCGCCTTGGCATCGGCGTCATCGCGGTCGCCGGCGCACTGGCCTACCTGCTGGCGGGCGTGGTCAACTGGCGCGACTACCAGGAAAAGGTCGACTGGGGCGTTGTCTGGCTGTACGCGGGCGCGATCATCTTCGGCCGCACCCTGGACAAGACCGGCGCCGCCTACTGGATCGCCCAGTCCGTCATCGACATGCTGGCCCCGCTGGGCATGAGCAAGGGCCTCCCGCTGATGCTCACCTCCAACGGCCTCACCGCCATCCTGACCAACCTGATGGCCGACGGCCCGGCAGCCGCCGCAGTCGGTCCCATCACCCTGAACATGGCGAGCATCGTCCACCCGGGCACCACGTTCCTGCCGTTCATGGCCATGGCCACCGCAGTGGCGTCTTCCTTCGCCTACTGCCTGATCATCGGCACCCCGCCGAACGCCATCGTGTATGCGTCCGGCTACCTGGAGCCCAAGGACTACCTCCGGGTCGGCGTGCCCCTGTGGTTCGTCGCCAACATCGTGATCGTCCTGCTCACGGCCGTATACTGGTCGGGCATTGGATTCGGCAGTTTGCCGGCGTTCTAGCCAACCCGCACAATCCGAAAACCCGGCGGCCCGCCTTCGGGCGGGCCGTCGGCCATCACCAAGGAGGAAGGAAATGAACGCGATGGAAGACAGGGAAGACAGGGGAAGCGCCTTCATGCACAGGGACGGCGTCACCTATTTCAGCAAGCGGACCGAACGGAGAATCCTGTTCGTGATGACCATGGTCATGCTGCTCTGGGGCGTGGTCGAGTACGCCAGGGATATTTTCTGAAAGCACAAGGAGGAAGGGGTATGGAATCCACGTGCGCTACCGGTTCCCGGATGAACATAAGGGAATATTTCGAGGTGTTGCTCAGCGTCCTGCGGTCGCCCGTCAAGTTTTTCGAGGCGGTGGCCATGGAGGAGGGATCGCGCCGCGCGCTCCTGTTCCTGATGATATCGTCGCTGTTCTACTGCTCGGTGAGCATGACCTATTTTTTTGAAAATTCGCTGACCATGGGCGTGATCATGATGGCCAACGCGGTGCTCATGCCCGTGTTCGCGGCGGTGATCACCTTCACCCTGCTCGGCATGACCGGCTCGGCCCGCCTGAGCTTCAACAAGGTATTCAACATCTACGCCTACGCCGGCGGCGCGGTCATGGTCGTGTCCTGGATTCCGGGCCTGGCCGTGATCATGGAGCCCGTGCGGGCCGTGCTCGTGGGCATCGGCCTGGTCAAGTCGGCCGGGGTGGGCAAGGTCAAGTCGGCCGTGCTTGTCCTGCTGACGGCCGTCGTCATCCTGCTTTTCTTCTGGAGCGCGGCGCCGATCATCGAGGAGCTCAAATCTCTCCTGCGATGACCCGTGGCCCAGTCCCGCCGCGTGCGGGACGAGACTTTCCTTCCAACCCCTTCCAGTCCGGGCCGGGCGCTTGTCCCTGGCCCCGGCCCGGACACCCTGGGGAAACGGGAGCACTCCGATGAAGAAGATACGACTGCTGCTGGTGGACGACGAAGCCGACGTCCTCAACGCCTACGCCCGCCGGTTCGCCCGGCGCAACGCCGAGATCGAGGTCGCCCAGAGCGGCGTCGAGGCCCTGGAAAAGGTGCAGTCCGGCCACTTCGACGTGGTTGTCCTGGACGTGATGATGCCCGGCATGAACGGCATCGAGGCCCTGCGCCGGATCAAGGCGCTCAGGCCCGAGCTGCCGGTGATCATCCTCACCGGCCACGCCAATTCCCAGGCGCTCATCGAGGGCATGGAGAGCGGGGCGTTCGACTACCTGCTCAAGCCCGTGGGCACCGACGAGCTGTACTTCAAGGTGCTGGACGCGGTCCGGTCGAGCCGGTTGACGCCCGCCTGACGCGGGGAGGTGCGCCATGCAGACCATCATCCGCAACATATTCAACCTGATCCGGCGGGCGCCGGACGGCGGCGAGGCCGCCGCCCGGTTCATCGCCAAGTCCGAGGACTTCCGCCTGCTGCTGGCGGCCAACAACGAGGCCCTGGAGCGCATGGCCGACATGGGCGAGGACGCCCGGGCCGACCGGGTCTTCGGCATGGCCCACGTCCGCGCCCAGAGCCTCAGGGCGGCTGCGGCCGTGCGCCGGATGATCGAGCGGCTGTGCCGGATGCATCCCGGCCGGTACGACGCGCTCAAGGACGTGTTCAACCGTATCGTCATGGAGATGGAGACCGCCCTGGCGCACCACGTCGGCCGGGCCGCAGGGCCTCTGGTCCTGCCGCTGTCCGCCGTGCGCGCGCAGACCCTGCCCGAGACCGGGTCGAAGACGGCCCTGCTCGGGGAGATCGGCGCGGCCCTGTCCCTGCGCATTCCGGCGGGATTCTCCATCACCGCCTCGGCGTTCCGGCTGTTCATGGACCAGACCGGGCTCGAAGACGAGATCAACCGGCTGATCCAGATCACGGACAGCAGCGCCCTGGACGAACTGCGCGGCCTGGAGAAAAACATCCGCCGGGCCATCGACATGGCCGCCTTCCCGCCGGAACTGGAGCGGGCCATCGAGGCCGAGTGCGCGCGCCTGGCCGCCGTGCGCCCGGGCGTTCGGCTGGCGGTGCGCAGTAGCGCCCTGGGCGAGGACTCCGAAGAGGCGAGCTTCGCGGGGCAGTTTCTGACACTGCTCGGCGTGGCCCCCGCCGACGTGGCCGAAGCCTACCGCACCGTGGTCGCCTCCATGTATTCGGCCACGGCCATGCTCTACCGGTTCAACCGGGGGCTTCGGGAAGACGGCGTGATCATGTGCGTGGGCTGCATGGAGATGGTCGATGCCGAGGCCGGGGGCGTGGTCTACACGCGCAACCCCGTGGCCCCGGACGACGGCTCCCTGCTGCTCACGGCCGCGCCGGGCCTGCCCTGCACCGTGGTCGACGGCTCGGCCCAGGCCGATACCTGGATCGTGGAGCGCGACACGCTTGAGGTCCGTTCGGCGTCGGTGGCCGACAAGCAGTGGGCGCACGACGTCGGCCCCGGCGGCGCCATCGTCCGCCGCGATCTGGAGGCCGGGGAAGGGGCTCTGCCCGCCATCTCCGAAACCCTGGTCATGGAGCTGGCGGCCATGGGGTTGCGGATCGAGGAATATTTCGGCGGTCCCCAGGACGTGGAGTGGGCGCTCGGCCGCGACGGCCGGGTATACTGCCTGCAATGCCGTCCCCTTGCCGTGGAGGACGGGCGCGGGGAAGCGGCCGGGCCTGAACGGGACGAGGACGCCCCCTTCGCCATCCTGGCCTCGGCCGTGCCCGCCAGCCCGGGCGTGGCCGCCGGGACCGTGTTTCCCGTGGAGAGCGACGAGGACATGCTCGCCTTCCCCCGGGGCGCGGTGTTGCTGACCCGCAACGCCCGGCCCCAGCTTTCGGCCCTGCTGCCCAAGGCGGCCGCGCTCATCGCCGAGTTCGGCAGCCCGGCCAGCCACCTGGCCAACGTGGCCCGCGAATTCCGCATTCCCGCCCTGATCGGCGCGCCCGGGGCCATGGACCGTCTCTGCGGCGTCAGCGCGGTCACGGTCAACGCGCAGACCGGCACGGTCTATCTCGGCGTGCGCCAGCGCCAGCTCGACGCGGCCTCGGCCCGCTCCGGCGGCCCGCGCGACAACGACGTGCTCCAGGCGCTCAGGCGCATCCTGCCCTTCGTGGCCCCGCTGAACCTGACCGACCCGGACGCGCCCGAGTTCGCGCCCGAGCATTGCCGCTCCCTGCACGACATCACCCGCTACTGCCACGAGAAGGCCGTGGCCGAGATGTTCTGCGGGGCGGACCACCCCACGGCCAACGCCCGCAAGCTCAAGGGCGAGTTGCCCTTGCAGTACTGGCTGGTGGACATCGGCGGCGGCACGGCCGAGTCGGGCGAGGAGGGGTTCATCTCCCTGGACGACGTGCGCTCGAACGCCATGCTCGCCCTGTGGCACGGCATGACCGCCGTGCCGTGGGAGGGGCCGCCGCCGGTCAGCGTCAGCGGGTTCATGTCCGTGGTCACCCAGGCCGCGCAGAATCCGGCCCTGGCTCCGGGCGCGGCCAACGACATGGGGCGGCGCAATTATTTCATCGTCGGCCGCAACTACTGCAACCTCCAGTCCCGGTTCGGATTCCACTTCTGCACCGTGGAGGGGTTTGCGGGCGAAGACCCCACGGCCAACTACGCCCTGTTCCAGTACCGGGGCGGCGGGGCGGACCTGGGCCGCCGCCGGGTGCGCATAACCCTGGTGGCCGAAGTGCTGGAGCGGCACGGCTTCATCGTCGAGGCCCGCGACGACTCCCTGCACGCGCGCATCGAGGGCGTAGCCCGCGAGGCCGTGGAGCGCGCCATGGCCGTGATGGGCTACCTGCTGATGCACACCCGGCAGATCGACATGGCCATGGCCGACCCGCGCGCGGGCGAACGCTACCGGGCCAAGTTCGAGAGCGACATCGAAACGGTCCTGGCCGGTCTCCCGGAAACGGGCCGGGCGCAAAGGGGCGGGCAATGAGCGACATTTCCTACGCCCGGCTGCGCTGGAACCTCATCCTGCTGACCCTGGGGCTCGCCCTGGTGCCGCTCTTCGCCCTGGGTTTCGTCATCGACTCCGGGTTCCGCGATTCCTACGGCGACAAGCTGACCAGCAACCTGCGGCTGGTGGTGGGCAACAAGGCCGACTCCATCGACATGTTCCTGGCCGAACGCGTGGTCCAGCTGGAGATGGTGGCCGGGATGCACTCCTTTGCCGACCTCTCGGACCAGCGGCGCCTGGAGCAGGTGTTCGACACCATACACGAGGCCAGCCCGTCGATCGTCGACCTGGGCGTCATCGACCACAACGGCCGCCACGCCGCCTACAGCGGGCCTTTCGACCTGCGCGATGTCAACTACAAGGACGAGCCGTGGTTTCATCAGGCCATGCTCAAGGGGCTGTACATCAGCGACGTGTTCATGGGCTTCCGCAACTTCCCCCACTTCATCATCGCGGTGAAGCGCCGCGAGGGCGGGCGGACCTGGATTCTGCGGGCGACCATCGATTCGGACATCTTCACCAACCTGGTGCGCAACGTGCGCATCGGCCGCTCGGGCGACGCCTATCTGGTCAACCGCGACGGCGTGCTCCAGACCCCGTCGCGCTTCGGCGGCAAGGTGCTGGCCCAGGCCGCGCTGCCCGAATATCGGCCTGGCGGCGGGGTGGACGTGGTTCGCTGGGACGAGAAGGGCAACGGGCTGGTGGCCGGGATTACCCCGCTTTCGCACACCGGCTGGCGGCTGGTGGTCATCGAGAATCCCCAGGAGGAGCTGTCCCCGCTGCTGCGGACCCAGTCTCTGATTTTCCTGCTCTTTTTGACCACGGGGCTGATGATCTTTGCCGGGGCCTACCTTTCGGTGGGCTCGGTGGTCACCCGGCTGAAGAAGGCGGACAAGGCCCGCGCATCCATGGACGCGGCCGTGATGCAGTCCAACAAGATGGCTTCGCTGGGCAAGCTGGCCGCAGGCGTGGCCCACGAGATCAACAATCCGCTGTCCATCATCCGCGAGAGCGCGGGCTGGATACGCGACATCATCAACGACGGCGAGCTGGGCGAATCCCCGGCCGTGGACGACCTGCAGGAGGCCACCGGCGACATCGAGCGCCACGTGGAGCGGGCGCGCACGGTGACCCACCGCATGCTCGGCTTCGCCCGGCGCATGGAGCCGCTCCAGGAGGACGTGGACCTGAACATGCTGGCGCGCCAGACCGTCTCGTTCCTGGAAAACGAGATCCGCCACCGCAACATCGAGGTGGAGTGCCGGTTCGACCCGGACCTGCCGCTGATAACCACCGACGCCAACCAGGTGCAGCAGGTCATCCTCAACCTGCTGGAGAACGCCATCGACGCCATCGGCAGCGACGGCTGCATCGAGGTCGAAAGCCGTTCCGAAGGCGAGAACGTGGCCCTGGACATCATCGACAGCGGCGAGGGCATCGCCGCCGAGAACCTGTCGAGGGTCTTCGATCCGTTCTTCACCACCAAGCCCACCGGGGAGGGAACCGGGCTGGGGTTGTCCATCGTCTACAGCACGCTCAAGAAGCTCGGCGGCGGGATCGATGTGCGCAGTGAACGTGGCGTCGGGACCACCTTCACCATCACGCTGCCCCTGGTTCACGTGAACCTTCCCGGACGTCAGGAGGAGTCATGGATAGAGTAAGAGTCCTCGTCGTGGACGACGAGCCGGATTTCCTGAAGCTCATCAAGCGCCGCCTGGAGAAGAGGAACGTGGAGGTGTTCGTGGCGCCCGGCGGCCGGGAGGCGCTGGAGTATCTGGCCGCGAACCCGGCCGACGTGGTCATCCTGGACGTGCGCATGCCCGGCATGAGCGGCATCGACACCCTGAAGGCGATCCGCAAGCACCACCGGGAGACCGAGGTGATCATGCTCACGGGCCACGGGTCCGTGCAGTCGGGCATCGAGGGCATGAGCCACGGGGCCTACGACTACGTACTCAAGCCGTTCTCCATCGACGACCTGCTGGACCGCATCCGCGCGGCCTGCGAACGCGCCCGCCTGAAGCGGGCCGAGAGGGAACGGGCATGACCCTGTGCAAGGCGCGGCGTCTGGTCCGCGTGGGGCAGTATCTCTGCCCGGGACTCTTTCTTGTCCTGGGCCTGATCGCCTGGCGGCGGCCCGTGGCCGATTGCGGGCTGGCCTTCGCCCTGTTCTCCGTGGCGGCCGCCTTCGGCACGTGGTTTTTGCTGCGCGCCTCGGCCTGGTGCATCAACCACGCCTGCAGCGAGCAGACCGAGTGGGGCAGCCAGCTCATCCAGTCCCAGAAGATCCTGGCCCTGGGCGAGCTGTCCACGGGCATCGCCCACGAAATCAACAACCCGCTGAACATCATCATGCAGGAAGCGGAGCTGGTGCGCGCGGACCTCGAGATGGACCTGGGTCCCGAGGCCCTGATCGAGATCAAGGAGAGCCTGGACGTGATCATCCGCCAGGTGGAGCGCTGCTCGGACATCACCCACAAGCTGCTCGACTTCGCGCGCAAGCGGGTGCCCATCTCCCAGCCGGCGGACATCAACCGGCTGGTGGAGGACATGCTCTCCCTGCTCGAGCGCGGCGGCGGGCCGCAGAACGTGGAGATCGTCAAGGCCTTCGACCCGCACCTGCCCATGGTCCGCACCGATCCGCCGCTGCTGCGGCAGGTGTTCCTGAACCTGCTGATCAATGCGATCCAGGCCGTGGGCGAGCGCGGTTTCATCTACGTCACCACCTACGCCGAGAGTTTCAAGGTCTGCGTGGAGGTGCGCGACACCGGTCCGGGCATCGCCAAGGAAAACCTGGAGCGCATCTTCCACCCCTTCTTCACCACCAAGGCCCCGGGCGAGGGCACGGGGCTCGGGCTCTCCGTGAGCCTGCGCATCGTCAACCAGCTCGGCGGCGAGATGGCCGTGCGCTCCGAGCCGGGCAAGGGCGCGGCGTTCACGGTCTGCATACCCATGACGCGAGGTTAGCAATGCATACGACGGCAAGGATTCTCGTGGTCGACGACGAGGACCGGTTCCGGCAGACGATCTGCCGCGTGCTGGAGAAGTCGGGCCACAGCGTGGACGAGGCCCCGGACGGCATGACCGCCGTCCGCATGCTGGAGGGCGGGGGCTATGACGTGGTCCTGCTCGACCTGAAGATGCCCGGGGTGTCGGGCGAGGACACCTTCCGCATGATCCGGCAGCGGAAGATCGACGTGGAGGTCATCTGCCTGACCGGGCACGTTTCGGTGCCCGACGCCACCAAGCTGCTGCAACGGGGCGCGTTCGACTACCTGCTCAAACCCGCGTCCGTGCCCGAGATACTGGAATGCGTGAACCGGGCGGCGGAGAGCAAGCGGCTGCGGAACGAGGAGATCGAGGTCTCGCACCTGCTCGGATACGGCGAGGATTAGCAGACGGGAAAACGGCGGTCTGCTGCGTTGCTGCAAGAGGCGCAAACGCACGCTTCGGCCCCGAATTCCTTTTGCGCCTTGCCTTTCACCCATTTTGAACAGCCAGCTTTTTCAAGTTTCTCGATTGGCTGTTAACCGGCCCCGGGAAGGCCGCAAACACGGGAACATTCATGAACGACTTTGCGCACGACACTCTGGGAATATGCTACTGGAATGGTTCCATGAAGCCGTTTACCGTGGGCGTGGTCGGCTCGGGGCCGGCCTTCAAGATTCTGCTGGACCTGATCTACAACGAGGCGTTCCGCGAGTTCCTGCCCGAGATGCGGCTGGCCGCCGTCAGCCTGATCGACAGCCGGACCGACGCCGGGCTGGTCAAGCCCTCCTGCCCCATCTACGACTCCTGGCGCGAGATGATCGAAAAGCACCCCGAGATCAACCTGGTGGTGGAGATGACCGGGGACCGGCTGCTGCTCCGGGACCTGCGCGAGGGGTTGCCCGAGTGCGTCTCGCTCATGGACCATCGCGAGGTGGTGTTCATCTGCGGCATGCACGACATGGCCCTGGTCAAGGGCAATTGCATGAACCAGATGGACCATCAGCGGACCCTGATCCAGTCGATCATCGACGAGATCCGCGAGGACATCTTCCTGCTCGACAAGAGCGGCAACGTGGTGGACGTCAACCGCATCGTCTGGCAACGGGCCGGGGTCTCGCGCAAGAGCCTGCTGGGGATGCCCTGCTGGCACGGCGCGCGTCTGCGCGACGGCTCGGTCTTCTGCAACTGCCTGGACCCGGTCTGCCCCTTCCACAAGACCCTGCAAAGCGGGGAGAAGGAGGAAGCCCTGGTCACCCGCGTCAACGGCGGCGGCCTGCTCCAGTATTACCGGCTTTACGCCTATCCCATCTTCAACATGCGCGGGGACATGACCCACATCATGGTCATGCACCGCGACATCACCGAACGCACTCACCGCGAGAAGTACCAGCAGCAGCGCGACAAGTTCGCCATCATCGGCGAGATGTCCACCTACCTGGCCCACGAGATCCGCAACCCGCTGTTCGCGGTGGGCGGCTTCGCCAACTCCCTGCTCAAGTCGCCCAACCTGGGCGAGAAGGAGCGGGAAAAGGTCCAGATCATAGCGAGCGAGACCCTGCGCCTGGACCGGATGCTGACCAACATGCTCAATTTTGCGCGGCCCTCGCGCACGCCCGACGACCGGGTGGACATCCAGGCCGTGTGCCGCGACGCGGCCGAGCTGATGGACATCGGCTACGGCAAGCAGGGGTACCATGTCGAGGTGGGCATCCCGGACGAACCCCTGCCCTCGGTCCAAGGCGACCAGGACGCGCTCAAGCAGTGCCTGGTCAACCTGATCAAGAACGCCATCGAGGCCATGCCCGACGGCGGGACCATCGACCTGGCCCTCAAGATGGAGCAGGGCATGATCGCGGTCCGGGTCTCGGACCGGGGCATCGGCATGAGCGAACACGAGCAGGAGCAGGTCTTCAACCCGTTTTACTCCACCAAGGAGGAGGGCAGCGGGCTGGGGCTGGCCATGATCAAGAAGATCGTGGAGGAGTGCGGCGGCCGGGTCGAGCTGGCCAGCGTCCCGCACAAGGGGACCACGGTGACTTTGTTCCTGTGCCCGGCCCTGGACGTGCCCCGCCAGGAGGCCAAGACCGACAACAACGGACGCTGACCGGGGGTACCCTTCCGCCTCCGGACGGCCGTTCCTTCGCCCCGGCCCGCACAGTCTGCGGGCCGGGGCTTGCACGATATGCACAAAAAGTGCAAACCGTGGTGCAGCTTGTTGCACCAATCCATGGGCGAAGAAAGAGGGCTTCTGGTAAATTCCTTTTTATCCCGGTGTGTTGTTTCGTTGGCACGGCGCATGCTGTATGGAGGACAAGAAATGACTGACCCCACATACAACATGGCAGACCCCCAACGATCCAAGGAGAAGGAATCATGACCAAGAGAAACATCACCACCATGGCGCTGGCCCTGGCCCTGGTAATGGCCGTGGCGAGCTTCGCCGTCGCCGGCCCCGGCGGGCGCGGCCAGATGGGCTTTGAGCGCGGCGGCTGCGGCGCCTGCAACGACGGCCCCGGCCTGCGCGGGCTCTACAACCAGCTGACCCCGGAGAAGAAGGCGGCCGTGGACACCATCTTCGAGTCCTACCGCGTCAAGTTCAACGAGGTCCGTGACGCCATGCGCACCAAGCATGCCGTGCTCGAAGCCATGGTCAACGGCGGCCAGGCCGACGAGAAGAAGATCGCCAAGGTCGTCTCCGACATGAGCTCCCTGCGCGACAAGATGTTCGACCTGCGCAAGGCCATGAGCGCCGACCTGTCCAAGGAGCTGGGCATCGATCTGGCCCAGGGCGGCTTCGGCTGCGGCGGCCCCGGCTTCGGCGGCCCCGGGAACGGGCCGGACGATTGCCCCGGCTACGGCCAGGGCAACGGCCAGGGCTATGGCCACGGCATGCGCGGCGACGGTCCCCGCTGGCAGTAGCAATTTCCGTTAACCGGAAAACAGGATTGCACGGGACGGTTTCTCATCGGGAGAAACCGTCCCGTTGCGCGGAAAAAACCACTGCGGCAAGGCGGGAATTCGGGTATCGTCGCCGGGAACGGGGAAGGGGAGCGGGCGTTCCCCGACCCGGCAGAACAAGGAGAACCCCATGGTGCGCAAGATCGTTTCCCTGACCGCCCTATTGTCCTTCCTGGCCACGCTGGGCGCCAGCGTCATCTGCATCGTGCCCCACGGCCGCGTGGCCTACTGGGCCGATTGGCCGTTCCTGTGGCTGACCAAGGCCGACTGGGGCGCGAACCTGCCCCCCCGCGGCGTCTGCGCCGTCACCCGGGGCGAGTAGCGGGGCGGCATGGAAGTCCATTCCTTCGGCAAGGAAAAGGGTCCCCTGGTCGCCCTGGTGCTGGCGCTCATCGTGCTCGGCCTGGGCAGCCTGTACCTCACCTGGCGGTCCATCGCCCACCAGCGCGAGATCGTGGAGGACCACATGATCATGACCGGTTCCTCCATCCTGCGCGGGGTGGAGAACAACCTGTCGCGCTTCAAGCGGTCCGTGCGCATGAGCCCACAGGCCGCGCCCCTGTTCCCGGCCATGGCCGAGGAGCTGTTCGCCGAACTGGCCAAGTCCGACGACATCCAGTTCATCGTCCTGCTCGGCGACGACGGCAAGCCGCTGGTCACCTCCGAGGAGGACAAGCAGAAACCATTGCTCGACCTGCCCGACTCCGTGGCCCGCGACCTGGAACCCGGCCGCGCCTGGCACGTCATGGCCCAGTTCGGCAAGCGGGCCGTACTCATCTCCGGCCTGATGGTCGATCCCGCCGTCTCGGCCCTGGCCCACGGCGAGAGCCCCGGGGGCATGGGTCCCGGCATGGGGCCAGGCATGGGTCAAGGCCGGGGGCGCGGTCCCGGCCACGACGCCGGTCCCGAACCGGGGGAGATCCGCCCGGTGTATCTGCTCATCGGCCTCAACGCGGAGAAGCATCTGGCCCAGTTCCGGCAGTACCGGAGCGCGGCCATCTACCAGACAGGCTATGTCTTTCTGGCGGCCGTGGTCCTGTGGTCCCTGGCGTTCGCCTACCTGCGGCGGCGCAGCGAGGGGCGCAAGCTGGTGCGCATGGAGCGGTTCCAGAACAAGCTGCTCGACAACATGCCCGACGGCCTGGTCACCCTTTCCGAATCCGGCGAAATCCTGGCCGCCAACCGTTCGGCCAAGGTCCTGCTCGCCCCTCAGGGCGACGCCGCGCCGCCCGACATCATCGGCGTCAACTGGGCCAGTTTCACCTTCGGGCTGCGGCCGGGCAAGTCGCCCCACGCCTGGGAGCAGTTCGACCACCAGGGCCGCCAGCTTGAAATCCTCTCCCTGCCGCTCCAGAGCCACGGCGAGGACGGCGCGTCCGAACTGGGGCGCTTCCTGGTGCTGATCCGCGACCGCACCGAGATCCGATCCCTGGAAGAGGACCTGAACGAGGCCAAGCGGCTGGCGGCCATCGGCTCCCTGGCCGCAGGCGTGGCCCATGAGGTGCGCAACCCGCTCAGCTCCCTGCGCGGCTTTGCCCAGCTTTTCGCCACCAAGCTCAAGGGCCAGGCCCCGCTCGACCGCTACGCCGCGACCATGGTTCAGGAGGCGGACCGGCTCAACCGGGTGGTCACGGACCTGCTCTACCTGGCCCGGCCCCGCCAGCTCGACCCGACGAGCATCGACCTGGCCGAACTGGGCGAATCCCTGGGCCAGCTGATGCGTTTCGATTTCGAGGACAAGGGCGCGGAGCCGGTCTTCGACTTCGGCGGCCATACCGCCTACGCCGACCCGGACGCGCTCCGGCAGGTGCTGCTCAACCTCATTTCCAACAGCCTCGACGCCATGGCCGACTGCGAGGCCTGTCCGCACCCGGGCCATGTCCGGCTCTTTGCCGAGCCGGGAGCGGGCGGGACCTGGATCGTGGTCGCGGACGACGGCCCGGGCATGAGCCCGGAAATCCGCGAGGACGCCTTCAAGCCCTTCGTCACCGGCAAGAAGACCGGGACGGGGCTGGGGCTGGCCATTGTGCACAACATCATGCGCGCCCACCGGGGCAAGGTGGTCATCGACTCCGAGCCAGGCCAGGGCACGCGCGTGCGGCTGTTCTTTCCCGACAAAGAGAGCGAGGAATCCTAGATGGAAGAACGTACGGTACTCATCGTTGACGACGAGCCGGGCCACCGGCTCATGGTCCGGGCCGTCCTGGAAGACGACGGCTGGAACGTACTCGAAGCCCAGTCCGGCGAACAGGCGCTCTCGGTCCTGGTCGAGGCCGCCGAGTCGGATACCTATCCGGACGTGGCCATGGTGGACATGAAGATGCCCGGCATGAACGGCATGCAGCTGCTCAAGGAGTTGCAGGTCCGGCGGCCGGGCATGCCCGTGGTCCTGCTCACCGCGTTCGGCAGCGTGGGCAGCGCGGTGGACGCCATGAAGAAGGGGGCCTTCGACTACCTGACCAAGCCTGCGGACAACGACGAGCTGACCGCCGTCATGGGCAAGGCCTTCGAATACCACCGGCTGGTGCGCGAAAACGCCCGGCTCAAGGCCGAGGTCGGCGGCGATCTCAAGTTCATCGGGGCCAGCCCCGGCGTGGAGCGCGTGCGCGACCTGATCAGCCAGGCCGGTCCCACCGAGGCCACCGTGCTCATCCTGGGCCAGTCCGGCACGGGCAAGGAACTGGTGGCCGAGGGGCTGCATCGCGCCTCCCACCGCACCGACAGGCCGCTGATCAAGGTCAACTGCGCGGCCCTGCCCGACGACCTGCTGGAGAGCGAACTGTTCGGCTATGAAAAAGGCGCGTTCACCGGCGCGGTCAAGGACAAGCCGGGCCGGTTCCAGTTGGCCGACGGCGGCACGCTCTTCCTGGACGAGATCGGCGAGATGCCCGCCGCGCTCCAGGCCAAGCTGCTGCGCGCGCTCCAGGAGAAGACCGTGGAGCCCCTGGGCTCGGTGCGGACGGTGAAGGTGGACGTGCGCATCATCGCCGCCACCAACCGCGACCTGAAAAAAGAGGTCGAGGCCGGCCGGTTCCGCGAGGACCTTTACTACCGGCTGGCCGTACTTGAAATCCGCATCCCCCCGCTGTGCGAGCGCAAGGAGGATCTGCCGCTGCTGGTCAGTTTCCTGCTGCGCCGCCTGGGCAACAAGAACAACAAGATCATCCGCACGGTGACGCCCGCCTTTCTGGACGCCCTGTCGGGCTACGACTGGCCCGGCAACGTCCGCGAACTGGAGAACGTGATCGAGCGCGCCCTGATCCTGTCGCGCTCCGACGCCCTGGGGCCGGACCTGCTGCCGCCCCAGATCACCGGCGCGCGCGAGGCCAACATGCACATGAGCCTGGACATGACCGGCGAGTTGCCGGACCTGCCCCCGGGCCGGACCCTGTCCTCGCCCGCGTCCCTGGAGGAGGCGGAGCGGCTGGCCATCCTGCGCGCCCTGGAGGAGAACGGCAACCACCGCGAACGCACGGCCGACGCCCTGGGCATCAGCCGTCGCACCCTGCAATACAAGCTCAAAAAGTACGGACTCACGCGGCGTTAGCCCAAAGGGGTTGACGCCGCCGTCCCAACCGGTCCAAGGTGACGCCGTGGCCATGCTGACCGTCGAAACATTCGTCCTCGGCCCCGAGGAAGCCAACTGCTACCTGCTCCGCGCGGGCGGGGAAGGCATTGTCATCGACGCGGACTCCGAGCCGGAGCCGCTCGTCCGGCGCGTCGAGACGCTGGGCATCCAGCTGGCCGGCATCTACGTCACCCATTTCCACCTGGACCACATCGGCGGGGTGCGCGCGCTGCATGAGCGGTTCGGCGCGCCGGTCTTCGCCAGCGGCAAGGACGCCTTCCTGCGCGATCTGCCCCTGGCCCGGGGCGGTTTTTCGGACTTTGCCGAGCTGGCGGACTTCCCCTTCGAGCCCATCGGGCCGGGGCGGCGCACCGTACTCGGCCAGCCCATGATGGTCCTGGACACGCCAGGCCACACCCCGGGGTCGCTGTCCTACTTCTTCCCCGCCGCCGGGTGCGTGTTCACCGGCGACCTCATCTTCATGATCGCCGTGGGCCGCACCGACCTGCCCCGGGGCGACGGGGAGCAGCTCCTTCAGTCCATCCGCTCGCGCATCTTCATCCTGCCCGACGACACGCGCATCTATTCCGGCCACGGCCCCATGACCACCGTGGTTCACGAGAAGCACAACAACCCCCATTTCATCTTTTAGGGCGAACAAGCCGTCGCGCCATCACAATTCGCTTTTTCTCGCGTCCGTTTTGGCCTATGGTGGGAACCTGGCTGTTTCCCGAACCGCACAGGAAGGACGCATGGAAGAGAGCGCCGCCACGCAGGCAGACGTGACGCCCGAAACCCTGGAATCCGCCCGGCAACTGCTCAAGCGGCGGTTCCGTTTCGTCGCGCATCCCGACGATGCCATGAAGCGGCTGGCCCGGCACGGGGCCGATTTCGTGGCCCGGGACATGGTCGTCAATCCCGAGCGCTACCGGCCCGTGCCCAAGACCCCGGCGGTCGAGCCCGCACCGCTCGACCCGCTGGACATCCTGCGCAAGGAGCATCAGCTCCCGGCGCTGCCCCAGGTTTTCCTGGAGTTGCAGCAGGCCATAGCCGCGCCCAACACCTCGGCCAAGGACCTGGCGGCGATCATCAGCCAGGACCCGAGCCTGACCGCCTTTCTGCTGCGCATGGTCAACTCCGCCTTCTACTCGCTGCCCGTGCAGATCGACACCATCTCGCGAGCCGTGACCGTGGTCGGGGTCAACCAGCTCTCCACCCTGGCCGTGGGCACCTCGATCATGTCCCTGTTCGAGGACGTGCCCGCCGAGGTCATCGATGTGGTCCAGTTCTGGAAGCATTCGGTCTGTTGCGGGCTCATCGCCCGGCGGCTGTGCCGCATGACCCGCCGGGGCGACCCGGAGCGCGCCTTTGTGGCCGGACTGCTGCACGACATCGGCCAGCTCGTCCTGCTCCAGGCAGCCCCGGCGCGGGCCACGGCCGTGCTGGCCCACGCGCGCTCGCGCGACGTGCTGCTCTACGAGGAGGAGAAGACCCTGCTCGGGTTCGACCACGCCACCCTGGGCGGGATGCTGCTGCGCAAGTGGAATTTTCCCTTCGTCCTGGTCGCCTCCGTGCTGGAGCACCACCACCCCAGGGAGAAGCAGAAGGAGGCCGAACCGGGCCTGGTCCACTGCGCCGAGACCATCGCCACCGCCCTGGGCGTCGGCTCCAGCGGCGAATACTTCGTGCAGCCGCCCGACCCGGCCATATGGGAATCCCTGGCGCTCACGCCCGAGCGCGTGGACGAGATGATAGAAGACCTGGACGAGGAGCTGGACGAGGCCTTTGCTGTGCTGATCCAGCAGCCCGATTGACAGGAGGGGCAAAGCCCTATACTCCTGCCTCCCAACCCCTAGCATACGGAGACAATCTCATGCGCAAAAGAGTGGAACAGGTCCTGGACAAGGTCCGGCCCATGCTGCAGGGCGACGGCGGCGATGTGGAACTGGTGGACGTGACCCCGGACGGCGTGGTCAAGGTGCGCCTGACCGGCGCCTGCAAGGGCTGCCCCATGTCACAGATGACGCTCAAGAACGGCATCGAACGCATCCTTCTCAAGGAAATCCCGGAAGTCAAGGCCGTCGAGTCGGTCTAGCGCCGGCCCGGTCCGTCGGCCGTTTTCCCGTCCAACCCGCCCTGCGGGAAGGGCGGCGAAATCGCGCGCCTGTCCCGGCGCGCCGTTTTGCACTGCAAGGAGTGACTGCATGACCAAGATCGTATCCCGGTTCGCCCCGAGCCCCACCGGATTCCTGCACATCGGCGGCGCGCGCACCGCGCTGTTTTCCTGGCTGCTGGCCCGCGCCGCAGGCGGCGAGTTCCGGCTGCGCATCGAGGACACGGACCGCGAGCGCTCCACCACGGAAGCCACGGACGCCATCATCGACTCCATGCGGTGGCTCGGGCTGGCCCACGACGGCGAGATCGTGTTCCAGTCCCGGCGCGCCGACCGGCACAACGAGGTCATCGACCAGCTGATCGCGGGCGGCCACGCCTACTACTGCCAGTGTTCCAAGGAAGAAGTGGACGCCATGCGCGAGAAGGCCATGCAAGAAGGCCGCAAGCCCAAGTACGACGGCGCCTGCCGCGCCAGGGGGCTGACCTCCGGCGTGGTCCGCCTGAAGGCCCCCCTGGAAGGGGCCACCGGGTTCCTGGACATGGTCAAGGGGTTCATCTCCGTGGAGAACGCCGAGATGGACGACATGATCCTGCGGCGCAGCGACGGCACGCCGACCTACAACCTGGCCGTGGTCGTGGACGACCACGACATGGGCGTGACCCACGTGCTGCGCGGCGACGACCACGTCAACAACACCCCGCGCCAGATCCAGATCTACCGCGCCCTGGGCTGGGACGTGCCGCGCTTCGGCCACGTGCCCATGATCCTGGGGCCGGACAAGAAGAAGCTTTCCAAGCGCCACGGCGCGCTTTCGGTCATGGAATACGAGAAGATGGGCTACCTGCCCGAGGCGGTGTGCAACTATCTGGCGCGTCTGGGCTGGTCCCACGGCGACCAGGAGCTGTTCACCATGGACGAGATGGTCCAGCACTTCTCCACGGACAATCTGGGCAGCTCGCCCTCGGTCTTCGACCTGACCAAGTTCGAGTGGGTCAACGGCCAGTACATGCAGAAGGCGGACCCGGCCCGGCTGGCCGACCTGCTCATGGACTTCCTGGCCCGCGAGGTGGGAGCGGAGGAGGCGGCCAAGACGGACAAGGCGGTCCTGCTCCGGGCCGCGCCCCTGTTGCAGCCCCGCGCCAAGTCCATCGTGGACATGCTGGAGCAGGCCCGGCCCTTCATCGTGGAAGCCGACTACATGGCCTACGACGAGGCCGCCGTGCAGAAGTTCCTGACCGGCGATACCAAGCCGATGCTGGCCGAGATCGCGGACCGCATCGAGGCGGACGTCGAGTTTTCCGAAGCCTCCCTGGAGGACCTGCACCGCCGGTTCATCGAGGAGAAGGACATCAAGTTCAAGGCCGTGGCCCAGCCCATCCGGGTGGCCATCGTGGGCAAGACCCAGTCGCCCGGCCTGTTCGAGACCATGCTCGCCCTGGGTCGGGAACAGACCCTGGCCCGCCTCAGGCGAGCCGCCGCGCTCTAGCAGGCTGTTGAAAAACGCCCGATTGCTGCGTTGCTTCAAAAAGGTCAAATCCTCACGTACTGGAAGTACGCTTCGGCCTTGACCTTTTTTTGCGCCTTGCACTCGAACATTTTTGAACAGCCTGCAAAAATGCATTCTTCAAAGATCTGCTAGGCCCTGTTTGCGCGTTGCCGGGACAAGAGGATTCTCGGCGCGGCGTCGGCCCCGGCTCGTTTTGACCTCCCGCCTCGCCCCTTGAAGGCATTGCTTCCGTTCGCGACGAACGGATCTTGCCCCGGGGCCGGGGCGCACCCCTGATTCGCAAAACGGGAGAGGCCCCGCCGGGAATGCGGCGGGGCCTCTTCTTGCGGGTGCCGGGCCGGGACTGAGGCGGCGTCGGCACCCTTCTGCGGGGAGGTGTCGATCGTGTCGAGAGAAATCTACTTGAGCTCGTCCCTCATGCGCAGGAAGGTGTCGCGGTCTATCTCGCCCGCAGCGTAGCGGCGCTTGAGCACGTCCTCCGTGGAGGACGTCACCGTCTCCCTGGCCGGGGTGCGCAGCGTGCGCAGGAGGAAGAAGATGACCAGGCCCAGGAGCAACAGCGGGACGAGCCCGCCGAAGTGAAACGGAAAAACCCCCATCCAGCCCGCGCCGGAGCCATGCCAGTACCCGGTTCCGCAGCCGATATTGAAAGCGCTCAGAAAGTCCATGATCTCCTCACTGTTTATCAAGAGCAAGCATAGGACGTGCCAAACGCTAGAGGTTTGAATTGATGAGGTTTTTTGTTGCAGCGAGCACAAGGGCGTTGTGCATGTGTGCAATATCCCGTCCTTTGAACGGACAAATGCTGCACAACCCTATTGCACGGGCAGTTCGATGATGAAGGAGGACCCTTCGCCCAGAACGGATTCGACCCAGATGGCGCCTTGGTGGTGGTGGACGATCTCGCGGCAGATGGCCAGGCCCAGGCCCGCGCCTGCGGGCTTGTTGTCGGCCGGGTCGAGCTGGCCCACCTGGTGGAAGATGTCGAAGATGCGCTCCCGTTCCTCTTCGGGTATTCCGGGGCCGGTGTCCGATACCTGGAACCGGATCAGCCCGGCCTGGGGCGACGAGACCGAGAGGGTGACGCTGCCGCGCGCGGTGAATTTGGCCGCATTGGTCAGCAGGTTGAGCAGCACCTGGAGCATGCGGTCGGCGTCCACCGCGATGTCCGGCAGGCCTTCGTCGGCGTGCGCGATCAGGGCCAGTTGGGGGTTGCTGTCGAACTGGCCGCTCACGGCCCCGGCTGCGCGGCGCACCAGTTCGGCGGGGCTGATTTTTCCCACGCGCCATTCGGTGTAGCCCATCTCGATCTTGTTCAGGTCGAGCACGTCGTTGATCAGCCGCGAGAGGCGTTCGCCCTCGTGCATCAGGATGTTCAGGTTTTCCACGATCTGTGAGCCCTTGGTCAGGAGCTTGTGATCGCCCTTGGCCAGCGGCCAGAAATGCTTGGAGAAATTCTTCAAAATCAGCTTGGAGAAGCCGAGCAGGGAGGTCAGCGGAGTGCGCAGCTCGTGGGAAACCGAGGAAACCAGGGTGGACTTGGTCCGGTCCAGCTCGCGCAGCCGCTGGTTCATTCGTTCCGCGTCCTCCTTGGACTTGAGCATCCGCTTTTCCATCTCCTTGCGGTAGGTGATGTCGCGCGCCACCCAGGCCACGGTGCCCTTCACGCCGGCCTCGTCCCCCACGCGCGAGGTGCGCCCGTCGAACCAGATCAGCCCCCCGCGCCGCTTCTGGGCGTACTCCATGCCCTGGCCCTGGCCGGTATTGATGGTCTTGCGCACCAGGGCCAGCGCCTTGGCCGCGAAATCCTGGTCGAAGACCTCGTGCAGCAGCCGGCCCTTCATGTCTTCGGGCGGGATGGGCAGGTCGCTGGCGTCGCCGGCGTGCACGTCCAGCAGTCGTCCGTTCCAGTCGATGAGCACGATGCGGTCCGGGTGCGCATCGATGAGCGCCTGGAGTCGGCCCTCGCGGTCCTTGAGGGCCAGGTTGGCCATCTCCAGCTCCCGGATGTTCTGCTTCACCGCATGGCGCATGGTGTCCAGCCCCTGGGCCAGGATGCCGATCTCGTCGTTGAGGCCCACCGGGACCGGGGTGTCCAGGTTGCCCCGGCGCAGGGAGTCGGCGGCCCGGGTCAGGTTGGTCAGCGGCTTGATCAGGTGCCTGCGCGAGTAGCCGATGATGGCCAGCGACGTGAGGATGATGCACAGGGCCGAACCGATGATGAACAGGGCGGCGATGCGGTGCTTGCGCGCCGTGGCCCCTTCGGTGGCGGCCCGGATGTAGACGTGGAAGAAGGGCTTGGCCCCTTCGTAGGCCCGCAGCGGCGTGATGGAGACCAAGGCCGAGGCGCTGCGCGAGTGGTCGAAGTACAGGGCCGGTTCGTCGGTGCCGGTCAGCAGGGAGGGCGGGATGTCGGGAAGGTCGAGGATGTTCCTTCCCACCGCCTCGGGCCGGAAGGCGTAGTAGATGCGCCCGCCCGACCCGATGACCATGGCGTCCAGGAATTCGTCGCCCACCAGGTCCTTCATCACCTCTTCGCTGCCCACGGATTCGTAGCGCAGGAGCTGGCGGTTCATCAGCTTGCCCGGCAGCTGGATGTTTTCCGTCAGGTAGCGGTCCACCTCGCGGGAAAAGGTCTCGGTGTAGAACAGGCCCAGCGAGGTCAGGGCCAGGAATTCCACCAGCAGGACCACGGCCCCGAATTTGAATATGATGCTCTTGCCCAGCAGTTGCATGGCGGGGGTTACTGTCGGCTTCCGGCAAAGGCGCGCCGGGCGTTTCCGGCGAGCCGGGGCTGGATTTCCCGGAGGTCGGCGGGGGCGTCCACCAGGAGTTTGAAGGAGTCCAGCCCCAGGCGGGCCACGGCGGGCGGGGTGGAGAGGTCGTAGTTGAAAGCCCAGCGCGGTGCGGTGCGCACGGTTTCGAGGATGCGCCGCTTGAGCGGCGAATAGAACGAAGGCGGCACGGCCAGGCTGGGCGAAAGCGCGCCGGAGCCGCGGCTCATGGCCATCTGCGGGCCGGGGTCCGAGAAATAGGCCAGGGCGCGGCTCACCCTGTCGGGGCGGCCCCGGCGCGGGACCATGACGACATCGATGGCCCCCAGGGCCGTTCTGGGCACATCGGCGTCCATGGTCGGGAAGGGGAAGAAATCGTAGTCCGCCTCCTGCCGCCAGCCGAGCTTGCCGTCGAACAGCCCGATGACCCAGGTGCCGATCAGGGTCATGGCCGCATTGCCGGACCGGACCAGCCCGGCGGCCTCGGCCCAGTCGAGCTGCGAGCTCTGGTGGGAGAAAAAGCCCGCCTCCAGCAGTTGCCGCCATTGGCAGAGCGCGCGGGATACCTCGGGGTCGTCGTACCCGGCCTCGCCGCGCATCAGCCGCTCGCGGTAGTCGGGTCCGGCCGTGCGCAGCAGCAGGTAGTCGAACCAGAACTGGGCGGGCCACCGCTCCCGGCAGCCCAGGGCCACGGGCGTGACCTCGGCGGCGCGCAGGGTGCGGCAGGCGGCGGTGAACTGTTCCCAGGTGGCGGGCGGAGTGACGCCGTGCCGCCGAAACACTTCCTTGTTATAGAAGAAGGCCACGTAGTGCAGGGTCAGGGGCAGGGCGTACTTGCGGCCGTCATAGGTGCAGGCCTCGTTCACGAAGGCCGGGAAGACCTTGTCCAGCCCGGCGTCGGCCCAGACCGTGTCGATGGGCGCGAGGTCGCCCCGCTCCACCAGCGTCCGGGCTCGGTCTCCGGCCCAGTAGGAGAACAGGTCCGGGGTGCTGTCGCCTTCGATCATCAAGGCGATGGACTGCTTGAAGGACTCGTGCTCGAACCCGGCGGCCCGCACCGGATTGCCGGGGTTGGCGCGGTTGTAGGCCTGGGTCATCTCGTCGATGCCGCCGTTCAGGGCGTCGGTCCAGTAGTGGAGGAAGACCAGTTCCGGGCCTTCGTGCGCCCGGGCGTTTTCCGCAACCTGGGGCAGAGCGGCCAGGAAGAGAAGGCATGCAAGGGGGATGATCAGGATAGGCGGCACGTTTTCCTCTCGATGCTGTCCTCGCGCGGGCTCGCGCGCAGGGCACACGAAACGAATCATACCACGAAACCGCATGGAAAGGAATATGCTTGTGACAACGGGCCGTTTGGAGGACGGCACGGCGGGCGCAAAACGCAAAAAAGCTGCCGCCGGGTATCCGGCGGCAGCAGGGATGGCAAGGGGGGGAGGACCGGCTAGTCGGCCTTCTTCTGGACGACGGGCTTGTTCACCGCGCCGTTGCGGATGCAACGGGTGCAGGCCTTGATCGTGACGATCTGGCCGGACTCCAGCTGATGGCGCACCTTCTGCAGGTTCGGCATGAAGCGGCGCTTGGTCTTGATGTGGGAGTGGCTCACGTTGTTGCCCGTCTGGGGGCTCTTTCCACAAATATCGCAAACCTGGGACATGGCGACCTCCTGGTGTATTCCAATAATAATCGTTTAGTTTTATCGTATGCTCGCCAATCGGGACACAGGGGTTGCCCAAGCAGCGGGAGAGAATCCTTACCGAGCCTGCACCCAAATGGCAAGGGTTTTTTTCTTGACAAGAGAAAAAGTTCCCATATAGGAACCAGCGTTGCCCAAGGAGCCTGCAAAGTTCAGGCGGAGGAATATCATGCTTGAGCTTTGGATACCCATCAGCGACATCTCTCCGGAAGGAAAGGCGCTCACCATAGACGACCAGGTCCCGTGGCGGGAGGCGTGGGGGAAGTACGCCCTCGGCTTCGCCCCGGCGCGCGACATGGTGGCCGAAGTGACCATCTATCCCCAGCCCGGGGACGGCGCGCTCGTGCGCGGCGCCCTTACGGGGTCGGTGATGCTCCCGTGCGACCGGTGCGCCGAGCCCTTCGAGCTGCCCATCGAGGTGTCCTTCGACGCCTACGAGCAGCTGCCGGACGGCGAGGGCGGCGAGGAGCCGCGGGTGCGCGTGGTCAACGGCCAGACCCAGCTCGACCTGGGCGCGGTCCTGTGGGAGGAGTTCTCCCTGGCCCTGCCGTTCAAGCCGCTGTGTTCCGAAGAGTGCCTGGGCATCTGCCCCGGCTGCGGCAGGGACCTGAACAGGGAGCCCTGCGCCTGCGACCGGGACAAGGGCGACGAAAGGCTTGCGGTTTTCCGCAATTTGAAGATAAAGTAATGGGCCTCGCCGACGGGAGGGCCTGCGGGCCGGTCGGCGAACCACTGAACCGAATACAACCGAACAACGAGGTATATCATGGCTGTTCCCAAGAAAAGGACGTCCCGGTCCCGCAAGGGCATGCGCCGCTCCCACGATCACGTGGCCGTTCCCAACGTGGTTTACTGCGAGTGCGGCGAGCCCACTCTTCCCCATCGCGTCTGCTCCGTCTGCGGTTCCTACAAGGGTCGTCAGGTTGTCAGCAGCGGCGATGATGCCTAACAGCGGATCCGGCCCGATTCCACGCATCGCCGTGGATGCCATGGGGGGCGACTTCGGCCCCCATATCGTCGTGCCCGCTGCGGTGGACGCAGCGCGCCAGGGCGTCGCCATCCTGCTGGTTGGCGACGAGGCGCAGATCCGCGCCGAGCTGGCCGGTTGCAGGACCGACGGGCTCGACATCGAAATAGTGCCCGCCACCCAGGTGGTGACCATGGACGACAAGCCCGCCGACGCGCTGAGGCGCAAGCGGGATTCGTCGATCCAGGTGGCCTGCCGTCTGGTCAAGGAGGGCAAGGCCGACGGCGTGGTCAGCGCGGGCAATTCCGGGGCCACCGTGGCCTGCGGCATGTTCGTGCTCGGCCGCATTTCCGGCGTGCTCCGCCCGGCCCTGGCCGGGATAATGCCCACGGAGAAGACCCCCGTGGTCCTCATCGACGTGGGGGCCAACGTGGACTCCAAGCCCCAGCACCTCCTGCAGTTCGGCCTGATGGCCGACGTGCTGGCCCGCTACGTCCTCGGCCTGGACAACCCCTCGGTGGGGCTGCTTTCCATCGGCGAGGAGGAGGGCAAGGGCAACGCCGCCGTGCGCGAGGCCTTCGACCTGCTTCGCGCGTCCGACCTGCGGTTCATCGGCAACGTCGAGGGCCGCGACATCTTCACCGGCGACGTGGACGTGGTGGTCTGCGACGGTTTTGTGGGCAACGTGGCCCTGAAGCTGTCCGAGGGGCTGGCCAAGTCCATGAGCCACATCCTGAAGAAGGAATTGACGTCGAGCTGGCTTTCCAGGCTCGGCACGCTCCTTTCCATGCGCGCCTTCAAGCGGTTCAAACGGGTGGTGGACTACGCCGAATACGGCGGGGCGCCCCTGCTCGGCCTCAAGGGCGTGGTCATCGTGGCCCACGGCAAGTCCAACGAACTGGCCATGATCAACTGCATCCGCATGGCCGCCACCAGCGTGCGCAACAAGACTCACGAGCACCTCGAAGAGGGGCTGGCCGCCCACGCCGGGCTCACGGGCAAGGCCGACCGGACCGCCGCCTGAGGGTGGGGCGGGGCGCGATCTGCGCACGCTTGACCCAATCCCTTCATTCGCTTACACACCCCCAATGCAGACCAATTTCATCATCCGTGGCTTCGGCCACTATGCGCCCGAGCGCGTGGTGACCAACGCCGACCTGGAAAAGATCGTGGACACCACCGACGAGTGGATCACCACCCGGACCGGCATCAAGCAGCGGCACATCGCGGCCGACGGCGAGGCCGCCTCCGACCTGGCGCTCAAGGCCTCGCTCCAGGCCCTGGCCGAGGCGGGCATGGAACCGGCCGAGCTGACCCACATCGTGGTCGCCACCTTCACCCCGGACTCCGTCATCCCCTCCACGGCCTGCGTGCTGCAGCACAAGCTCGGCATCTCCGGCCAGATGTGCATCGACGTCCAGGCCGCCTGCTCGGGCTTTCTTTATGCCCTCCAGACCGCGCGCGGCTATCTGGCCCTGGAGCCGGACGCCAGGGTCCTGGTGCTCGCCTCCGAGGTCATCTCGCGGCGCACCAACTGGGAGGACCGCTCCACCTGCGTGCTCTTCGGCGATGCAGCGGGCGCGGTGGTGCTGACCAACGGCGACGAGGACGAGCGGCCCCGGCTGATCGA
>JAZHDH010000304.1:0-39668 GCA_036584335.1 Pseudodesulfovibrio sp. | reverse complement strand
ACGCCCGAGGAGATCGTCGAGAATCCGAACTCGGTGACCGGGACGTTTCTGTAGAAAGGGAAGCCGGAAAACCGCGCTACGGCCGCGCTTCACGGCGGCCCGCAGGGCGGCCAAGAAGCAGCAGGGCGGCGGCCACGGCCGCAAGGGCGGCCGCCCCGCCCATCAGGAAGGGCACGCGCGGGCCGATCAGGTCCCAGGCCAGCCCGGCCGCCAGATTTCCGGCCAGCGTGAAAAGGCCCGTGAGCATCAGGAAGAAGCCCATGGCCGTGCCCCGCAGGTCCTCGGGAATCTCCGACGCGACCACGGCCTTGCCCACGCCCTCGGTCAGGCCCATGTATAGGCCGTAGATCGGGAACAGCGCCCAGATCCAGCCTGGTCCGGACAGGGCGAATCCGAAATACACCAGCCCGTAAAGGGTCCAGCCGCAGAGCAGCATCCGCCAGCGGCCGAACCGGTCCGCGAGCACGCCCGCCGGATAGGCCGTGGCCGCATAGACCACATTGAAAAGCACGTAGGCCGCGATGACCTCCACATCGCCGAACCCCAGATCCTTGGTCCGCAGCAGGAGCAGGGCGTCCGAGCTGTTGGCGAAGGCGAACAGGCAGAGCAGGGCCAGGGTGCGCCAGTACCCGCCGGGCAGCGCCCGCAGGGACGCGACGACGGGCGTGCGCGCGGTGCCTTTTGCCTTGGCCGGGACCGAGTCCCGGAGCCGGAAGGTCAGCCAGACCGCCGCCACGCTCGGCAGAGCGGCGAGCAGAAAGATGGTCCGGTAGGAACCGGGCAGCAACGCCAGCAGCCCCATGGCGGCCAGCACGCCCACGATGGCCCCGGCCGTGTCCATCATCCGGTGGAAGCCGTAGGCCCTGCCGGCCATGGCCGCCGGGACCGCGTCCGCGATCATCGAGTCCCGCGCTGCGGTCCGCAACCCCTTGCCCGTCCTGTCCAGGAGCCGCGCGGCGAAGACCAAGGGCCAGGAAAAGGCCAGGGCGAGCAGCGGCTTGGACAACGCGCCCAGCCCATACCCGGCGCGGATGTACGGCGTGCGCCGCCCCATGCGGTCGCTATGCCAGCCGGAAGCCCCCTTCATGGCGCAGACCACGGCCTCGGCCAGGCCCTCCATGGCCCCGAGCACCGTGGCCGGAGCCCCGAGCGCCGCGATCAGGAACAGCGGAATCACCGGATAGACCATCTCCGAGGCCACGTCGGTGAAAAAGCTGACCCAGCCCAGGGTGCGGATCGCCCTGGGCAGCGGCGGCGATGATTCGGTGTTGGGGAAAGACTTTCGCATGGCGACTTCCGGGTTCGGGACGCTGCGGGTCCCGCTTTCTTACAGATTCCGCTTGCAGGCCAGGGGCATCCGCCAGCCGGTGCCGAACGAGCGCGGGGTGAGCTTGATGCCGGGCGCGGCCTGGCGGCGCTTGAATTCGGCGCAGCGGACCAGGGCGAGGACGCGGGCCACGGTTTCGGGGTCGAAGCCCTGGTCGATGATCTGGTCGGCGGACCGGTGGTGTTCGATGTGCTGGGCGAGGATGGCGTCGAGGACGTCGTAGGGCGGCAGGGAGTCCTGGTCCTTCTGGTCCGGCCGCAGTTCGGCGGACGGGGGCTTGGTCAG
This sequence comes from Pseudodesulfovibrio sp., assembly GCA_036584335.1. Taxonomy (GTDB): domain Bacteria; phylum Desulfobacterota; class Desulfovibrionia; order Desulfovibrionales; family Desulfovibrionaceae; genus Pseudodesulfovibrio. The sequence goes on along the minus strand of JAZHDH010000304.1, from coordinate 38,056 downwards.
GACGGCTTCGGGGATGTGCGGGGCAACGGACTGGTTGTACCAGCGGGCGAGGCGGAAGACCGAGGTCTTGTCCACGTCGGCGAGGACGGCGTAGCCGCCGGACATGTCGCCGTAGATGGTGCAGTAGCCCACGGCGAGTTCGCTCTTGTTGCCGGTGGTCAGCAGCAGGGCGCGGAACTTGTTGGACAGGGCCATGAGCAGGTTGCCCCGGATGCGCGACTGGATGTTCTCCTCGGTGGTGTCTCCGGCCAGCCCGGCGAAGGGTTCGGCCAGGGTCTCGGCGAAGGCCCGCATGATCGGCTCTATGGGCAGGGTGAAGGTCTTCGCGCCGAGGTTCTCGGCCAGTTCCAGGGAGTCGTCGATGGACCCTTTGCTGGAATAGGGCGAGGGCATGAGCACGCAGGTCAGGTTTTCGGGTCCCAGGGCCTCGGCGGCCACGACGGCGGTGACGGCGGAGTCGATGCCGCCGGACAGGCCGACCAGGGCGGCGGCGAAGCCGGACTTGCGCGCGTAGTCGCGGGCGCCCATGACCAGGGCGCGCCAGGTCTCGTCTTCGCGGCAGAGGTCGGCGACTTCGACGGGGATGCGCGAGGCGGTATCGACCACGAAGACATCCTCGGCGAAGTCCGCGCCCCGGGCGATGAGCGCGCCGCCGGGGGCGAAGGCGCAGGAGCGGCCGTCGAAGACGAGGTCGTCGTTGCCGCCGGTCTGGTTGGCGTAGACCAGGGGCACGCGGTATTTGCGGGCCACGGCCGAGAGCATGTCCTGGCGCAGGGCCTGCTTGCCCAGGGAGAGGGGAGAGGCCGAGAGGTTGACGATGAGGTCGGGGCCGTGGGCGGCGGCTTCTTCCAGAGGATCGCGGGCGTAGGAGCGTCGTTCCCAGTAGTCCTTGTCGTTCCAGGCGTCCTCGCAGATGGTCACGGCGATGGTCCGGCCCCGGAAGCGCAGGATGTTGGCCTCGGGGTCTTCGGCGGGCGCGGGCTCGAAATAGCGGGCTTCGTCGAAGACGTCGTAGGTGGGCAGCAGGGTCTTGCGGAAGACGCGGCGGACCAGGCCGCCCTCGCACCACAGGGCGCAGTTGAACACGGGCTTGCCCGGGCCGGGGTTGGCGGCCACGCAGCCCAGCAGCAGCGGCGCGGCGTCGGCCAGGTCGCGGGCGACCTGATCGGCGGCGCGGCGGGCGCGGTCGACGAAGGCGTCGTAGAGCAGCAGGTCGCGGGGCGGATAGCCGGTCAGGGCCAGCTCGGGGGTCAGGCACAGGTCCGCGCCCAGGGCCGTGGCCTCGCGCGCCGCCCGGACGATGCGGGCGGCGTTGCCGTCGAGGTCGCCGACCACGGGGTTGATCTGGAGCACGCCGATTTTCATGGGTTCTGAATACGGCAAACCCGGTTTGCGGGCAACCGAATTTCCCCGCGCCCGCTTGACAGCGGGCGACGTCGAGGCCATTTTCAGGCACGGTCGGGATTCGGGTTCGGCAGGTCTCCGGCGCGTTGCAACCTTCGGCAATCGGGAAGCATGGAAAACGGAAAGACAGCGGCACTGGAGGAAATCGGCGTCCTCATCCGGGGGGGAGCCGGTCCCGCCTGCGGCGACGGCGCCCCGGACCCCGGCCCCCACGCCTACTCGGGGCACAACCAGCTCTGCCGCTACCAGAACCCCCGCTTCCAATATCCCTACGAGAACCCGGCCATCCCGGCCTACCAGGTCTTTGCGCCGGGCATGCCCCTGGGCGAAGCCCTGGACCGGACGCGGCTGATCGTCTTCATCGGCGCGGCGGACAGCCCGGAATTCCGGGCGGCCATGGCCCGGCCCGAGACCCGGGTCCTGCTCTGCGAATTCGACGTCCGCGCCCTGGACGCGTTCCTGGAGGACCTGCCGACATCCCTGCTCGGCCGCCCGCATTTCCACATCCTGGCGGGCGACCCCTCCGCCCTGCTCCCGCCGCTGCAGGACCGGCTCCCGGCGAGCCTGTTCAAGGCGGGGACCCCGGCGGTCTACCTGACGGATCGCGTCCGCAGGGACCACCGGGACCGGACCGACCGGCTGATCGAATATCTGGAGATCCTGCATTACCGGCACGTCATCTATGTGGTGTCCGGCCAGCATCTGGCCCGGTCCAGGCCGATCCGCAACATCGAGCGCGGGCTTTTCTTCGACCAGCAGGCCCACGCCTTCGACAACGCGGCCGATTGCCTGCGCTCCCCGGAGGTCGGACGGCTGCGGAACGTCCTGCGCGGGCACACGGCCATCCTGGCGGCCGCCGGGCCGGACCTGAACGGGCGCATGGAATACATCCGCGCCAACCGCAGCCGGGCCGTGGTCATCGCCGTGAACAACGCGGTCAAGCCGCTGGCGGAGGCGGGGATCAAGCCGCACATGGTGGTGATCAACGACGTGACCTTCGCGGCCGGGGAGGTCTTCCGCCACATCCCGCCGCTGCCGGGGACGATCCTGGTGGCCCACTGCCTGAGCGACCTGGGCGGCGACCGGTTCCGTCGAAAATTCCTGTTCGGCAACCATCGCGAGGAGATTTTCGGGACGCGGGAGGACCTGCCCATGCACGGCTCGGTCATCTCCACGGCCTTCAGCCTGGCGCGGCTGCTGGGATGCGCCCGCGCCGTGCTGGTGGGTGCGCAGCTCTGCTCGGACAACCCCTGGGGCCTGGCCTACGCCCGGGGCACGGTCAAGGCCGCGCCCGCCGTAAACGGCGAGCCGCTGCCCGGCCGGTTCCCCCAGCTTTACCCCGCCGCCACGCCCTTCGGCGAGACGGTTTACACCACCCTCAATTTCCGCGATGCGGCCCTGTGGCTGAGCGAGACCGTCCGGGCATCGGGCATGGCCTGCGTGAACACCTCGCGCCAAAGCCTGCTTTACGGACCGGGCATCGAGTTCGACGACGCGCCCGGGCTGCCCCCGGCCGACGTGAACGCCCCCTTCGCCGCGCTGTTCCGGATCGCGCCGCCCCGGCCCGACCATGGGCTGGCCCTGCACTATCTGCGCCGCGAGGCCGAGCTGTGGGCCAACATCCGGGCGGCGGCGCAGGGCGTGCTGGCCGAAACCGGTCCGAACTTCCTGGTCAAGGGGATGGAGGCGCTCGTGCGCATGGACGCCGGCAACGTCACCTACCTGGCGCACCGGTTCGGGGATTTCGACAACGAGGATTTCCACCGCCGCTGTCACGGCCACGACGGCCCGGAGCGCGAACACGCCCTGCGCGGCTATTTCGGCCACGTCCTGGCCATGAGCGCCGACCTGCTCGACCGGCTCGACCGGGCCAGGGGAGCGTGCCGGGAGCAGGCTCTGGACTCCGGCCGGGACTAGCTGGTCGCTAGACGATTTCCGCGCCGAGGTAGACGCCCTCGGCCACCCACAGGTTGTGATAGGGACGCCAGTTGTCCGCCTGGTCCGCCGCGATGCGGTGGCGGATGTTCACGGTGAACGGCAGGGGATGGGCGGCCCGCACCGCATCGGCCAGCGCGCCGATGCCGGACTTCTCCAGCCGGTCCGTGACGTGGACGAAATCGAAGTGCACGGTCTGGCGCGCCAGCGGCGGGCGCGAGCGGATGGCGAGGTTGTTGCGCATCTGCTCCTCGCGCCGGACCAGGAAGTTGCAGCGGTCGTGCACGCGGTAGTGGTAGAGCGGCTCGTCGACGAAGGCGATCTTCTCCGGCCCGGCCAGCTCGGCTGCGGGCAGGAGCAGGGAGAGGTCCCCGGCGGACCGGAAGTAGTCGCCGCCCTGGTCCCGGAAGGTCTCGTCGGGCAGCAGGTTGAAGAGGTAGCCCTTGAGCGAGCGGGGATGGGAGAAGCACCACGCCTGGGCGCGGACCGGCGCGGTGCGGATGAACGGGCGGCCCACGGAATGGCCGCCACCCTCGACCACGTCGTCGGCGTAGACCAGGTCGTATCCGGCCCGGTGGCGCTCCCACAGCCGCTCCAGGCAGGCGGGGGCGAGCCAGTCGTCGCCGTCGATTACGGCCACCACGTCGGCCGGGCCGGGGTGCAGGGAGCGCAGGGCGGCCAGGGTGTTGCCCATCAGCCATGCGCGCTCGGCGCCCACGCGCAGGCGGATGCGCGGGTCGTCCAGGTAGGGGCGCACGCGCGCGGCCGTGCCGTCGGTGGAGCAGTCGTCGGCCACCAGCGCGGTCCAGCCGGTGAAGGTCTGGGCCTGGAGCGAATCCAGGCACGCGCCGATGTACCGGGCGCAGTTGTGGCAGGGGACGACCAGCAGGAAGCGGCTTGGGGCGAGCAGGCTTGCAGGGGGTGTAGCACGGTGTTCGGGCATGGGTTCTCCTTGGGGGTGCGGCCGGGCCGTCATCGCCCGCTCTCCAGCAGGCGCAGTTCGTCGGTCACCCTTTCCACGGAAAGGTCGGCCAGGCAGCGGTAGCCCAGGTCGCAGCGGTAGTCGTGCGGGGCCAGCCGCCCCGGGCCGGACTCGGCCCCCTGGCAGGGCTGGCAGTCCAGGCCCAGGCTGAGGGAGCGGACGTTTTGCCGCAGGTGGCGATTGCGCGTGAGCGAGGACGGGCCGAAGAGCATCAGCGTGGGCGCGCCCGCCGCCGCCGCCACGTGGGCCGGGCCGCAGTCGTTGGCCACCACGGACCGCGCGGCGCGGAACAGCCCGGCCAGCCCGGCAAGGGAGAGGTCCGTGAGCACCGTGGCCCCCGGGGCCGTGATCGGATGCAGAAATTCGAGCTCGGCGTAGGCGGAGAGGTCCTCGGGGCGGCAGACGACCACCGGCCGGTCCAGCCGACGCAGGAGCGCGTTCATGTGCGGCCAGCGCTTGGAGTCCCAGCCGGGCTTGGACCCGGGGCAGACCACGACCCGGCCGCGCAGCTCCGGCGCGACCAGCGCGGGATCGCCGCCGACGAAGGTCCGGGACGGGTCGGCCTCATGGCCGGTGGCGTTCCGGTAGAACCGGGCCGCGAAGGTGGGGCCGTGCCCTTCCGCGCCCACGCGGTAGGGGGCGTGGAACAGGTCGCCCTCGGCGCGGTTGGCGTGGTCCTCCACGTTCAGGCAGAGGTCCGGGCGGAGCGCGGCCAGCCCTTCGGGCCGGACCAGGCGCACGCCCCGGGGCAGCCCGCCCTCGAAAAGATCACCGAGGTAGGCGTTGCTGCGGTCCACGGTGGGGCAGAACCAGGTCTCCCACCCCTGCGCGGCGGCGGCCGAGGCCAGAAAGGAGAAGAGGACCACGTTGCCGATGCCGCCGTTGACCTTGACCAGCACCGAGCGCACCCGGGACGGATCGGGCGCGGGCGGCAGCGGAGACTCTCCGCCGTTCCCGCCCAGCCGCGCGGCCCGGGCGAACCCCATGAGCCGGAGAGCCGTCAGGATGTGAGGCGGCACCGGACCGCCGGACAGGATCACCCGGGCCGAAGCCGACGGCGCGCCCACGCGCCGGGCCAGGTCGTCGAGGTCCGCCCGGCAGGGCGCCAGGTTGCCGCCCCCGAAGGTCTCGACGTGGCCGCAAAGGCGGGCCGCTGTTTCCCGGTTGCGCTCATGGCACAGGATCGGCCCGTCCAGCGGTCCGCACTGCTCCAGAAAGAGGCTCTCGGGTTCCCCCAGATCCCTTTCAGGCAGGACGAACACACCGTGTTCACGGGTGACGGTCATGCAAGGACCATCCTGGTCTCGCCCAAGGCGTCGCAAGGGGAGCAGTTGCCGTAGTCCGGGCACAGGGACACAGCCGAAGCGAGGCCGAGAGGGCCGTCAAAGAGGTTCTCCATGGGCGAGTCGCGGCGCACAAGCCGCGAAACGCACTGGTAGCGAGTCCCGTCCGGGGCGATGAGATAGATGGTCTTGGAGCAGGCGGCCATCCTGCGCGTGGCCTGCCCCGCGCCCTCGAAGGCGCGTTGGTCGTCGTCCATTCTCACGGTGAAGCCCTGATCCGCAAAAAAGGCCAGGTCGGCGGCGAGTCCGGCCCGGGATTCCCGGGCGTCGATGGCATGAAGGTCCGCCGTGAACAGGGGATTGCCCTGCATGGCCCGCAGATTGGCCAGGAAGACGCCCCTGTCCACTCGGCGTTGCGGATGCCAGCTGACGTAGAGATGCACCGGCCGGGTGACGGCCGCCAACACCGGCGTCGCGTCCAGGCTGAAGTTTGTGTAAACGCGCACCTTGAGTCCGGGCTCGATGCCGTTCACCAGCTCGGCCAAGCCGGGATAGAGGAACGGCTCCCCCCCGGTGAAGACCACGTGCCGCTGCTCGCGGTTGATGGCGTCCCGCCAGTCCCGGGGGGGCCTGACCGGGTAGGCTTTGTCGTGCGGGCCTACCTGCTCGTTCACGCAATACGGGCAGCGCAGGTTGCAGTGCAATGTCAGGTAGATCCGCAGATGACCATCGAACACCGCCGGGTTGCGGTATTCTCCCGAGGGTTCGCCCAGCTTCGCCAGCAGGGCGTCGAATGCACCGGACGCGTCGAGTGTGGTCATGGTTTCCCGATCCTGTTCAAGGTTTCGGCGATATGCCGGGCACGGCGCTCCCAGGTGTGGCCGTCCCGTATGGCTTCGACGCGCTGCGCCACGGCAGGATAGTCCCGGACGACGGCGGCCGGGTCGAAGTCGGTCAGGTCCGGTCGGACGACCCAACCGATGCCCTGCTCGCGCACGTAGTCGCCCACCCGCGTGCCCGCGCCCGCCAGCAGCGGAATGCCGTGGCCCACGGCCTCGAAGAGCTTCAGCGGCACCTGGTGTTCGTGGTACGGATGCGGGTTGCGCACGATGGCCGCGAGAGCATGCTCCGCATAGGCCGCCAGGAGTCCTTCGCCCGAAAGGTGGCGGACCGTCGCGTTATGCGGGATTCCCCCGTAGTGCGGACCCCACTGGCGCCATTCCTCTTCCCGGCAACAGATCGTCACCGGCATGCTCCGGGCCAGATTCAGTATCGGCGTGACATCCCAGACAGGCGGCGTAATGCCGCCCACGTAGATCAGGGACAAGTCGTCCGCCGAGCGAGGCATCCGGCGCGGCGGCAGGAGTCCGATGTCATGGCCGGGCGGGCAGGGCACGGCCATGGCCGCCAGGGACCGGGGCAGCAACGCGGTCATTTCCATTCCGGGCACGAAGAGTACGTCGAGAAGCCTGCGGTAGTACCAGAAGTCCAGGTGGTGGAAAAACAGCCGCCGCACCCGCTCCGCCAGGGAAAACTGCTGCCGGTGGTAGGGGTATTTCCAGAAGATGTCCCGATAAAACAGGCCCACGGGCACGGAGCGCCGCCTGAGCAGGGCAAAGAGATCGAAGTCCGAGAAGGGAAAGAACGGTTTGTGGTCCTTTTCGGTAAGCAGGGTCGGCAGCACCGAACTCTCGGCGTAGCAGAACGCATAGCCTCCTCCCCCCTCCAGGCGAGCCGAAGCCCGGGCAATGGCCTGGCGGCGCTCCGCCAGGGGGCCGCTGATCACGTCCACATCGTATCCCAGCCCCTCGAAGGCGCGGATCAGCTTGCCGGGCCGGATGCCTCCGCCGGAAATGGCATAGCCGAGCCTGAACGGCACATGGAAGAGGATGCGGGGATTCTCTTCCCGGAGTTTGCCTGCCGCCACCCGCATGGCCGCTACCGCTGGGGCGTGTCCAGAATACGGGTGTTGACACGCGCCCGGTACACGGGGTCGTGGAAGCGGTCGGGCACCTGCCGGTTGATGGAGACCAGATCCGGGGCCGCGTCGAGCAGGGTCACGATCTCGCGGATGGATATCCGGCTCGGGTCCTTGTCCAGGCGGCCGCAAAGCGCGCGAAGGAAGGCGAGGTCCTCGGGGGTATCCATGGTCAGGCGGTAATCGGGGCGAAGGCAGCTCGGCTCGGCCTCCAGCCGGAGTACGCGGAAGTGTTCGGGCTGGTCGAAGAACCAGGTCAGGTCGCAGGAGTCGCTGGTATCCTCGGCGTAACGATAGGCCCGCTCCAAGGCGGAAAAAGAGATGACCTCGGCCTTCATGCCCCAAGGCAGGCCGTCGGTGGTGGACCAGTCGGCCCCCCCGGCGAGGTGACGCCCCACCTGGCGGTCGAGGTGTTCGGTGCAGGGAAAAAGATTGTCGCCCAGAGCCCGGACCACCAGGTCGGCCCGGTAGAGCCGCGCCGCCTCGTAAAAGCGGCTGAGCACGTCGTCGCCCTTGCCTCGGAAGCAGGGACGCCCGAGTTGCGCCGCCGCGTCGGCCAGGGCGTCGTCCACGGGTTCGTCCGAGGTGCAGACCACCACCTCGTCCACGGTCCCGGCCAGGTCGAGCCGGTCGAGGATATGCTCCAGCACCAGCCTGCCGCGCACCAGGCGCAAAGCCTTGTGAGGCAACCGCTGCGAAGTCAGGCGGACTCCCAGAAGGGCCACGGTGCGGGGGGTGTCGCTGCGGCTCATGGCTCAGTCCTCGAAGTCTTCGTCCGCAAACAGGGTGTCGCTCGCCACGCCGCGCGCCAGAACCCTGCCGACGAACTCGCCAAGCCGCGTGGGCGGGATTCCGGTGCCGGGCCGCTTGCAGACGATGTCCTCGGGCCGTACCACGTGCCCTTTGGGCAAGTCGTCGGCCGCGACCAGGCTGCGCCGGGCAAAGGACCGGGCGGGGTGCTCGCATGCCAGCACCTCCTTGCTGCCCTTGCCCAGGGCGGCTTCCAGGGTACGCACGTCCGAAACCAGGCGCGACAGGTCCGCCTCGTCCAGCGAAAGCCAGTGGTCCGCGCTGTCGGGCAGGGTCTTGTCGAAGGTGTAGTGTTTCTCGATGGCCCGAACTCCGTAAAGCACGGACGCCGAGGCGATGACGGTGCCCAAACTGTGGTCGCTGAAGCCGATGAGCTTGTCGGGAAACGCCTCTTTCAGCCGGAGGGCCGCCCGCAGGTTGGCGTCTTTGGGCTCGGTGGGATAGCACAGGGTGCAGTGCATGACGCAGACCCGGTCGTTGCCCTGATCGCTCATGACCTTGACGGCCCGGCGGATGTCCTCCATGGACGACGCGCCCGTCGAGAGCAGGATGGGCAACCCCTTGGACGCCACGTACTCCAGGAACGGAAGGTTGTTGATGTCGCAGGAGGCTATCTTGAACCCGTTGACGCCGATGTCCACAAGCATGTCCACGGCCTCGCGGTCGAAGGGCGTGGAAAGGAACTCGATGTCGTGAGCATCGCACATTTCCTTGAGCCTGCGGTGTTCCTCCTTTCCAAAGGAGTCGAGGATGCTGTAGGAGTCGTATTGGCTGCCCTCCTGGTCGTGCTCCCCCTCCCAGTTCCAGAAACGCGGAGCCGTCCGGGTGGTCAGCTTGGCTGCCTTGTAGGTCTGGAACTTGATCATGTCCGCGCCCGCACGCTTGGCCGACGCGATGAGCTTCTCGGCATAATCCATGCGGCCGAGGTGGTTCACGCCCGCCTCGGCAATGATCATGGCCCGGTCCTCGGACGCGACGGCTCTACCTATTATGAATTCCATGTCGTTCGTTCACCATTTGTTTGTATTTTTCGCGCAGCCCGTTCTGGGACAGGTTGTCGCCATGCATGTAGTAGCGGTAATACGCCAGGGGCAGGTGGAATCCCTTGTGCTTGCGGCAAACCTGGAGCAGCAGGTCGTAGTCCTCGGAGTTGGGCAGCGAGGGATCGTACCCCCCGGCCCGCTCGATCACCTCTCGCCGGAAAAGAATGCCCGCGCCGTAGTCGAAAAGATTCTCCGGGTCGCCGCGGTCGATGCGCACGAGGGGGAACCCTTCCGCGTCCACCTTGAGCAAATCGCAGTATGCGAAGTCGATCTCCGGGTTCTCGTCGAGAATCCCGGCCAGGGTGTGCACCGCGTAACGGTTCAGGTAGTCGTCCGAGTCCACGCGCATGACATAGCGGCCCGACGCCCTGGCCAGGCCCGAGTTGGAAGCCTGGGCCACGCCCAGGTTCCTGTCGTGCAGCACCAGGACCACCCGATCCCCGAACATGCGCAGGTACTCCTGCGACCCGTCGTCGGACCCGTCGTCCACCACGATGACCTCCAGATCCCGGTGCGGGATCGCCTGATCCAGGCAGGACCGGATGGCCCGTCCCACCATGGACGCCCGGTTGTAATTGGTGATGATGACCGAAACCTTCCCGATGGCTGCCATGCGCACCTCCTGTTCAACCCTGCTTCGCGGCCGCAGCCCGGTCCCGGGGCCTGGCTACTCTCGTGATATGGCCGGACACCGGCTCCCTGGTCGAGCCGTCGGTGGTCTCGACGATCCATTTTTCCAGCATGGAGGCCAGGGCTGCCGCCGAGCCCGGGAAATCCTCCAACGTGAAGGGAGTCGCCTCCCGCTGACGCTGCATCAAGAACCGGGCGACCTCCAAGTCCACGGTATGGACCGAGGCCCCGCGCACACTGACCAGATAAAAGCCGTCCTCCGCCCGCCAGCGCAGCCGACCCGGCGCCAGGAAGGTCTTCTCGGGCACAAGGTCCAGGAATTCGCTGTCGAGCGCCTCGGGAGAAGGCAATCCCTCCGGTCCCGGCGCCAGGAGATCCATGTCCGCCAAATTCCGAGTGTAGGTGCGGCATCCTCCCTCGCATTTCGGAAGCCAGGCGCATTCCCGGCACACCACGGGGAGCAGTGAATCGTCACGCCACATCTGCATGTTTTCCCAGCAGGCCCGGATGCCGTCGGTCAGGGCGTTGCCGTACTTGCGGCTCTCGTGGACGCAGGCGTGCGTATCCCCGTTGGCATTGATGGTCAGCAGCTTTTTCCCCGCCTGGCAGCCCCGGCCAACGTAATCCCGGTACTTGAACACGTCCTGGAGGAAGCAGACCGGATACTGGATGAGCGAGCCGATATTGATCCCGGTGTCCTCCTTGACCCGGACGGACTCGTCGAGGATGAGCCGCTTCTGCTCCTCGGGCGTCAGCTGGAGCTCCTTTTCCATTTCGGCGTCGGCGCAATGGGACGGCACCATCCGCGTGGTGAAGAAGTTGGTGACCCCCAGGCCGTGCAGGAACGAACCCGTCTCGTACACGTGGTCCTTGTTGCGCTGGGTCACGATCATGTTGGAGCTGACCCGGATGCCTGCGGCCACCGTGGCCTCGATGCCCGCGACGATGCGCCCGAAGGCGTTCCTGCGGCTGACCATCATGTCGTTGATCTCGGGGCGGCAGCAGTTGAGACTTGTCAGCACGTGAGGCAACCCGTAGTCCGCAAAGCGGCGCATCTTCTCGGGTGTCGCCGACAACAGGTTGGAATTCATGGTGAAGGCCACCCCGTTTTCGGATAGCCGACGCATGAAATGCTCCAGGACCCGGCCGTTGAGCAGGCACTCGCCGCCGGTAAGGATGACCTGGAACACCCCGTTCTCGATCACGTCGTCGATGAGCCTGTCGGCCGCCGCGATGTCGATGACCGAGTCGGGCTCCGACGAATGACGCCAGAAGTTGTAGCAATGGCGGCATTTCTGGTTGCAGGCCGTGGTCAGTTCAATGCTGACGCAGGTCGGCGACTTGATGGAAGGAAAGAGAATGCTCATGATCGCGCTCCATTGTTCCGGGATGGCGAGGCCGTCACCCCGCCGTTTTCGGTGTTGCCGTCAGGTGACGCCAGCGCGGACTGACGGCTCCCGATTCCACCAGCATGGCGTCCACAGCGGAAAGCCAGCGGGCCAGGCGATGTTCCCGCGCCTTGTCCTCGATGCGCAGCCCGCCGACAATGCGGTCGATCAGGCCGTAGTCGTCACCCAGGTCCGTGATGTCGAAATGTCCGGCCACCCGCGCGGCAATGTCCTCGAAGTCCGCCTCGTTGTCATGGGGCGACTGCGGGCTCTCGCCTTCGGCGTCCCGATACTCGAGTTCGCACCCTGCGGCGTGGATCTCCGCCGCCAATCGGTCGGGCCAGTCCTCGGCCAGGCCGCCTTCGTGGTACATCCCGCCTTCCGCCAGCAGCGTCCGGATCAGGTAGGCCACCACGGCCTCCCTCCGGGAGATGTGCCGGCGGCTTGGCTCGCTGACAAAAAGCCGCCCTCCCGGCGCGAGCAGGGCCTGGACCCGGGCCAGGGCGTCGGCCACGTCCGGGAAATGGTGCAAAGCCCCCACAAAGACGACAAGATCGAACCCGGCCTCGGCCCGGAATTCTTCCAGGCTGCTCACCAGATGGCGCAACGGGCCGCGTTCATCGGCGAAACGGTCGGCGGCCGCAGTCTCCCGGGCCACCCGGATCGCCTCCGGCGAAATGTCGATGCCGGTAACGTCGTGCCCGTGACGCGCCAACTCCAAGGCGATGTGGCCCGGGCCGCAGCCGACCTCCAGAATCCTGCACGGCTCTCCGGCAAGGGCCAGTATCCGGCGCGCGATGGCCCCGTAGACCAGATCCACGTACACCGGGTCGCGCCAGATGTTGTTGCGAAACCATTCGCATCGCTCCGCATGGCGCAGGTCGGGCACATGGCCGTTCGCCACCCGCTCGCGGATCTGCGCGTCAAAGGCCTCGGCCTCTCCGGTCAGGTCATGGGCGGTTCCCGCAGTCCTGGTCATTGCCGACCCTCCGTTGTTTCTGCCGTTGCCGCGCCTTTCGCGCCGAAGCCCAGGACGGCGGCGTACCGGTCCAGGACCGGCTCCGGCTCCCGATCGTCTCGCCGCAACGGGCGCGCGACGCGCAGCGCCCGGGCAAAGGTTGCCGGGTCCGGCGCGTAGAGGCAAGAGCCGTCGTCGATCATCTCCCGGTATACCAGCAGGCCGTGATAATGGATCACCACGGACGGAATCCCGAATTCGCGGGCCTCCAGCACGCAGCTTGAGCACCCGGTGACATGGACGTCCGTGTCGGCCAGCAGCGCGGTCAGGGGCAGTTCGGTGGCCCTGACGACGTCAAAGTGCACCAGTCCCTTCTCTTGCAGTTTCCGTTCCCAATGCGCGGCCCGGTGCGCCGCGCCGGGGTGCAGCCGGAACAAGATGGCGTTTTCCCGGCTGAGTTCCGCCAGGCTTTCGTAAATCCACTCGGGGAAAATCGATTCGTCCTGATGCGTCACCAGGATGCGCCTCAGGCCGCTGCCGGAAAAGGGCGCTTCTCCCGCTTCCGCAGCCGGGGTCGAGCCCTTCCTCCACTGCTCGATCCACGGATAGCCGGCCACGAACGGGACGTGAGTCTCGACCCCGCTCGCCTCGCGCCATTGGTCGATGACCCGGCGCTCCGCCTCGCTCCAGACGGCGAAACGGTCGGGCAGGACCGAATAGCCCGCCGGGGGGACGTTGTCCCATCGGCCGTAGGCCGGGTGCCACTGCCCCTGCACCCCGTGCTGCACGTCCACCACCGGGATGGACAGGCGACGGGCGGCCTGCACGGCGGCCATCTGCTTCACGGCATAGTAGCAGGCCAGAAAGACCGTCTTGGGCCGCAGGGCGCGGAACATGTCCTCGAAGCAGCCCGCCAGGGCGTTGAACCGCCACAGGTCGCAACCGCGCTCCAGCATGCCCACGGCCACCTTCAGCCCTTTGGCGGCCAGGGCGTCGCGCACAGCCTCCCAGCCGGGCAGGCCGAGTTCGGCGGCGGAGCGGGGATCGCGTGGCGTAACCGAAGCCCGTTCCTCCAGCGCGGCGTTGACGAAGAACCGGTCGTCGCGGCGGCGGGGGGAATAGCCATGAAGGCCTTCCAGCTCCAGCCGGATGCAGGAGAAACCCGCCCCGCGCAGGACGTCCATGACCGGGTCCAGGTAGATGTCGATGCGCTCCTCTCCCACCCGCTTGACGTAAGCGGCGTTGGACAGGAACACGCATTCCGCACGTGGGCAGCTCTCGAAACGGAAGCGGGCGCGATCAAGCTCCCTTGCCCCCTGCGGGTCGGCGGGAGCCGAGGCGCGGTCCAGCCCGTAGTCCAGCCGCTCGAAAATCTCGAACAGGGCGCGCATGCGGATCAGCGGCCACAAGGAGACCCCCCCCGCCTCCCACCGGGTTGCCGGGGTGGTTCTCTCCAGTTCGTTGAGCAGGGAGAGCAGTTCATCTCTCATGATCGGCACGTCAGTTCCCCCTGCTCATCCGGCCCAAGGCCGGATGGTTACCTTCGGCAGGGCGGCCTCGCCGCGGCGGACCAGCAGGTCTGCGTAGTCGAAGTCGATTTCCCGGTTCACGTCCACGCCCTCGGCGCCCCGGGTGAAGAACGGCACGATCTCCGTCCCCGCGATGGAGCCCTGCTCCAGGGGCGCAGAGGTCCAGGCGATCTCCAGGCTGGCATTCTGCACGTAGATTTCCGGCAGCGAAACATACTGGCTGCTGTGGCCGGGGGCCTTCGCCGTTCCCCACTCCATCACCGGGCGGATGCGTTCGCCCTCCACCCGCCACATCTTGCACGGATGCTGGGCGCATTTCTCCACCGCGCGCAGGGAGTCCGCCCCCGCAGCCGAAAGAAACACCTCCCAGGCCCGGCGGATTGTCTCCGGCCCCCGGAACGGGCTGGTGGGCCGAAGGATGCTGAAACAATCGAAAAACACGCCCTCCCGCGCCAGCCGGTCCAGGGTGTAGGCCACCCATTCGATGTCCGGCGAAGTGTCGCCCGCGATGCCCGTCGGCCGCAGAAAGGGGACCTCCGCGCCGTAGTGGATCGCCGCCTCGGCGTAGCGGGCGGAGTCGGTGGACACGATCACCCTGTCGAACACCCCGCTGTCGAGCGCGGCGGCCACGGTGTAGGCCAGCAGCGGGTGACCCGCGAGCAGCCGGATGTTCTTGTCCGGCACCCGCTTGGAGCCGCCGCGGGCGGGGATCAGGCCGACGCAGGCAGGGCTCATGCCGCCTCCCCGGCCGAAGAGGACCCGAAGCGGCCCGGCAGTTCGGCCACGCACCGCAGCACGCGGTCGCCATAGGTGTCGTCGCCGGTCATGACCAGCGGCTGCATGGCCGCCCGAAGCCGCCCGGCCATGCCCGGCTCGCCCGCCATGGACAGGAGCCGAGGCAGGTGATCGAAGAACTCCTCCCGGTCGCGGCAGGCCAGGGTCTCCTCCAGGTTGAACCAGTCCTCGAAATGCATCATGCGCGACACCGTGTCCGCGCTCCAGGAGTGGACCCCGTCGCCGAAGGCCGTGGCCATGATCGGCAGCCCGGCGGCCATCGACTCCAGCAGCACCGAGGACATGGGGCTGACCACGGCGTCAAGCACGGAATACAGGCTCGCCAGGTAATGCATGGAAAAGGTCCTGTGACGCGAGGTGATGGTGGTGTTTTTCTCCTTGGTGGCGCGGTAGGAGTCCTCTCGCTCGGGGTCCATGACCACGTGCCGCCACGAATGGTCGAGGAAGCTCTCTTCGTGTTCGCGGCGCAGCCTCCAGGGATGGGGCCGGTACACCACGCGCATGGCCGGAAGCTCACGCCGCTCGATGCGCTCGTCCATCTCCCGGAGCAGGGTCGTTTCGTCGAAATACCGCAAGGTTCCGGCAAAGAGCATGGACGGAATTCCCGGCTCCAGGCCGAGCCGTTCGGCCAGCCCGGCGTCGCGCGCTTCCCGGCAGCGGCGGAACGCGTCGAAGTGCGGCGCGCCCACGATGCGGATGCGCTCCCTGGGCATGTTCTGAACGCGGACGGCGTGATCCAGGCTCTGGCTGCCCCACACGCCCATGAGCGTGGGGAGGCGCAGGAGCAGCCCCTTGCTGCACAGATTGTCCCAGCCGGTCTGGAGCAGAAGCACCGGGACATCCAGCGCATCGGCCGCCTGGAGCAGGTCGTCGGTGCCCGAGTCGAGCAGCAGCGAGGGCAGGACGATGAATTCGGGCTTGAGCGCCTCGAGGGTGGTCACCAGCTCGGGGTGCAGCCCGAGCTTCCGCTCGGTCTCGACCACATGGCGGTGGTACGCTTCCGGCCTGGCCAGCCGCTCGTACCGCTCATACCGCGCCGGGTCGGCCTGCCGGGACTCCCGGTGCCGGACGCGGAACGACGGGCTGCGGTCCCGGTGGCGGATGCAGGAGATGTTGAACAGGTCTATCCAGGCGGCCATGCGTTCGGGCCGGTGGGGGACCCAGGCGATCTCGCCCACCGGATGCGGGGCGTGGTCCCGGATCAGTGCCTCGGTCATGTTCTCCGAACTGCGCAAGGCCACGAAAGCGACGTCGTGCGCAGCGCACAGCGGACCGAACGCGCCGTGGGCCAGATGGCGCTGCACGGGGTCCGCCCCCTGAAGGAAAACGCACCCCCTCATTACGCCTCCGCCGCCTTCGCGGAGCCGATGCATTCCCATTCCAGATTCTCGTCCGCCCGCAGGGGCCGGACCGTGACCTGACCCACGAAAGCGTCGAAATGGATGGGCGACACGCCATCGGATGGCGACTTGGCCGCGATGTCGCCGGGGGCGAGCACGGTGCCCGCCGGGAGGTCGCGGGCGGCCACCAGCTTCTTGCTCAGCTTGTGCATGGGCTTGTTTTCGCATTCCTGACGGCGCTTGACGCCGTCGCCCATGGCCAGCCGGGCGCGGTGGACGTCGCGCACCAGGCGGCGCATTCCGCCGGGCTCCAGCGAAAAGGCGTGATCCGTACCGCGCATGGACCGGTCCAGGGTGAAGTGCTTCTCGATCACCCTCGCCCCGAGCATGTACCCGGCCAGGGCCATGGCGATGCCGTTCTGATGGTCCGAGAGGCCAACGGCCGCAGCGGGGAACTCCCGGCGGAACGTCTCGATCACCCGCAGGTTCATGTTTTCGGCCTGGGCGGGATAGGCCGAGGTGCATTGCAGGACGCAGAGGTTGGCATTGAGGGGCGTGATGGTTTCGTATGCCTTGCGCACCTCATCCATGGACGCGCCGCCGGTGCTGATGATCATGGGCTTGCCGGTCCGGGCGATGCGGCGCAGCAGCGGCAGGTTGGTCAGGTCGCCGGACGCGACCTTGTACAGCGGCACGCCGATTTCCTCGAGGAAATCCACGCTGGGCAGGTCGAAGGCCGTGGAAAAGAAGAGCAGCCCCAGTTCCTCGGCGTATCGCTTCAGCTCCATGAACTCGATGGCCCCGAACTCCAGGGCCTCGCGGTGCTCGCCGTAGGTCGCGCCGTAGCTGTTCTCGCCGGTGTAGGCGCTGTCGTACATCTCCCTGGTGAACAGGGATCTGTTGTGTCGCTTCTGGAGCTTGACGGCATCCACCCCGCATTGCTGCGCAGCCTTGAACAGCTGTTTGGCCACGTCCAGGCTGCCCTGGTGGTTGTGGCCGATCTCCGCGATGATGAAACAGGGGGAGTCATCGCTGATCCTGCGGTTTCCGATCTGCATGCTGTTTCCTTTCTTCATCGTTGTCGCTCCGGGATGGTTGCGTTGCTCCGGCGGGTTTCGTCTTGGCGGTCCGGCCGGGCTCCCTTTGTTTACTCACTTAATATTCAATTCGGCAAATTGAAAAAAAACATTAGGCCCCGACGCCTTCGGCGGGCTTGACGCACTTCAGATATCCGCCCGGCGCCACGGTGATGATCAGCCGGTTCTCCAGTTCCTCGTCGACCACGAAACGGTCGTTGGCCCGCAGGAACTTCTCCACTGCGGTCCGGGGATTGTCGCCCACGCCCCAGGGGCGGTTCGGGAAGGCGTCCCCGGGCATGTCCTCGATCACGGTGTCAAAAACCACCAGATAGCTGCCCTCGGTGACCAGCCCCGCATAGGCTTCGAGCTCCGCAAGCACATGCGCCTCGGTGTGCATGGAGTCGAGGCAGACCATGACCTGGCGTCGATCCCGGGCAAGGTCCCGGACCTGTTCGACAACGGCCGGGTCCACCGAAGATCCCTGGATCATGCGGATGCGGTCGGCCATGGGGTGTTCCCGAACGGCCTTGGCGTTGTGCTCCCGGATGTCCACGTCCACCCCGACGACCAGACCGTTGCCGCCCAGCAGCTTCAGCATGGACGCGTAGAAGACCAGGGAGCCGCCGCGGGCGATGCCGGTCTCCACGATCAGGTCGGGCCGCACCTCCCAAATCAGCTCCTGCATGGCCAGGATGTCCTGCGGCCGCTGAATGATGGGGCGGCCAAGCCAACTGAAACGATAGCTGTACTTGTGGCGCGAGGTCGCCATGAACCATTTCCTGGCCAGCGGGGCCAGTTCCGGGTCCTTCTGCTGGCGGCGGACGGTCTCGCGGACCATTTCGGCGAATTGCCTGCTGTCATCCATCTATGAACTCCTTCCATCCGACCAGGGCCGGATTGATGTGCCGTTTCGCCCCGGACCCGGTGTTGGCCACCAGGTCGAGGACCGTGACGTAGGGCGTGAATTCGCCGTGAAGCTGGGGATAGGGCGTCAGGGCGTAGTCCATGTAGTCCACCCGGATTCCCCGGGCCTCGAAGGCCTCGTGGTCCAGATAATTCCTGGCCCCGTGGCCGGTGACGTAGGCGTCGCCGCCCAGGGTTTCCACCAGCTCCAGAATGCGCCGGGAGCCCGTGGACGGAACACCCAGCTCCGACGAGCGCACCAGCTTGGGCCGGAGGCCCAGGAATTCGGCTGCACGCTCGATGAAGGCGATGTTGAACGCGCCCAGCAACGGGCACGGGTCGGCCAGCGAAGGCTCGGCCAAGGCCAGCATGGCGTCGCTGAACGGAGCGCGGGCACAGGACTGCGCGAGCAGGGCCAGGTGTTTGCGCCGCCAGTCCCGGGCGTTGTCCGTCCTGGTGCGGGCGATGGTCGTCCTTTCGCCGTGCGCCAGGGGAACGGTCAGCCACTTGATCCCGTCCTTGGTCTTGACCTGCACCCGGTTGGTGAAGCTGCGGCCCTGCGGCAACAGGACGTCGTCGAGGTGCACGAACACGTCGCAAGCGGCCATAAGCTCGAAAAACCCGCGCCAAGGAAGGTACATGGGCTGCATGATGGCGACGGTGGTCATGTCCGTTCCCCCCCCGGCCTACTTCAGCAGCTTGTTGAAGATCAGGTTGTTCTTCACGCGGAACTGAACCGTCCGCCGTTTGTAGGCCGCGTGCTCGAAGTGGGACCGGTAGAGTTCCCAGGTGGTTTTGAGCATCGCCACCCGATGGGGGAACTGGCGGCACATCTGCGCATAGATGTCGCCAAGAAAGGTGGAGGCGATGATGACCGCGTCCACGTCCCCGTCGCCGAGGCGTGACACGGGGTGGATCGGGAAGCCGTCCAGGGTCTTGCCCCACTTGGCGGCGTCGTTGTCCACGAAGCCCAGGCACTCGAAGCCCAGGTTGCCTGCGGTCAGGGGATCGCGGAAGTTGTCGGCGTAGTTGCCCCCCGTGCCCCAGATGACCACGCGTTTTCCGCGCACGGCGTCCAGCAGGTCCCCCGGGGTCTGGGCAAGAGCCCGGCTCAGCACCTCGTAGGGTTTTTCCAGGAAACGCGTCGAGGGCGCGGCGTCCCGGTGTTTGCGCGCGGTGAAGAACAGGATGTCTTCGGTGCTGCCGTTGTCCCAGCACACGAAGTCGTGCGGGTCGCCCTCGTACTTGTAGATCATGGACTCGTATCCCTGCCGGAGGATGTAGCAGGACATGTCTCCGAACCCGTTTTCCTCGTAGAATCGGGCAAAGAACCGCAGGTTGATTCGGAAAAAGCCTACGTTGATCAGGTTCATGAGCAACGTGTGGACCACCCGTCCACCCGGCTTGAGGGCTTTGGCCGCGTTGAGCAGCACCTCCATGGGATTGCAGACGTGGTATCCCGTGAACCCGTCCCAGACCAGGTCGAAGCGGCTGCGCATGGCGTCAGGCAGCGGGGTGCTCAGATCGTGGACAAAGGTCTCGTCGTGAAAGGCGAGGGCGTCGGCGCAGACGACCTCCCCGAACCCGATCATCCTGAAGAGCGCGATGCAGTCCAGCGTACCCGGGGCGCGCTCGTACCGTTCCAGGACTTCGGCCTCAAGGTCCGACGGCGTCATGCCGCGCCGGAAGAACATCTGCAGCAACTCGTCATAGCCGCACAGCACGTTCTGGGTGCCGAAGGTCAGCACGCTCCCGGCGCGGGGCATGTCTTCCGCCAGCCGGAGCAGGAGATTCACCTCGGAGCGATGGATGGGCATGGCGGCTACTCCCTTCCGCCCGAGGCGTCGAAGGCTCCGGCGCTCGAATGCTGCATGGCTTCGGGGTTGGTCTTCTTGCTGTTGGACCGGGGCAGGGTGCAGGTCCGGCAGTGTTCCAGCTCCCCGCCGCGCCCGGCCTGCATGAATGTCCGGTAGCGGGTGAAATGTTCGTCGTTGAAGATGGCGATGGGATCATCCTCGAAGACGTTGCCGTGATCGAAATAGCCGTTGGCGTCGGGCGGGCACAGGGCGACGCGGCCGTCGGAAAAGATGATCAGCCTGTCGAAGAGGTAGCTGCAGACGTATCCGCCGATGGGGTCGTCGTCACACGCCTTGTTCTCGTAATCCTCCACGGAACCGGCGCAATTGTGCACGTCGAAACGGATGACGTCGTCGCCCTTGTCGCGGCAGACCCGGCCCGACCACAATGCGTGAAACGGCTCCCATTCGTCGTAGTTGATCTGCTGGCGGATGAACCGGACCAGAACGCGGGTCCCGCCGGGATACCTGCTGTCACGCAAGGCGATGAAACGTCTGACGTTGGCCACCACCTCGTCGAAATCCGTGCCCACCCGGATGGCTTCGTGGGTCTGCTTGCGGACGCCGTCCACGGAGCAGATGAGCGTGTCCAGGCGCGCCTCCAGCAAGCGAAGCGACATCTTCTCGTCCAGTTCGGTGCAGTTGGTGGCCAACCCCAGTCCCTTGAACCCGTGGTCCTTGGCAAAGGCGATCTTGTCCGGCAGGTTCTTGTCCAGCAGGGGTTCGCCGTCGCCGTGGAAGGTGAAGTAGTCGATTGCTTCGCTGTGGGGCTCGAACTTGCGCATCAGCCCGCAGAACTCCTCGTAGCTCATGATGCGGGGCTTGCGCGTCCACTCCTTGAAATTGCACATGATGCATTTCGAGGTGCACACGCCGTTGATGGTTTCGATCTGTACATGGTTGGGGATAAGCCTGGTCATGTCGGTCTCCTTATTGAGCCTTGTCCCAGTTGCTGACGTTGTCGCAGACATACGCGATCTCTTCTTCCCGGATCCCCGCGAAGAGGGGGAGCGTGATCATTTCGCCGTAAAGCCGTTGTGCGTTCGGCAGCGGGCAGGCATACGGGGCAAAAAGCGGATGAGCGGTCAGAGGTGAATAATGCAGCCCGGTGGAAACGCCCCGCTCCTTGAGATGGGCCATGAGCCCGTCGCGGTCGTCGCAGCGCAGGCCGAAGATCCAGTACGGGCAGGTCCCGTCGGTGACATACGGGAACAGCGGCCGGGCATGGCGCAACCCCTTGAGCCGCTCCAGGTAGGTCAGCAAGGCCCGGTGCCGGGCTCCGTTGAGCTCGTGGATGCGCTCCAGCTGGACCAGCCCGATGGAGGCGGCCAGGTCGTTCATGTTGTATTTGTACCCGAGCAGGGCGATCTCGTAGTACC
This sequence comes from Pseudodesulfovibrio sp., assembly GCA_036584335.1. Taxonomy (GTDB): domain Bacteria; phylum Desulfobacterota; class Desulfovibrionia; order Desulfovibrionales; family Desulfovibrionaceae; genus Pseudodesulfovibrio. The sequence continues at coordinate 16,764 of JAZHDH010000304.1, read as the reverse complement.
AGTGGCGCACATCGGCGCCAGCCTCGGTGTAGAGGCGGTTGCGCTTCCAGGTGTCCTTGTCGATGCCCATCCAGCGCATGGCCTTGAGCGGCTCCTCGAACCCGGGATCGGCCAGGGCGATCATGCCGCCGTCGCCCGTGGTCATGCACTTCTTCTCCTCGAAGGAGAACACGCCCATGTCGCCCCAGGTGCCGAGCTTCCTGCCCTTGTATTCCCCCCCCGCCGTGTGGGCGCAGTCCTCCACGACCTTGAGCCCGTGGGGGGCGCACAGATCGAGCAGACGGTCCATGGGCACGGGGTGTCCGCCCATGTGCACGGGCATCACGGCCACGCAGTCCTTGTCGATCTTGCGTTCGAGGTCGCCCAGGTCCAGGCCCAGGGTTTCGGGATCGCAGTCCACGAACACCGGCTCAAGCCCCTCGTAGAGCGGGGCCAGGGCCGTGGCGGCGAACGTCATGCCGGGCACAAGCACCTTCTTCCCCCGGGGGAAGCGCCAGACGGCCAGGGCCAGATGCAGCCCGGCCGTGGCCGAGTTGGTGGCCACCGAGCAGGGCGCGCCGACAAAGGCCGACCATTTTTCCTCGAACTCCGACACCTTGGGACCCAGGCCAAGCCACGCCCGGTCGAACGCCCCCCGGACGGCTTCGAGCTCCCGTTCGCCCAGGTCCGGACGGAACAGCCTCACGTTCATATGTCAACTCCTTGAAATTCGTCAGTTATCAGGGCGTGCGCGCGGTCTTTGGCGGAGACCGCAGTCGCCGCCAGGGTCCACCCGACTCCCAGAACGGGGTCGTCGAAGCGCAATCCCCCCTCGTGTCCGGGGCTATACGGTTGCGTCACCAAATACTGGATCTCCACGCCGTCCTCCAGGGCCTGAAAGCCATGGGCGAACCCGGCCGGGACGTAGAGCATCTCGCGGTTCTCTCCGCTCAGGACCCGGCCCGTCCAGCGCAGAAAGGTGGGCGAATTCCGGCGGATGTCCACGATGACATCCTGAATCGCTCCGCGCAGGCAGGACACTATTTTGACCTCGGCGAAGGGAGGGCGCTGGAAATGCAGCCCCCGCACCGTGCCCGCCCGCTCCGTGACCGAGCGGTTGATCTGGCGGATGGGTCCGACGTGGCCGATGGCGCTCAACGCCTCGTCGCAATAGAAACGGCCGAACCAGCCCCGCTCGTCACCCCGGGGCTCGGGGATGATGACGTGGGCGCCCGCCAGCGGCAGGGGTTCAAAGCGCATGCATCACCTCCATGTAGGCCTCGATTTGCTCCCGGCACAGCCGCTTCGCGTCCCGCCCGCCGTAAAAGGCGCGATACCAGTCCGAGGACCAGCGGATGGCCTCGGCGGCATCCAGCCGGGGTTGCCACCCGAGCCGTTCGCAGGCCTTGGCGCTGTCCAGGCAGAGCATGGCCGCCTCGGCCCGGTCCGGATCGACGACGCCGCGTCGCCACCCGGCTCCGCCGCCCCATCGGGCGCAGAACTCGTCGGCCACCTGGCCCACGGGCCAGGTCTGGGAGCGGTCCGGCCCGAAATTCCAGCAACCGGAAAAGGCCCCGCGATTGTCGTGGGCGCGGGCGGCCAGGGCAAGATAGCCGGCCAGCGGGTCCAGGACGAACTGCCACGGCCGGGTCGAGCTCGGGTGGCGCAGCTCGGGCTCGCGGCCCGAGGAAAGCGCCCGCGCCAAGTCGGGAATCAGCCGGTCCGCAGCGAAATCTCCCCCCCCGATGGTGTTGCCCGCCCGGACCGTGCACACCGCCAGGGAGCCGGGAGCGTTGAAAAAAGACCTTGCATAGGCGGCCGTGGCGATCTCCGCGCAGGCCTTGCTCGCCGAATAGGGGTCCCGCCCTCCCAGCTGGTCGCCTTCACGGTATCCGCGCCCGCTGCCGTCGTTCTCGTAGCACTTGTCGCTGGTGACGATGAGCGCCGCTCCCGCCGAGGGGACAGCACGCGCCGCCTCCAGCACGTTGACCGTGCCCATGACGTTGGCGGCGAAGGTTTCCACCGGCGCGACGTAGGACTCGCGCACAATGGCCTGGGCGGCCAGGTGCATGATCACGTCGGGGCGGGCGTCGGTCATGGCCTGCCGAAGCCTGTCGCCGTCGCGAATGTCGCCGCGCAGGGATCGGGGATTGGCGTCGTCGCCTATCACATCCCACAGGCTCGGCGTGGAGGGCGGCTCCAGGGAATAGCCCGTGACCTCCGCGCCCAACCGTTCGAGCCAAAGCCAGAGCCACCCACCCTTGAAGCCGGTGTGGCCGGTAAGGAACACCCGCTTGCCCTCGTAGAACCGCTCCAGGAGCGCTACCATGTCTTCCATCGGGCTTGCCCCTCCTCCCAGAGCCGGTTCAGGCGCAGAGCGTCGCGATAGGTGTCCATGCACGCCCAGAATCCCCGATGGCGGTAAACCATCAGCTCCCCTTCCCGGGCCAGCAGGTCGAACACGCCGAACTCCAGGTCGCACTCTTCGTCGTCGGTCAGGTAGTCGAAGAGGCGCCGTTCGCAGACCATGAAGCCGCCGCTGACCAAATCGCCGTTGCGGGGCGCGGACGGTTTTTCGTGAAAGGCGGTCACGGTGTCGTTCTCGACCCGCAGTTCGCCGAACTGCTGCGCCGGGCTGACCCCGGTCAGGGTGACCATCCTGCCGTGGCTTTCGTGAAAGGCGAGCAGCGCCCGGAGATCAATATCGGCCAGGCCGTCGCCGTAGGTCAGCATGAAACGGTCGCCTTGCACGTATCGCTCCACCCGCTTGAGGCGGCCGCCCTTGGCCGTGCGTTCGCCGGTGTCGGACAGGGTGACCTTCCAGCCAAGCTCGTCGTGGGGCGCATGAACGACCGGCGACCCCGTCCCGCCGAGCTCCAGCGTGATGTCGTTGTTCCAGAGTTCGTAGTGGACGAAATAATCCCTGATCATCTCGCCCTTGTAGCCCAGGGGAAGGATGAAATCGTCAAACCCCTGCTGCGAATACAGCTTCATGATATGCCAGAGAATGGGCCGGGGGCCGATGTTGACCATGGGCTTGGGCCGGAATTCGGTCTCCTCCCGGAGTCTGGTCCCGAGGCCGCCGCAGAAAATGACTACTTGCATCCTTGTGTCCTTGCGCCGCGCCGTGTTCACGGCGCGGTCTTTGGGGTAAGGAACCGGTTGACCACGCGCCTGCCCGCTCGGCTCAGGCGGAGCCGGATCAGGCGCAGCTGCCGCCCGGCGTATCCGAAAAAGAGGAGAACCACGCCAAACCGCGCACCCGGCGCCACGTCCGGGCTGGTCAGGGCGAATCGCGCCACGGAGGTGAAGGGCGCCAGCGTGACGGGCGACGCGCTCTGCGCGACGAACACCCGGCTCAAGGGGTCGTCTGGATAGCGGTTGGCGAACTTGACCCGGGAATGGGTGCGCACATGCAGCACCTCGTCCACATAGCGAAACGGGGCGACCAGGGCCAGCTTGGCCAGGAACCAGCGCTCGACCGCGACGATGGGCGCATATTCGCCGATGTGCGCTTCCAGCAGGGCGCGCCGGAACAAGCCGTAGAAATAGTAGTTCACCTTCAACGGCGAATAGAAGAGCAGCGCCGTCCCCACCCGGCCGAGCCGATTCGGGTCGCTCCGGCCGTCCAGTCCGAAGGTGAACATCGGCCTGCCCTCGTCGTCCACCACGTCGAAGCGGCACAGGGTCACCCCGGCCCGGGGATGGCCGTCGAGATCCGCCACCAGCCGCGTCAGAAACGAAGGAAGCCACAGGTCGTCGATGGCCGCCCACATGAAATACTCGCCCTCGGACAGGGCCAGGACCTTCTTGAAGTTGGACATGATGCCCTGGTTCTCCGCATTGCGCGAGATCCGGACCCGGGGGTCGCGCGCGGCGTATTCCCGGCAGATTTCCCATGTGCCGTCCGTGGAGGCGTTGTCGCTGATCACCAGCTCGAAGTCTTTGAAATCCTGGGCCAGAAGCGAGTCCACGGCCCGGCGCATCCGGGCCGCCCCGTTATGGACGGGCATGCCGATGCTCACCCGGGGGACCGAACGATTCGCGGCGGCGCTCATGGCCGGCCCCCTGCGGCGCGCAGGACGTCCGCCGCGGACAGAGGATGGAGCCGCCGCGCCGCCGGTTCGAGGCAGAGGTTATCCATGGAATAGACCAGGACCCGCTGCACGCCGAGGCAATGCGCCAGCCGCAGTTGCTGCGCATAGGCGGCGAGATCGTCGAAATTCTTGAGCAGGATGACGTCGTCCCACTCGGTTTCGGCCAGCCGCACCGTCACCGGGGCTTCGGGATCGAAGACATAGCGGCCGTCGGGCACGAGGTGCATCGCGCCCAGCGCCTCCTGCGGGAGCAGGGACGCCACGGCTTTCTGAGCCAGGATGTCCGGGCGCAGCTCCCTGCCGCAGGCCCGGAGCCCCTCGATCAGGGTTTCAAGCAGCAGGACCGGACCGAAACGGAGAACAAGGCAGCGGGCCGCCGGGTCCAATGCGGACAGGGGAACCGTCTCTTCCCGGGGAATCCCGGCCAGGGTGGTCCGCCACTTCTCGGGAAACAGCCTCCGCGAAAGGCTGTGAGCCGAGATCGCGCCGGGCGTGTCCCCGGCCAGCCGGTGCAGCCTCGCCTTGTGGTCCAGCAGCGGCTCCAGGGTCCGGTTGATGCTGGCGTCGCGAGGCGTGTCCACCACCAGTGGCGCAAGCCTGTCCACCTGCCTGGCCACGATGTCCAACGCGTCCCCGTAGCGGCCGTACCGCTCGAACTTCCGGTACGCTTCGAGCTCCATCCGCTCGACGGCCCGTCCCGCCTCAAGCGACCAATGCAGCGTCTTCTCCTCGTCGCCGACGCGGTCGCACAGGCCGATGAGCACGCGATAGGCCAGCTCGCCTTTGTCCGGCTTGGCCTCAAGCAGGGCGATGGCCCCGGGGAAGTCCTGGCGGCGAAGGCAATCCACGATAACCGGGTCCGAGGGCACGTAGGACGTGTCCGTGACCTCCGTGACCATGGCGGGCCGGGCGCTGGCCGGGCCTTGCGCGGCGCGCAGGGCGTCTTCGTGCAGCGCGCAGGCCAAGGCGTAGAGTTCCGCATCCTTGGCTTCCTCCTTGCGGAAGCGGGCCTCGAAGGCCTCGTCCACGCCGCAGGACGGGTCCGGGTTGCGGGACTTGTTGCGGGCGGGATACGTCCTGCCCGGGACGCCGAGCCGGTCGGCCAGGAGCCCCATGAACCGATCCATGTCCTCCAGGATGCCCACCAGGGAGAACCGTTCGCGCAGCCGGTCCTTGGCCAGCTCCAGGTCGCCCCCGGCCAGGTAGTGGGTCATGCGGTTGTGCCGGCAGTGGCTGTCGAAATAGTCCTCCAGCGAAAGCGTGGGCCGGTAGTTCATGACCTGGAACCGGTACTCCGAGACCATCCGGCTGAGGGGCTCGCGCAAGATGGTGAAGTAGAATGGCTCCTCCACGCCGGGGTACAGGTTCTCCACGCCCCAGCAGTAGTGCCCGCCAGCGGCGCAGTGGCCGGAGGGCGGCGCAGCGCCGTTGCGGCGCGCCAGGGCGAGCCAGTCGCAGTGGCTGTTGACGTGGGAAAACCGCTCGCCGAAGCTCGCGCGCAGGAAGTCGACCACGGTGATGCCCGCGCACTTGGGGATGTGATAGAAGACCGTCAGCCTATCCGCGAAGGCGTCGTTGCCGTGCATGAATCAACGCTCCTTGATGTCGGGAACAGGCGGGGCGACCCAACGGGCCAGCGCCAGCAGCGCGGCCCGAACGAGCATGCCGGGCAGCCTGGCATCGCCTTCGCGAAGGTATTTCAGGGTCCGGTTCCAGAAAATCCGGTTCAGGCGGACGATGTCGCCGGAAAAACGTTCCAGGATATAGGGCGTGGGGCAATGCTCGCACAGCAGCGCGGCGTCCCTGGTCTGCGTGCGCGAGAGGCACATGCCGTCGGTCCCGTCGTTGGCCCCGGGCAGGACCTGATCCAGCCACCCGGCCGTGTTGCTCGCCGCAAATATCTCCCGCGCCCGGCGGTAGCTGCCGTTCCGCCAGGCATCGGCCAGGCTGGCCCCGGCCGCGCCGGGCTCGGGCGTCACCCGGCCAAAGGCAAAGGCCTCGCTGGGCGCGCTGCAGCAGGGGAATACCGACCAGTTCGGGTTGACCACGGCCGCGTTGTACAGCCAGGAGCAAGGGGCCACGTCGCCACGCCCACGCAGGGCCTCCAGTTGCCGGGCCGTCTTCTCGCGCTTGCGGTAGCGGGGATCGGCGGGGGGCGGCGACCCCGGGGGCAGGTCCGAGGCGATGGCGCCGAAGGAGTCCACCCCAAGGGCGCGCATATCCTCGGCGCACTGCTCGATCTCGTGCTCGTTGTGGGCGAAGACGTGAAAACGGACATTGATCTTGGGTCCCTGCCCCCCGTTGGCCCGCTTGATGGCCACCAGTCGGCGAAGGTTGTCCTTGACCACGGCCAGGTCCGAACCCACGCGGTACGCTGCGTGGCCCTCAGGGGTCGCGCCGTCCACGCCCACCTTCAGTTGAAACAGGCCGCTGGTCATGAGCCGCTCGCAGTAGCCGTCGGAGAGGGGCATGCTCAGGTTGCTGCTGACGTGGCAGAGAATGCCCTTGCCGTGGGCGTGGGCCACCATCTCCGGCAGTTCAGGGTGGAGCAGCGGCTCCCCCCAATTGTAGAAATACACGGTGAACAGGTAGTCGCCGACCTCGTCAAGCAGGGTCTTGAATCCAGCCATGTCGCGGCTGGCCCTCTCCAGCCCGCTACGGCGGGTCCCCGTGGGGCAGGCGGGGCAACGCAGGTTGCAAAACGAGGTGGGCTCGCAATACAGAACAAAGGGATGACCGTGGTCCGGGTTGCGGCGCAGGCGGCGCATGGCGCTTACGTACACGGCGTTGGTGAACGCCCTGAGGCTCTTGTGATCGTAGACCCAGGTCATTGAATCCTCTCATGGCGGATAGTGAAAACATGGATGCAGCGCTGGCCCTTGTCCGTCACGAACAGGGTCCGCGCGCCTTCATCCACCCAAAGATCCCGCAGGCTCACGCCGTCGCGGCCGGTCAGGCGCGCCACGTCGAGGGTCTCCACGCGCACGCCTTCGCCGTTGTAGACGAAGACGTGACCGGGCGAGGAGACGAACAGCAGGCCTCCCCTTTGCGCCAGGGACCGGACCAGCCCCGGCACCTGGCGGGGAAGGGCCTCGAACCGGGCCGTCCCGGCGTCCAGGCGGTAGAGCGCGGGAAAGTCGAAGTCGCCGGCAACCACCTCGCCGTCCACCAGGGCCAGGGCCTTGGGGGTGAAAAGGGAAGAGCTGTCGCAAAGCACGGTGTCCGCAGACCTTCCGGGTCGGATGCCCAGAATGCGCTTGTCGCCTGGGGCGTCCGACGTGGCGACCACGAAGAGCATCCCGCCCCTGGCGCAGGCCGAGACCGGGTACCGGTGTTCCTCGCCCTTGGGCAGGAAATCGGCCAAGACGATCTCGCGCGCCGTGCCGCCGTGAGTCCCGACTTCGACCAGGCGGCCGTTTCGCCAATCGCAAAGCCAGGCGCTGCCGTCCTCGGCAGTGAAGAAATGCTCGGGGCAATGCAGCCCGAGGTCCAGGCGGTGCGCCGGAACGAATTCCGGGGAAAAAACCTGGATTTCGTGGTCGGCCTGGTCGGCCACCAGCACGCTGCCGTCGGGCGCAAGCATGACCGACACCGGTTTGCCCAGCGATTCGTGGCCGAAAGAGCCCGCGTAATCCAGCAGGCCGCTTCCGACTTCGCCCGTCTCCTTCTCCAGTTCAAGCTGAAGCGCGTGCGCCTCCTGAAGCGCGGCGGCCAGCCGTTTGCCCAGGAAGGAGAGGCTGTTCCCCCGGAGATGCCCGACAGCGTTGGCGCAGACCGTTCCCAGCCGGGCGATCCGGCCCAGGGGCGACCGGTCCGCCTCGGATTCCGGCTCCAGGGCGTCTGCGGGCCACACCTTCGCCCTGGGCAAATCAAGAGGCCTGGACCCGGCCCGTTGCACGGATTGGAGATAGCCGTAGAAGGCGTTGACCCCGGACTGCGCCAGACGCAACGCCCTCCCTTCCTCCAGGACCGATTGCAGACGATCGGTTTCGGACCAGCGGAAGGCGCACAGCGAGTCTCTGGAGGTGAGAATCTCGGGGTAATCCTGACGTCCCCGGATGACCTCGTTGGTCCTGAGGTTGACTACCCGGCCGCTGAAGGAGTCCACTCCGGCCACAGCCTCGGACAGGACCGCCAGTTCCCAGAAATCGGACTCCATCTCATTGGACTGCGCCAGGGAAACATAGGGAACGGCCGCTTCGAGCCCAAAGCCGGGCGGCAACCGAAAGGTTTCGCCTGTTCCGCCAACGCGCTCCATCCGGCCCCCGGCCGGGAAGAGCCGGACCTCGCGCCGGGCGGCGGTTCTGCCCGAAGGGCGCAGCGTCAGCAGCGAACCCGCTTCCGAGGCCGTCACCCAAGCAGAGGGACGTCCGTCGGCGGCCACGGCCACGGCCAGGATCGAACCGGCCACATCGGGAATGGACGCAGGGTCGATCACCAGGCGTTCGCGGCCGTCGGCCTCGCGCAGGACGCGCGCGCCCTTGCGGTCATGGCCCGCCTGGCCCGGACAACCGGACGCGTTGTAGGGCGCGGTCAGCAGTTGCCCCGCGCCCGCTGCGGGCGTCCCCCCGGGCCGGGCATCCCGCTCCACGGGATGCAGGAGGTTGATGTCCTCCACCTGGAAGAACACTTTCATCTGGCAGGGATTGTCCCGCAGCTCCACCGCGCCCATCACCAGGTCGGCATCCCGCTCCAGGAGCAGGCTTCGGGCCGAAGCCAGCTCCTCGGGCGGACGGTCGGCTGAAGCCCCGGGAACGATGACCACGTGGTCCGGTCCGGCGGAGGCCAAGGCGTCACGCAGCGGGGCATGCCCGAGAACGCGCGCAAAGGGCATGCCCGCGTCCCAGTAGGAGGAAGGAACCGCAACCACACGCCCGTTCGCGCCGCCCAGGCGCGCGGCGAAGGCCGGGTCCGTGGCCACGACGCGCAGGGCGTCGGGCATGGCCTGCTCCAGGCGGGCCAGGCCTTCGCGGGTGAGGTCCTCCAGAAAATCGTAGGCGGCGGCCACTGTCTGCCCGGCCCGGATTTCCAGCACGGCGACGGCGTTCATATCGCCTCCCTGCGCAGCGAGGACCGGACCAGGGGCTTGCGCATGGCGAACAGCCCCCGGGCCAGGATTTCTTCGGCCAGGCGCAGATCCTCGGGCGCATCGATGTCGATGAAGGATGCGGGGTCGCGCAGCTCGTGGACGTAGGTCCGGGGGGAATTGGCGGCGCCCATGCCGCTGAACACGCCATAGCTCCGATAGGCGAGCATGGCGGCCTGGTCCGGGACCGGGCGAAGGGGGCGGAACACATCGCCGGAACAGGCAAGGCCATCCCAGTCCCCCAGGTCCAACGCCTTCACGGTGACGATCCGGCAGTTGCGCTCAATCCCCACGTTCACCAGGTGTTCCACCAGTTCGACAGACCTGAACGGGCTCGTGGGATACAAGGTCGCAGTGTAGGCGGGCACGTATCCCCGCCGATCCAGTTCCCTGGCCGCGTGAGCAAAGGCGTCGCCGATGGCCGCGTCATCCCCGGCGATGGCCCTGGGACGCAGGAACGGGACCTCGGCCCCGTAATTCCTGGCCACAGCCGCGATCTCGGGATCGTCCGTGGAGACGATCACGCGCGTCACGTTGCACGCTCTCAGGGCGACATCAATGGTATACGCGATGAGCGGCACGCCGTTGAGCGGCTGAATGTTTTTCCTCGGTATCCCCTTGGACCCTCCTCGGGCCGGTATCAGGGCGAGCACTTCGGGTTTCATGGCATCCTCTGGGTTGGCGCTATCGGGCAATGTGCCGGTGCAATTTGTCTGCCAGGGACTCGGCGTCGAGACCGTGCCGCCGGAGCACCTCGTCCGGGCGCCCGCAGCAGGGCATGCCTTCCAGCCCCATGGAAACGAAGCGAAACGAGCGTCCCCTGTCCCTGAGCGCCAGGAGCGACGGACTGATGAGATCGCGCAAGCCACCGATAACATAGTGATCTTCCGCCACAGCCACGAGGCCGACACCGGACGTGGCCTCGGCGAGCCAGTCTGCATCCACCCGGTTGGGCCAGGGGCAATTGACGACCCGGACCGACAGGGAATGGCGCTCGCCGAGCAAGGCCGCCGCGTCCCAGGCCTGGGAAAGCATGACCGGGCCGTAGGCGATGAGCGCCGCGTCGGTTCCTTGACGCAGGACGCAGCCGCAGCCGGGGCGCGCGTCGTAGTCTTCGGGAAGGGCGTAGGGAATGTCCCACGGCATGGAAAAGAGGCGCAGGTAGCCCGGCCCGCAGCCTTCGGCCAATCGGCGGACGAGAAGCGAGACTTCGGCCTCGCAGCTGGGCACGGCCACGGTCATGCCCGGCACGGCGGCCATGACCGAGATGTCGCGCACACCCTGGTGGGAGTGGCCCGGCCCGGCGGGCAGCAGCCCGGCCAAAGAACCCACGTACAGGATGCGGGAGCCCTCCCCCGCGTTGTTGTAGATTTGCTCGTTGGCGCGCGGGGTGAGGAAGCAGGCGAACGAGTGCACGGCCGGGAACAGGCCGCCCAAAGCCAAACCTCCGGCCGTGGAAACCATGTCCTGCTCCGCGATGCCGCATTCGATGAACCGCTCTGGAAACGCCGCCTCGAAAGGCAACAGGCCGCAGTCCTTCTTGAGGTCCGCGTCCAGAACAACCAGGTCCTCCCGCTCCCGGCCCAGCGTGACCAGGGCCGCAGCGTAGGCGTCCACAAGCCGCTGGGGGTTCTCTGGCCGACCCGGGCTGCGGGCGTCGCCCGAAGAAGGTTCCAGGCCCAGGGGCGTCAGGCCAAGCCTTTCGAGGCCCGCGTCGATCCGCGCGCGAATCTCCCGAAAGGCCCGGTCGGCCCGTTCAGCCGAAAGGGCTCCGCTGTGATACGCATAAAGCTCGCCACCTTCGGGCCGGTAGCGCATGAACGATACCCCGTGGCCCTTTTCGGTCCGGGCCAGGATGGCCAGAGGGATGTCCCCCGCGCTTCCGGCCGAGGCGAAGGCCTGCCGCATGGAGGCGGGATCGTGGCCGTCGATGGCGCAGGTGCGCCAGCCGAAAGCCCGGAACTTGGCCTCCACGTCCCCCAGTGGGCTGGTGTCCTCGACCCAGGTGTCGGACTGGATGCCGTTGGCATCGATCACCACCGTGATCTCCCCGAGCCTGCGGTGGGCGGCCTGGCCCAGAGATTCCCAGATCTGCCCCTCCTGCAGTTCGCCGTCGCCCAGCATGACAAAGATGCGGGAGTCCCTGCCCTGGAGCCGATTGGCCAGGGCCAGGCCCTTGGCCTTGGAGATGCCCATGCCCAGGGAGCCGGTGTTGGTGATGATGCCCGGAGTGCCAACGTCCGGATGACCAGGCAACCCATCGAGTCGGCGCAGGGCCGCCAGGGCTTCGGCGTCGAGCAGGCCGACCCCGGCCATGACCGAGTACAGAGCCGGGGCGTCGTGCCCCTTGGAAGAAAAAAACACGTCGCGCGGCGGCGCGCCGGGCGTCGGACCCGGGCGAAGCTCGTTGAGAAACAGCCAGGCCATGAGGTCCACGCCGGAGAAGCTGGAGCCGTAATGCCCGCTGCCCGCCCGTTGGATCATCGCCAGGATCGAAAGGCGGCAAAGGTCGGCAAAGAGGGAGGCCCGGATTTCCGGGGCGCAGTCCAGGGATCGGATGCGGTCGAATTCGAGACGGCTCGGTTGCGGAATGCTCATGACGTCCTCATGCCTGCTCGGGGTCCGTGTAAAAAGAGATGCACTTGAGTTCGGAATAGACATCAAGGCCCTCGGGGCCGGGTTCGCGGGCGCCGTTGCCCGAAAGCTTGCGGCCGCCAAAGGGCATGTGCGGCTCGCTGCCGTAGGTGCCGCCGTTGACGTTGACCACGCCGGTCTCCACCCCTTGGGCAAAGGTCCAGGCCCGGTCGAGGTCCCGGGTGTGGATGGCCGCCGTCAGCCCGTACGGCGAATCGTTGGCCAGGGCCAGAGCCCCGGCACAATCCGCGACCCGGTACAGGCAGGCGATAGGGCCGAACAGCTCGGCTGCGGAAAGCGGATCGCTTGCCGCCACTCCCTCCACCACGGTCGGGAGCATGTAGCAGCCCGGACCGTCCAGGGGCACACCTCCGGCCAGCACCCTTGCGCCTCGGTCCACAGCCTCGCCCAAGGCGCGGGTCATGGCGTCCAGGCTGCGCCGGTTGATGACCGGGCCGAGGTCGTCCTCGTCCCCGGTGCCCAGCCGCAGCCCTTGCGCCGCCTTCACCAGGCGGTTCCGGAAATCATCGTAGACCGCATCGAAGACGATCACCCGGCTGGCCGACGCGCACCGTTGGCCCGCGTTGCTGAAGGCCGAGAGCGCCGTCCAACGGACCGCCTTGTCCAGGTCCGCATCGTCGCAAACCACCAGCGCGTTCTTCCCGCCCAGTTCCAGCGAAACCTTGGCCAGCCGCCTGCCGGCGACCTCCGCGATCTCCCGGCCCACCACCGTGGAGCCGGTGAAGCTGACCACGCCGACGCCGGGATGGGCCGCCAGCGGTGCGCCCGCCTCGCGGCCCAGCCCCTGGATGACATTGAGCACTCCGGCGGGGAGGTGCTCGCCGAGAATCCTTCCGAACAGCCAGGCCGTAGCCGGGGCGTCCTCCGCCGCCTTGAGCACCGCCGCGTTGCCGCAGATCAGAGCGGGAAACACCTTCCACGCCGCGTTGGCGATGGGCGTGTTGGCGGCCACAATGAGCCCGGCCACGCCCACGGGCTGGCGAACGACCATGGAGTGCTTGCCGACCGTCGCGCTGGTGGCCGTCCGACCGAACAGGCGTTGGCCCTCGCCAGCATAAAACAGGCCCAGAGCTATGGTTCCCTCTGTTTCGCCCAGGGCGTCCCTGAAGGATTTGCCGGTTTCGGCGGCAACCACCCGGGCGACATCCTCCTTGCGGGCCGCCAGCGCCTGGCACACCCGGTGGAGGACCATGCCCCGCTGCACGGGCGGCGTGGCGGCCCACGGCGCAAAGGCCCGTGCGGCCGCTTTCACCGCAGCGTCCACATCCCCGGCGTCCGAGGCGGCGAGGGCGCAGAGCGGCCCGCCGGTGGCCGGGTCAAGCTTGGCTGCGATTGCACCCGAAGCCGCCGGGAACTCCCGCCCGGCGATGAGGTTGGGAACAATTTCCGGAATAAGGGTCATGGGTCCTCCTTTTCTTGTCATGTCACCAGGCCGTCCAGCCGCCGTCCATGACCATGTTGCCGCCGGTCATGTACAACGAGGCGTCCGACATGAGGAAAACAACAGCCCCGTTGTATTCGTCCGGGTCGGCCATCCGTCCCAGAGGCACCCTTTCCACATAGCGTTCCAGAAACCGGGGGTCCTGGTTGTTGAAGACGCCCCCCAGGGTGAGCGTGTTGACGCGAACCCCGCGCCCGGCCCAGTAGGTGGCCAGGTACCGGGTCATGCCCAAAAGAGCGGACTTGGACGCCGTGTAGGAGATGGGCTTGTAAAACGGCTCCCCCTGCTCTCGACGGTATTCGTAGAGGCGCTGGTCCGGCGAAACCAGGCCGTAGATGGAACAGACGTTGATCACCGACCCTCGCCCCGCCTCGCACATGGCCTCACCCATCACCTGGCAGCACTGGAACACGCCCTTGACGTTGACATCCATGGTCCGGTCCCAGACGTCGGCCGGGAAGCGCTCGAAAGGGAGGTTCTCGCTCGCGGCCGCGCCGGGGGGGGAGTCCAGGGCGGCGTTGTTGATCAGGCCATAGGGCGCGCCCCAGACGTTCTCGATCGCGGCCAATGCGCACTCGATGCTGGCCCGGTCCGTGACGTCGCCATGAAAATACCGCGCCCGGCCCCCGCCGAGCATGGCGGCATGGCCGACCCCGGGCTCTCCCACATCCAACAGGGCCACCCGCGCCCCCTGGCGCAGCAACGCCCCTGCGAACCGGGTCCCCAACTGCCCCAGCCCGCCGGTGATGACCACAACCCGGTCCCTGACGTCGAACAGGGCCGACGCAGCCTCATTTTGTTCACTTTGCAAATGATCACCTGCGGCTTTTTTGTTCATGATCCACCTTGAAGGTCTCGTGCGGGAGCGGAACCAGGGCCGCCCTTTCAGGACAACCGCCTGGCCTCCCAAGAATATTTTTCCCTATTTCACCGATATAGCAACAAAATGCAAGAGGCGTGCAAAAGCAGCAACGCCACCGGCTGGCAATCCGCTCCGACCTCCCTCCCCGCTCCGCCGGAAAGGATGCGTCAATCAATCGTCAAGTAGTTGATCGGTTTTTTCTTCGCGTAACTTAAGGCCCGACCGGACCGGCAAGGCGGCGAAGCGGGTCCTTTGCGGCGCGCCCTATTTGCCTCCGGCCCCTTTTGCGGATACAAGATGCCATACTGCGGCGACCGGCCGGGCGGCTCCCGGCAAACAGACCCTGACCTTTACCAGGCGGAGTTCCGACATGAACAAGACCATCCTCGTCACCGGCGGCGCCGGATACATCGGCTCCCATACCTGCAAGGCCCTGGCCGCGCGCGGCTACACCCCCGTCACCCTGGACAACCTGTCCAACGGCCACGAATGGGCCGTGAGATGGGGGCCGCTGATCACGGGCGATACCGGCGACCGCGCCCTGCTCGACGACGTCTTCGCCCGCTACCGGCCCTCGGGCGTCATCCACTTCGCCGCGTTCATCGAGGTCGGCATCTCGGTCCGGGAGCCGGGCAGCTTCTACCGCAACAACGCCTGCTCCGCGCTGACCGTGCTTGAAGCCATGCGCGACCACGGCTGCAAGCGCTTCGTCTTCTCCTCCACCGCCGCCGTCTACGGCACGCCCCGGCAGGCGCCCATCACCGAAGACCACCCGCAATGGCCGGTCAGCCCCTACGGCTGGTCCAAGTTCATGGTCGAGCGCATGCTCGAGGACTTCGCCCGCGCCCACGAAACCCGGTTCTGCGCCCTGCGCTACTTCAACGCGGCCGGGGCCGACCCGGACGGCGAACTGGGCGAGGCCCACGACCCGGAATCGCACCTGATCCCCCTGGTGCTGCGCGCGGCCAGGGAGCCGGAAAAGCCCATCTCCATCTTCGGCACGGACTACGACACGCCCGACGGCACCTGCATCCGCGACTACATCCACGTCTGCGACCTGGCCGACGCCCACATCCGCGCCCTGGACCACCTGGCCGACCACGGCTCCGCCGCCGTCAACCTCGGCACCGGCGTCGGCAACTCGGTGAAGGAAATCATCGACGCCGCCCGCGACGTCACCGGCCTGCCCATCGAACCGCAGGTTGGGCCGCGCCGTCCCGGCGACCCTTCCCGCCTCGTGGCCGATCGCGCCAGGGCGGGCGAGTTGCTGGGCTGGAACCCCCGTCACCTCGACATCCGCGAAACCATCGCCCACGCCTGGGCCTGGATGAACCGATAATTTTCGAAGAGAAGACCGGGGAGAGAACTTTTGGAAACGTCCTCTCCCCGGCCCCCTCTTTCACAACTTTTCGGCTCCCCGCCGCATGGCGTTCCGTGCGGGGCGGGAGTCTGGCTTTGCGGCGTGGGGGCAGGGGGCGGGAGCAAGGTTTTCCTGGTGTGAAGTTGTGCTATATTAAATAGTTGGATGATGGAATGATCCTTGCTGCGCCTGGGGGAAGGAACTTTTTTCCCGAGGAGCAAGCATGATCGAGTCAGTGCAGGGCGGTTATCAGGCGCAGGCGGTCCAGCGCTATTCCCCGTCGTCCGGCGCGATTTCGGCGCAATCCGTTTCCGCGGGCGACAGCGTCAGCCTGTCCGACTCCGGACGGCTCATGTCCTCGTTCTTCTCCGGTCTCGGCGTGGATTTCGCGCCCGGGGGCGGGGTCTCGCTCTCGGACCTGGAGTCCGGCCTGGAGCGAAAGCAGGAACAACTGGAGGACGACATCGCCGCCCTGTTCCTGGAAAACGGCATTTCCCGCCCGCCCGAGGTGGAACTGACCACGGACGGCGAAGGCGGGGTGCGCGTCAAGGGCGACCACCCGCAAAAGGGCGAAATCGAAGCCCTGTTCGATGCCAATCCCGAACTCGCCAACGACTTCCGGGCCGTGTCCGGCCTCTCCTCCCTGGTCGACGCGGGCGAGGAATATGTCGATTTCGCGGCCCTCTACCAGCAGGACCCCTACGCGGCCGTGGCCCGGTACGGCCACCTCTTCAACGGCGAGGGAGACGAGGCGTTCTCCCTGACCATAGGCGAATCCGCCGCCGGAGAAAAAGCGGCCGCCTCGCCCGATTTTTCGGACATGACCCGCCAGGATCTTTTCGACTGGATGAACAACGAGATCCGAAGCGGCCGCATGACCCTGGACGAGAGTGCGCCCTTCCTGGGAATGACGGTGAAGATTTCCGCCGAGACGGGCCAGCCCGTCGATGCGGCCACGGACAGCGAACGCTGCGATTTCACGGCCATGGCCCGGCAGGGCGTCGATGGCGCCCTTTCGCGCGGGGACGACGCCCTGGCCGAGAGGTTGCGCTCCGCCCTGGCGATCATGGAGGCCTAGCCGACTGACTTTTTCAACGACCCGCCAGCCCCATCGACTCCCCCTCCCAAACCCTGTACCTTCCCCACAGCGGCGCAAGACGCACCCCGGGCCACACACACCCGTCCAGCGCCGCGAACAAGAAGTTTTGGAGATCCCTAAGAACCTTTTCCAAAAGGTTCTTAGGCCGCCGGAGGCATTCCTTGCACGAACTTGAGTTTCCCCAC
>JAZHDH010000303.1:0-10579 GCA_036584335.1 Pseudodesulfovibrio sp. | reverse complement strand
AGGTTCCCGCCGAGGAGGTCAACGCCGCGTTGACCGCCACCATCGCCCTGTACCGGATGCAGGCGGACGTCAAGGGTTTCCGCAAGGGAAAGGTGCCTTCCAGCGTGGTGGAATCCAAGTACCGCAAGCAGGTGTTTGGCGAGGCGACCACCGATCTGATCAACTATCAGATCAATGAGATCATGAGCGGCCTTTCGATGCAGCCCCTGTCGCGCATCGACGTGGACGCCAAGGAGTTGGTCCGCGACGAGCCCTTTAGGTATGTCATTGAATTTGAAGTCGCTCCCAAGATCGAGTTGCCCAAGTACAAGGGGCTGACGGTCGAGGAGGTCAAGTCCGAGGTCAAGCCGGAGGAGGTCGCCGAGGTCGAGGCGCGTATTCTCGAGAACAACGCCGAGGTCAAGGTCATTGAGGACGTGCGTCCGCCCAGGGACGGCGAAGTCGCCTCCGTGTCTTTCGGCGCCTACCGCGACGGCAAGATCGTCGAGGGCATCCAGGCCGACAATTTCGACCTGTTGCTCGGCCAGGGCCAGGCCCTTCCCGAGTTCGAGGCTATGGTCAAGACTCTGACCACCGGCGAGTCCGGCGAGACGGACATCACCTTTCCGGCCGACTTCATCAACGAGAATCTCGCGGGCCAGACCGTGACCATGAAGGCCAAGCTGCACGCGGTCAAGGAGCGCATCAAGCCCGAGATGACCGACGCCGTGGCCAAGAAGGCCGGTTTCAGCGACGTCGAAACCCTGCGCAAGGGCATCGAGGAGTCCTACCGCTCTCAGCGCAAGCAGATGAACAAGTCTGCCGCCCAGAGCCAGTTGCTGGGCTCGGTCATCGAGTCCATTTCGGAATTCCCCCTGCCGCCCGCCATGGTCGAAGATCGCATCGACCGTCTGGTGCAGGACCTGGAATACCGGCTGGACCGCCAGGGCAAGGGATTGCAGGCCCTGGGCAAGTCCCCGAACGAGTTGCGCGAGGGGTTCCGGGCCGAGGCCGAACGCACCGTGAAGACCGAAATCTTCCTGCTGGCCGTCGCCGCCGAGGAAGGGCTGGAGATATCCCCCGAGGAGATCGAGGCCACCCTCAGCCAGTTGGCCGTTCAGTCCCGCCAGCCGCTGCATGAGCTCAAGAAGTACTACGAGGACCACAACCTCATCGTGCCTCTCAAGGACCGCCTGCTCTGCGACAAGGCTTCCGAGCTGATCTACGACGCCGCCGAGGTCAAGGAGATCGACGCTCCCGCCGTGGATGCCAAGCCGACCGCCAAGGCCGAGAGCAAGGATGCCGAAAAGCCCGCCGGAGCCGTGGACGGCATCCACTTCACCGACAAGGTCGAGGCCGTGGAATGGGCCGTTGCCAATCTCGGCATCAAGGAGTCCACCGCCAAGGGGTACACCCTGGCGAAACTCCAGGAGCGGGCCGACAAGTACTTCGCGGAGAAGTAGAAGCTTCCCCGTCGACAGACGATCGAGGCGGCCCGGCATCGACCGGGCCGCTTTTTTCATTCCTTGTTCTTGACCCGGCCCGGTTCGTGGCTATGTATGACGAGGCGGCCGGGGAAGTTTCCCCTTGTCCTTCAAGGGGAAATCCCGCATAATGCAAAGAGCCTATAGTGTGTCGCCCCTGCCCAGAACGGCCTCTGTCCGACCGGGTCGGGAGTAATGTTTTTCCAGGAACAACCGATAGAAACGTTAATTGCTGCAAGGAGACGTTCATGGTCGCCATCCCGATGGTCATTGAAACGACCGGACGCACGGAACGCGCGTACGACATATATTCCCGCCTGCTCAAGGACCGGATCATCCTGCTCGGCAGCGCCATCGACGATCATGTGGCCAGCCTCATCTGCGCCCAGCTCCTGTTCCTGGAATCCGAGGACCCGGAGAAGGAAATCTACATGTACATCAATTCGCCGGGTGGCGTTGTTTCCTCGGGCATGGCCATCTACGACACCATTCAGTACATTTCGGCCCCGGTGGCCACGCTCTGCCTCGGCCAGGCGGCCAGCATGGGCGCGCTGCTGCTCGGTGCCGGCGAGAAGGGGATGCGCTACGCGCTGCCCCACAGCCGGATCATGATCCACCAGCCTCTGGGCGGAGCGCAGGGCCAGGCATCGGATGTTCACATCCACGCCCAGGAAATCCTGCGCCTGCGCGACGAACTCAATGGCATCCTGGTCCAGCACACGGGCCAGAAACTGGAAAAGATCCGCCAGGACACGGAGCGCGATTACTTCATGTCCGCCGATGAGGCCGTGAGCTACGGCCTCATCGACAAGGTCATGCGCTCCCGGGCCGAGGCGGACGAGGAAGCGAAGGGTAAGTAACCATGGCCGACAAGAATACCAAGACGCCGGATCTGAGTTGCTCGTTCTGCGGCAAGACTCAGGCGGACGTCCAGCGCCTCATCGCGGGGCCGGACGTCTATATTTGCGACGAATGCGTCGCCCTGTGCAACGACATCATGGCCCAGGAGACCATCACCGAGGAATTCGAGGATGGCCGCCTGCTGCCGCCGCAGGAAATCAAGGAAATGCTCGACGAGTACGTCATCGGGCAGGATCAGGCCAAGAAGATCCTCTCCGTGGCCGTGCACAATCATTACAAGCGCGTGTTCTACGCCTCGGCCAAGAACGCGCAGGATGATGTCGAGATCGACAAGTCCAACATTCTGCTCATCGGCCCCACCGGATCAGGCAAGACGCTGCTGGCCCAGACCCTGGCCCGGGTGCTCAAGGTGCCGTTCGCCATTGCCGACGCCACCACCCTGACCGAGGCGGGCTACGTGGGCGAGGATGTGGAAAACATCCTGGTCCAACTGCTCCAGAACGCCGACTACGACATCGACGCCGCTTCGCGCGGCATCATCTACATCGACGAGATCGACAAGGTGGCCCGCAAGGGCGATTCGCCCTCCATCACCCGCGACGTGTCGGGCGAGGGCGTGCAGCAGGCGCTGCTCAAGATCATCGAGGGCACCGAGGCGAACATCCCCCCCAAGGGCGGCCGCAAGCACCCCCAGCAGGAGTTCATCCGCATGGATACCTCGAACATCCTGTTCATTCTGGGCGGCGCGTTCATCGGCCTGGACAAGATCGTGCAGCAGCGCAAGAGCGGCTCCGGCATGGGCTTTGGCGCCAAGGTCGAACCCAAGAAGGAGATGGACCTGAGCGAACTGTTCGCCATGGCCGAGCCCATGGACCTGATCAAGTTCGGCCTGATCCCCGAATTCGTGGGCCGCATCCCGGTGCAGACCGCCCTCCAGGACCTCAGCGAGGACGACCTGGTCCGCATCCTGCGCGAGCCCAGGAACGCCCTGATCAAGCAGTACCAGAAGCTCTTCGAGCTGGACAAGGTCGACCTGAGGTTCACCGACAACGCCCTGACCGCCATCGCGGGACAGGCCATCAAGCGCAAGACCGGCGCCCGCGGCCTGCGCAACGTCATGGAGAAGATCATGCTGGAGATCATGTACAAGCTGCCTTCCCTGTCCGGGGTGCGCGAGTGCCTGATCAACCAGGCCGTCGTCGAGAACGGCCTGGAGCCGCTGCTTCTCTACCATCAGGAAGTGAAGTCCGCCTGACCGGCCATTGACTTCCGGCAGGCCGGACTTACTTTCTGAATTCACTCAAGTGGCGGCCCGCCACCCGGCGGGATCGCCGCCACCATTTGAAAACCATCGGAGGAAGCGATGCCGACATTTGGATTCGACGGCAAGAACTCCCCTGAACTCCTGACCCTGCCCATGATGTCCCTTCGGGAAGTGGTCATGTTTCCCCGGTCCATTGTCCCCTTGTTCGTCGGCCGCGAGGCCTCCATCAAGGCCATTGAGACCGCCGTGTCCGATTATGGCAAGCAGATTTTCCTCGTCACCCAGAAGACGCCCGAGAAGGAACACCCCGAGCAGGACGACCTGTACCGCATCGGGACGGTGAGCAAGATATTGCAGATGCTCCGCCTGCCCGACGGCACCATCAAGGTGCTGTTCGAGGGGGTTGCGCGCGCCACCTGGGATCCGAAGGCAAGCCGCCTGACCTACGAGGAGGGCGACGAGCCCAGATATCCCCAGGCGCAGGTGAACATTCTCCCCGAGTCCCGCAAGGTCTCGGCCGAGAGCGTGGCCCTGGTGCGCGCCGTGCACGAATCCCTGGAGGAATTCGGCAAGGTCAACAAGAAGGTGGCCCCCGAGGCCATCCTGGCCATGTCCACCATCAAGGAACCCGGCCAGCTCGCCGACCAGATCATGCCCCACCTCAAGGTGGATTTCTCGCGCAAGCAGGAAATTCTGGAAGAGACCGATCCGGGCCGCCGTCTGGAACGCGTTTTTGAAATGCTCCTGGGCGAGATCGAGATCGTCTCCATCGAGAAGCGGGTCAAGGGCCGCGTCAAGGACCAGATGGAGAAGAACCAGCGCGAGTACTACCTCAACGAGCAGGTCAAGGCGATCAACAAGGAGATGGGACGAGAGGACGACCCCCAGGCCGAAGCCAGGGACCTTGAGGACCAGCTCGACGCCAAGTCCATGAGCGAGGAGAACCGCGAGCGGGTCCGCAAGGAGATCAAGAAGCTGCGGACCATGCAGACGAGCAGCGCCGAATACACCGTCGTGCGCAACTACGTCGACTGGGTGCTGGACCTGCCCTGGGACAACCTCAAGGACGACAGGGAAGTGGACATCAAGGAAGCGCGCCGCATCCTGGATGAGGACCACTTCGGTCTGGAGAAGCCCAAGGAGCGCATCCTGGAATACCTGGCGGTGCAGTCGCTGGTGGAGACCATGAAAGGCCCCATCCTCTGCTTCGTCGGCCCCCCTGGCGTGGGCAAGACGTCCATCGCCCGCTCCATCGCCCGGTCCATGGGGCGCGAATTCTTGCGCCTGTCCCTGGGCGGCGTGCGCGACGAGGCCGAAATTCGAGGCCATCGGCGCACCTATGTCGGGGCGCTGCCGGGCAAGATCATCCAGTCGCTCAAGCGGGTGGAGTTCAACAATCCGGTCATCTGTCTGGACGAGGTGGACAAGATGAGCGCCGATTTCCGCGGCGATCCCTCGGCCGCGCTGCTCGAAGTCCTGGACCCGGAACAGAACTACGCCTTCAACGACCACTACCTGGATCTGGACTACGACCTGTCCAAGGTCTTCTTCATCACCACGGCCAACCAGCTCGAAGGGATCCCGCTGCCCCTGCAGGACCGCATGGAGATCATCCGGCTGCCCGGGTATCTGGAGATGGAAAAGGTCCAGATCGCCAAGGGCTTCCTGCTGCCCAAGCAGATCAAGCAGCACGGCCTCACGGCCGACAACCTCAAGATGTCGGACAACGCCATCCTCGACGTGGTTCGTTTCTACACCCGTGAGGCGGGCGTCCGGAACCTGGAGCGCGAAATCGCGTCCATCTGCCGCAAGTCCGCCATGAAGATCGTGGAGGACCACGACCGCGAAAAGGTCATCCCGGTCTCCACGCAGTCGCTGGAAAAGATGCTCGGCGTGACCAAGTACACCTACGGCGAACGCGAGGACAAGGCCCAGGTGGGCGTGTGCAACGGCCTGGCCTGGACCAAACTCGGCGGCGAGATGCTGCTGGTGGAGGTGGCCCTGATGCCCGGTTCGGGCAAGGTGGAAATCACCGGCAAGCTCGGCGAGGTCATGCAGGAGAGCGCGCGTGCGGCTTTGTCCTACATTCGCGCCCGTTCCGACCTGCTCGGGCTCAAGCCGGACTTTTACAAGGAAGTGGACATCCACGTCCATGTCCCGGACGGCGCCACGCCCAAGGATGGCCCCAGCGCGGGCATCACCCTGACCACCGCGCTCATCTCCGCGCTGCTCAACATTCCCGTGCGCAACGATCTGGCCATGACCGGCGAGATCACCCTGCGCGGCCGCGTCCTGCCCATCGGCGGGCTGCGCGAGAAGCTGCTGGCCGCCCATCGCGGCCTGATCCAGACCGTGCTCATCCCGGTGGAGAACGAAAAGGACCTCAAGGAAGTGCCCAAGGCTATCCTCAAGGATCTGGAAATCATCCCGGTGCGGACCATGGACGAGGTCATCGACAAGGCCCTGGAGAACGGCGGCGAGACCATCTGGTGCACCCAGCACTGCGCGCCGCCCCTGTCCAAGGCGCTGCTCAAGGGCGACCTGACCAAGCCCGCCCACCAGTAGGGCGGACATTCCGAAAACGAAAGGCCGGATGGCAGACGCCGTCCGGCCTTTTTTGCGTTCGGCGGATTGTGTGTGGGGCTCCTTTGACTGAATGAAAAGTCCCCGGCTCGCAAGGAGCCGGGGACTTCATCCGGTCGTGTTCAAGCCCGATTATTCGAGTTTGGACGTCACATTGTTTTTGATCCAGAAGGGGTCCCACCATTCGATGGGTTGGGTGGGGGTGCCGGAGACGATGACCCCGTAGTGCAGGTGATCGCCGCCCGCCAGGCCGGTGATGCCGGTGTGGCCGATGATGTCGCCCCTGGCCACCTGGGCGCCCGCTTGGGTGTTGATGGCGCTGAGGTGGGCGTAGAGGGTCTGGAGGCCCAGGCCGTGGTCCAGGACCACGACATTGCCGTAGATGCCCAGAAAGTCGGCGAAGACCACGCGGCCGTCGTTGCCCGCCGGGACCGGCGCATGCTGGATGCTGGCCAGGTCCAGACCCAGATGGGTCTGGCGGTCCACCTTCTTGCCCTCGAACATGTAGTCGCGGCTGTCGGCGAATCCGGCGCGGTTGGCGGCGTTGGGCAGACGCAGGAATATCCCGTTCCACAGGATGGTCGGGCTGGTGTCGAGGCCGAATTCCACAAGCTTGGCCCGGTTTTGTTTGCGTATGGTGTTGTTGATGTAGAGGTACTGCTCAAGGAGCGATTTGTCCTGAGGAATGCCCTGGAATTCCGGGATGGTCTTCTCCATGAAGGAGGTGGAGAGGGTTATGCGGTCCTTGCGGAAGTTGCGCGCATTGGTGTGGAAGTTGAAGGAGTGCCGGGCGCTGTTGCCCGCCGGGTCCACGGCCTGGATGTATGGCTGGAAGTCGGCCACAGACACGTCCCAGGGGTGGGCGAACAGGCAGTAGTAGAGGTACTTGTTGCCGGTGTCGCTCTGGAGGTAGGCGGGGAAGAACCGGTCACCCACGCGGATGCCCGTGCTGCCCGCCTTTTCCGAGAGCGCATAGACCAGGAAGCCTGCGCCGCCCTGGTTCAGGTTGTTGGTGTGCGATTGAACGTAGATGCGCGGCGGGGTGGCGTCCAGGGCATAGGTCCGCTTCTGTGCGGCCTTGCCCGCCGAGCCGAAGGGGCAGATGGAGGTGTCCGTGGCCCGGACCATGATGTCGAAGCTGCCTTCGGCCACCTGCCCCTTGTCCAGGATCACGGTTTCGGAAGCCTGCTTGG
Organism: Pseudodesulfovibrio sp.; assembly: GCA_036584335.1. GTDB lineage: Bacteria > Desulfobacterota > Desulfovibrionia > Desulfovibrionales > Desulfovibrionaceae > Pseudodesulfovibrio. Next base: position 3,215 of record JAZHDH010000303.1, on the reverse strand, counting down.
GCGCGTCGGTAAAGGTCTTGGACAGCAGCGGAATAACCTTGCCTTCCTGCACGGCTTCGATTTCGATCCGTTCCAGGCCGCTGCCGGTGTCGGAGACCTCGACCTCGATCCGCGCCCCCTTGCCGACCACGGGCGTATCCGGCCCGATGGCGATGGCCGGGGGATCGGTGTCCCTGAAGAGCAGGAATCCGCCTGCCCCGATTGCCAGGATGAGGATGATCGTCGTCAGAATGAGGGAAAAGCCCTTCCCGCCCTTGTCCGTTCCGAGGTTCTTGTCTTTGCTCATGATGTATCCTGTTGCGTGAAAGTCTAGAATATTTCTACACCTTCTGCGCGCAGGAGACAAGGGGGCAGGGGAGGCAAATAGGAGCCGGGCGTGGCGGCACCCCGCAATGGGGACTGCCCGGTCGGCGGAGCGGACTAGTCGTCGTTCTCCAGGCCGTCCATGAGGTTGATGGTCAGGCGAAGGAAGTCGGCCTCGGTGAGGATGCCGGTCAGTTCGCCGTCCTGCACCACGGGCAGGCAGCCGTACTTGTGGTTGAGCAGCAGCTGGGCCGCCTGCTTGAGCGGGGATTCCGGGGACACGGAAGTAATGTCCGTGCGCATGATTTCGCGGATGGGGATGCCGGAGTCGATTTCCTTCTGGGTCTCCGGGTCCAGCTCTGCCAGTTGGGAGATGGTTGCCGAGAGGATGTCCCGGTGGGTGATCAGGCCGATGAAGGCGTTGTCCGCAGTGACGATGGGGATGTGCCGGATGCGCTGGAGATCCATGAGGTCGCGTGCACGGAGCAGGGAGTCGTTTTCCCTGAGGGAGAAGACCGGAGCGGTCATGAGATCTTTGACTTTGAGCATGCGATTCCTCCTCGCGCTATGCGAACCACTTTCCACCAAAAGAAGGATTCGTGTCAAGAAAGGTTCGATCGATATTCGTGCGCGTTAAGTCCGTCGGTTGACTTTGGGGCCGGAATCTGTTCAGCATCCCGCAGGCCGAACCGAAGCTCGTCTTCCGGCATTGGATTCCAAGGAGCGTCGATGGTTGACCCGGTGAGATCGAGAGAGAGAATGGTGCGCGAGCAGATAGAGGCAAGGGGCATAACCGACAAGGCCGTGCTCGACGCCATCCGCACCCTGCCCCGCCATCTTTTCGTCGAGGAGGCGCTCGCCTCCAAGGCCTATTCCGACGGGCCGCTGCCCATCGGCCAGGGCCAGACCATTTCCCAACCCTACATCGTGGCGCTGATGTCCGAACTGCTCCAGGTGGAGCCGGGCATGAAGGTGCTCGAAATCGGCACCGGGTCCGGCTACCAGGCTGCCGTCCTGGCCCACATGGGCTGTGACGTCTATACCGTGGAGCGGATCAAGCCCCTGTTTTTCGCCGCGCGCAAGCGGTTCATGGACATGCGCCTGTTTTCGGTCAAGCTCAAGCTGGACGACGGCACCCTGGGCTGGCCCGAGGAAAGCCCGTTCGACCGGATCATCGTCACCGCCGGCGGACCGGAGGTGCCCGAACCGCTGGTGGGCCAGTTGGCCGACCCCGGCCGCATGCTTATCCCGGTGGGGTCGGGCAAGCGGTTCCAGTCCCTGGTCCTTGTCGAGAAGCGCGAAGGCGAGGTCGTCCGCAGCGACAAGGGCGGCGTGGCCTTCGTGGACCTGGTCGGCAAGCACGGGTGGTAGGCGTGGCGGATCAACCAAAACCGTCGTTGCGGCAGGCGTTCCTGCGTTCGCCCGGTCCCGACACCCCGAGGAGCGCGGCGCTGCTGTGGCTCAAGGGGTTCTGCATGGGGGCCGCCGACATCATCCCCGGCGTTTCCGGCGGCACCATCGCCTTCATCACCGGCATCTACGAGCAGTTGGTGGACGCCATCCGCTCCCTCGACGTCCGCTTCGCGCGGCGGCTCGTATCCCTGGATTTTTCGGGGGCGCTGGCCGGGGCGCACCTGCGGTTCCTGCTCTGCCTGCTCTTCGGCATCCTTACGGCCGTGGTCTCCATGGCCCGGGTGATGCACTACATGCTCAACTCCCATCCGGTGGAAATTTGGTCGCTGTTCTTCGGGCTGATCCTGGCGTCCATCTGGGTGGTGGGCCGGGCAATCCGCCCCATGGACCTGCGGGCCTGGGCGTTCATCGCCCTGGGCACGGCGGGCAGCTACGCCCTGGTCGGCATGATCCCGGTTTCCACGCCCGAAACACTGCCTTTCATCTTTTTTTGCGGGGCCGTCGCCATCTGCGCCATGATCCTGCCCGGCATCAGCGGCGCCTTCCTGCTGCTCATGCTCGGCAAGTACGAGTACGTCACCGGGACCCTCAAGAATCCCTTCGCGTTGGACAACCTCCTGGTCCTTGCGACATTTGCGGCGGGCGCGGGGATCGGCATCATTGTCTTTTCCCGGTTCCTGCACTATCTTCTTCATCGGTGGCACGCGCTGACCGTGAGCGCGCTCACCGGATTCATGATCGGGGCTCTGCGCAAGGTGTGGCCCTGGAAGGAAGTTCTGGAGACCTCGGTCATCCGGGGCAAGGTTCACGTGCTTCGGGAGCAGAACGTGCTGCCCGGCAACGTGGACGGCGATTTTTTTCTGGCCGTCGCCCTGGCCCTGGCGGGCGTGGCGGCCGTTTTGCTGCTCGACCGGCTGTCGCGCGGCAACAGGTTGAACCCGGAGACCGGCACCGCCGGTCCGTAGACATAAGCGAGATGACAATGAGTCAATGCAGTTCGGGCTCCTGCGGGAGCGGCAGCGCTGACAAGACCAGCGCCAAGATGAAGATTCAGGACGAGATGATCCGATCCACCCTGGAGAAGATCAAGTGCAAGCTGTTCATCATGAGCGGCAAGGGCGGGGTGGGCAAGAGCTCGGTCTCGGTCAACGTGGCCGCAGCCCTGGCCGCCAAGGGTTTCAAGGTCGGCATCCTCGACGTGGACATTCACGGCCCGAGCGTCCCGACCCTGCTCGGCCTTTCCGGCCAGCTGGATATTGACCGAGGCTCCCTGGTGGTCCCCAAGCGGTATAACGACAACCTGCACGTGGTGTCCATGGAGTCCCTGCTCAAGGACCCGGACCAGGCCGTGCTCTGGCGCGGGCCGATGAAGACGTCGGCCATCCGCCAGTTCATTTCCGACGTGCAGTGGGGCGAGTTGGACTATCTGGTCATCGACTCGCCTCCGGGCACCGGCGACGAGCCCATGACCGTGCTCAAGACCATCCCCGAGTCCCTGT
>JAZHDH010000302.1:0-10699 GCA_036584335.1 Pseudodesulfovibrio sp. | reverse complement strand
ACGGGATCCGGTCGAAGATCTCCTGGGCCTCGAACAGGCCGTAGAAGTCGCCGACGCCGGCGTGGTCACGGCCGATCAGCATGTTGTTGATGCCGTAGTTCTGGCGGAAGGTGGCGTGGATCAGGGCCTCGCGGGGACCGGCGTAGCGCATGTCGAGCGGGTAACCGGCGTTGATGACGTTGTCGGCCACGAAGTAGCCGTCGATCAAAGCCTGGATGCACTTGATGCGGACCAGTCCGGGAATGTCGCCCGGCTTCAGGTTGCCGATCAGGGAGTGGATGACGACGCCGTCACACACTTCGATGGCGATCTTGGCCAGGAACTCGTGGGAGCGGTGCATGGGGTTGCGCAGCTGGAGGGCGGCGACGTTGGACCAGCCGCGCTTTTCCATCTCGGCGCGGATCTGGGCCGGGGTCAGGTACACGCCGGGGTAACGCTTGGCGTAGTCGCCCTCGGACAGGACCTTGACCGGGCCGGCCAGGTTGTACTTGCCCTGGGCCATGACCATCTGGACGCCCGGATGGTCTTCCATGGCGACGGACCAGAACTTGTCGTCAGCGGAGTCGGCGCCGGTGCCCTTGTAGACCTTTTCGCATTCCCACTTCTTGTCGGCCTCGGTCAACTCGTATTTCTCTTCGATCTTCATGGTGGCGTAAACAACGCCGTCCTTGGCCTTCAGGGCCACCTCGTCACCGACCTTGACGGAGGCGTCGTTGGTGTCGAGGGTGATGGGGATCGGCCAGAAGGTGCCGTCGGCCATGAGAAACTTTTCGCAGACGCCCTTCCAGTCGGCCTTTTTCATGAAGCCGGTCAGCGGAGAGAAGCCGCCGATGCCCATCATGATCAGGTCGCCCTTGGCGCGATCGGAGATTTCAAGAGTCTTCAGGCCGGCGGCCTTCTTGACTTCGGCTTCGAGTTCAGCGCCTTTGAGCAGGCAGCAGACGAGACCTTTACCACCATGAGGGGGTACGAGCTTGGACATTTAAGCCTCCTAAGAGTAATTTTTGTCAAAGAAACCATTGCCTTACATCATGGCGTGCGAGTTTTGACGCCTCAGAACCATGAGATTTTCCCATAGCATAGGGTCCGCTCTTTTTGGCTGTTTGTGAAAGTCGTGTCAAGCTGTTTTTTCCGAAGTTCCGGGGTCGGATTTGTGACGGGAGGGGCAAGGCGAAACCAGTAGACAAATTCGCAAAAAAGTCTAGAAAAACAGGCGCATTTTTGGCTGTTTTTCGGCTGATATCCCGGCTGGTTGCGTATGGCGTGCGATATTTGTCCAACGCGGGTAAAAAAGGCTTGCTAACGGTCCTCCGTTTACACTAAAACCAAAAGTGGATTATCTGGATAATACCCGGCATTTTCGGCGGCGCTCCTTGGGCGGGAAGAAGTGAGGGCCACGGCGGCCGTCCCGGGTTTTTGAACACCCCCCGGCCCGTCCGGACGGCGTCCGCTTGTTAAAAAATTCACTTTCGCGTTGACAAGGGGGGTTCGTCTTGTTAATTCCCAATTTCCGCCCCCGTGAGTAGGGTGGGCATATTTTGTTTTAGGTAGAGGACGTCGGTTTATTTGAATAATAAAACCCTTTAGGAGGAGAAGTTATGCCGACCTTTGTTAACCCGGAAAAATGTGACGGCTGCAAGGGTGGCGAAAAGACCGCTTGCATGTACATTTGCCCTAACGACCTGATGATCCTGGATCCCGATGAAATGAAGGCCTACAACCAGGAACCGTCTGCCTGCTGGGAATGTTACTCCTGCGTGAAAATTTGCCCCCAGGGCGCTATTGAAGCCCGTCCGTACGCCGACTTCGCCCCCATGGGTGGTACTTCCATCCCGATGCGTTCCGCTGAAGACATCATGTGGACCATCAAATTCCGTAATGGCAACGTGAAGCGTTTCAAGTTCCCCATCCGCACCACCCCCGAAGGTTCCATCAAGCCCTACGACGGCAAGCCCGAACCCGGCGACCTGGACTCCGAGCTGCTCTTCACCGAGACCGCTCTGGTTGCCCCCCAGACCGCCATCGCCGAGCAGGCCCCGGTCTCTGACATGGACCTGAAGAAAGAGTGGAAGGCAGACGACTACGCCAATCTGGTCTAGTACCGGTTCCGGCACGTCTGTCTGGTTAGTAACAACTTGAATTCACGTCAAATATTAGGAGAAATAATATGCCTCTGCTTCCCATCAAAGAAGCTTCCAAGGGTGTGTCTCTCGCCGAGCCGGAAATCGTCGAAAAAAATGTAGATATCCTGCTGGTCGGCGGTGGCATGGGTAACTGCGGCGCCGCTTTCGAGGCCGTCCGCTGGATCGAGAAGGTCGATCCCACCATCACCATCGAACTGTGCGACAAGGCCGCTCTCGAGCGTTCCGGCGCCGTCGCCCAGGGGCTGTCCGCCATCAACACCTACCTGGGCCAGAACAATGCCGACGACTACGTCCGCATGGTCCGCACCGACCTGATGGGCATCGTCCGCGAAGACCTGATCTTCGACCTGGGCCGCCACGTTGACGATTCCGTCCACCTCTTCGAAGAATGGGGCCTCCCCGTTTGGGTCAAGAAGGACGGCAAGAACCTGGACGGCGCCAAGGCCAAGTCCGAAGGTCTGGCCATCCGCAAGGGCGCCGAGCCCGTCCGTTCCGGCCGCTGGCAGATCATGATCAACGGTGAGTCCTACAAGTGCATCGTCGCCGAAGCCGCGAAGAACGCCCTGGGCGGCGACCGCTACGTCGAGCGCGTCTTCATCGTCAAGATGCTGCTGGATGCCAAAGAGCCCAACCGCATCGCCGGCGCCGTCGGCTTCTCCACCCGCGAGAACAAGGTGTACGTCTACAAGTGCAACGCCGCCGTTGTCGCTTGCGGCGGCGCCGTCAACGTCTACCGCCCCCGCTCCACCGGTGAGGGCATGGGCCGCGCCTGGTACCCCGTGTGGAACGCCGGTTCCACCTACACCATGGTCGCCCAGGTCGGTGGCGAAATGACCATGATGGAAAACCGCTTCGTGCCCGCCCGCTTCAAGGACGGTTACGGCCCGGTCGGCGCCTGGTTCCTGCTCTTCAAGGCCAAGGCGACCAACTACAAGGGCGAGGACTACTGCGAGACCAACCGCGCCATGCTGAAGCCCTACGAGGATCGCGGCTACGCCAAGGGTCACGTCATCCCGACCTGCCTGCGCAACCACATGATGCTCCGTGAAATGCGTGAAGGCCGCGGCCCGATCTTCATGGACACCAAGTCCGCCCTGCTCAAGACCGTCAACGGCAACCTGAGCGGCCCCGAGTGGAAGCACCTCGAGTCCGAAGCCTGGGAAGACTTCCTCGACATGTGCGTCGGCCAGGCCAACCTGTGGGCCGCCACCAACTGCGCTCCCGAGGATCGCGGTTCCGAGATCATGCCCACCGAGCCGTACCTCCTGGGTTCCCACTCCGGCTGCTGCGGCATCTGGGTTTCCGGTCCGGACGAGCCCTGGGTTCCCGAGATCTACAAAGTCAAGGCCGACAACGGCAAGATCTACAACCGCATGACCACCGTCAACGGTCTGTTCACCTGCGCTGACGGCGTCGGCGCTTCCGGCCACAAGTTCTCCTCCGGTTCCCACGCTGAAGGCCGCATCGTCGGCAAGCAGCTGGTTCGTTGGGTTGTCGACCACAAGGGCTTCACCCCGACCCTGAAGGAAAAGGCGGCCGACCTGGCGAAGGAAATCTACCAGCCGTGGTACACCTTCACCGCCAACAAGGGCGGCTCCACCGACCCGGTCGTGAACCCGGCCTACATCACCCCGCACAACTTCATGATGCGCCTCATCAAGTGCACCGATGAATACGGCGGGGGTGTCGGCACCCTGTACATGACCTCCAAGGCCCTGCTGAACACCGGCTTCTGGCTGCTCGGCATGATGGAAGAAGACTCCAAGAAGCTCGCCGCTCGTGACCTGCACGAACTGATGCGCTGCTGGGAGCAGTTCCACCGCCTGTGGACCGTCCGCCTGCACATGCAGCACATCGAGTTCCGCGAGGAATCCCGTTACCCGGGCTTCTACTACCGCGGCGACTTCATGGGCCTGGATGACAGCAAGTGGAAGTGCTTCTGCAACTCCACCTACAATCCCGCCACTGGCGTGACCACTGTCTTCAAGAAGCCCTACGTGAAGATCATCCCCGACGCCTAGGCTTCGGAAGAGTTGATCACCCCGTGACCGCGGGCCCCCCGGGCCCGCGGTCACTTCCCAATCTGCCGGGGCTAAAATGGTCTGAATCCGGGCCGGGACGGGCTCCCGGTCCGGGTTTAGGCCATTTTTTGGCTGAGCCTCAACTTTATTCGGGAGGAGTTAAGAGAATGTCGAACAACAGTATTCTCGTAGTAGGCGGGGGATTCGCTGGGATCACCGCCGCCCTCGAAGCCGCCGAAGTGGGCTACGAGGTCTACATTGTTGAAACCAATCCCTACATCGGGGGCCGGGTCGCGCAGCTGAACCAGTATTTCCCCAAGCTGTGTCCCCCGTCCTGCGGTCTGGAGATTCAGTTCCAGCGCATCAAAAACAACCCGCGCGTCAAGGTCATCACCATGGCCGACGTAACCTCGGTTTCCGGTTCCGCCGGCAACTACGACGTCAAGATCACCCAGCGCCCCCGCTTCGTGAACGAGAAGTGCACCGCTTGCGGCAAATGCGAGGCGGCCACCTCCACCAAGGTCGCTTCCGAATTCGATTTCGGCACCGGCAAGCGCTCCCTGGCCTACAAGACGCACCCGTTCATGTTTCCCATGCGCTACGTGATCGACGCGGCCAACGCCACCGAGGGCGAGCTCAGCGCCATCAAGAACGCCTGCCCTTACGACGCCGTGGACCTGGACGACAAGGGCAGGACCTTCGACCTGGCCGTGGGCGCCATCGTCGTGGCCACCGGCTGGAAGCCCTACGACGTCGCCAAGCTGACCAACCTGGGCGGCGGCAAGCTGAAGAACGTCGTCACCAACATGCAGTTCGAGCGGTACTGCGCTCCCAGCGGCCCCACCTGCGGCAAGATCAAGCGCCCCTCCGACGGCGCCGAGCCCAAGAAGATCGCCTTTGTCCAGTGTGCCGGCTCCCGTGACCAGAACCACCTGAACTACTGTTCGTACATCTGCTGCATGGCCTCGCTCAAGCACGTCCGCTACATCCGCGAGCGTTCCGACGCGGCCGTCACCGTGTACTACATCGACCTGCGCACTCCTGGCCGCTACGCCAAGTTCAAGGCCGCCACCGAGGCGGACCCGAAACTGAGCCTGGTCAAGGGCAAGGTCGCCGCCATCGTCGAGGACGCTCAGGGCAACCCGATCGTCACCGTTGAAAACGCGCTGACCGGCATCAAGACCGACGAAAAGTTCGACATGGTCGTGCTCGCCACCGGCATGGAGCCCAGCTGCGCTGGACTGCCCGCCGCCGTGGGCGCCACCGACGGGGACGGTTTCGTCATTGACGGCGATGGCATCATCGCCGCCGGTTGCGCCAAGCAGCCGCTTGACGTCATGAAGACCGCCCAGTCCGGCACCGCCGCCGCGATGAGGGCGATTCAAACCGTGGTAGGGAGGTAACCAATGGCTGAAAAGCTTGGAGTATATATCTGTGGAGGCTGCGACATCGGGGCCAATCTCGATGTCGATGCGCTGGCCGATTTCTGCGCCAACGGGAAACACTCCTCCGTTGTCGCCGTGGCCAAGTCCAACGCCGTGCTGTGCAGCCCGGAAGGCAAGGCCATGATCGAGGCCGACATCAAGGAAAACGGACTGGACGGCGTGGTCTGCTGCGCCTGTTCGCCCCGCGCCAAATGGGACGTTTTCAAGTTCGGCGACAAGGTCCAGGTCGAGCGCGTCAACCTGCGCGAGCACTGCGTGTGGTCGTACCAGGAAGACCCGCAGTTCCCGGGCCAGATGGAAGTCATCGCCAAGGACTATTGCAACATGGGAATCATCAAGCTGGTCAACAGCCGCATTCCCGCACCCGAGCTGCCCGACGCCTACAAGACCGTGCTGGTCCTGGGCGGCGGATTCACCGGCCTGAAGGCCGCCCTGAACGCGGCCGCCCTGGGCTACTCCGTCATCCTGGTGGAGAAGCAGGACAAGCTGGGCGGCAAGGCCGCGACCATGTACAAGTCCTTCCCCCTGGGCGCCCCGTATTCCGACCGCGAGCAGCAGATCGGCATCGACGCCGTGATCAAGCAGGTCGAGTCCAACGCCAAGATCAAGGTCATCACCGGCGCGACCCTGGAGTCGCTGGCCGGGGCTCCGGCCCGGTACATCGCCACCATCAAGGGCGAGGAGTACCAGGTCGGCGCGTGCGTCATGGCCACCGGCTGGGTGCCGGGCAAGGGCGAGTTCCTGAAGCCGCTGGGCTACGGTTCCATCAAGAACGTGGTCACCACCGCCGAACTGGAAGCCATGGCCAAGAACGGCGGCATCAAGACCGCCGACGGCAAGACCCCGACCTCGGTCGCCTTCATCGTCGACACCTCCCTGCTGATGAAGGGCGTATCCTTCGACGCGTGCGGCGCCGCCTGCGCCGCCCCCGAGGACATGCCCTGCAAGGAAGATGCGAAGGAGGAGGCGTGCGAATGCGCAGCCTTCGACTACCCGGACAAGGAATCCGCCAAGCACCTGGCCTACAGCTCCGAGTTGACCTCCCTGGTCGCCTTGAAGCAGGCCAACTACGTGCGTGAACTGGCTCCGGACGCCGTGGCCTACATCATCTACGACCACATGATGGTCCCGGGCCTCAACGAGAAGTACTACAAGGCCGCCCAGGACGATCCGGGCATCATGCTGACCAAGGGCACCGTCACCGGCGTCGCCGAGGCGGGCAGCTCCGTGGTCATCAAGGCCAAGAACACCCTGCTGGGCGAAGACGTGGCCATTTCCGCCGACCTGGTGGTCGTGCCCACCGCCATCGTGCCGACCACCGCGGCCGACCCGACCATGAACTTCGTCTACCGCCAAGGCCCGGCCTTCCCGGACCTCGAGCTGTTCGACGGGTTCGCGGATTCCAACTACATCTGCTTCCCCTACGAGACCCGCCGCACGGGCGTTTACGCCGCCGGTTGCGTGCGCCAGCCCATGGGCCTGGGCCTCGCCGAGGAAGACGCCGCCGGAGCCGCCCTCAAGGCGATCCAGTGCATCGAGTCCGCCAACCGCGGCGTCTCGGTCCACCCCCGCTCCGGCGACCTGAGCTTCCCCGAGTTCAACTTCACCCGCTGCACCCAGTGCAAACGGTGCACCGAGGAATGCCCGTTCGGCGCTCTCGACGACGACGCCAAGGGCACCCCGCTGCCGAACCCGACCCGCTGCCGCCGCTGCGGCACGTGCATGGGCGCCTGCCCGGAACGCGTCATCAGCTTCTCCAACTACGGCATCAGCCAGATCGGGCAGGCCATCAAGGAAGTGAAGGTTCCCGACACCCTGGATGCGGGCGGACCGCGCATCATCGTGCTTTGCTGCGAGAACGACGCCTACCCGGCGCTCGACATGGCCGCCATGCGCGGCAAGAACTGGAGCCCGTACGTGCGCTTCCTGCCCGTGCGTTGCCTCGGCTCGGTCAACGCCATCTGGGTCGCCGACGCCATGAGCAAGGGCGTGGACGGCGTGATGATGCTCGGCTGCAAGTTCGGCGACGACTACCAGTGCCACTTCGTCAAGGGGTCCGAGCTGTGCAACCGCCGCAAGGAAAACATCGCCGAATCCCTGGGCCGCCTGGGGGTCGAACCCGAGCGCGTCGAGCAGTACGAGGTTTCCATCGACATGTACGACCAGGTCCCGGCCCTGATCGACGAATTCGTCACGAACATCACCACCAACTTCGGCCCGAACCCGTTCAAGGGTTACTAGGAGGTACGGCATGTCTACTACCGTTAAGGTACAACCGGACCTTAAGTTCATTAAGGAGTTGCAGGCCGTAGGCGGCGACTCTCTCAAGAAATGCTACCAGTGCGCCACCTGCTCGGTGGTCTGCCCCTTGTCCCCGGCCGACAGTCCGTATCCCCGCAAGGAGATGGTCTGGGCGCAGTGGGGCCTCAAGGACCGCCTGGTCAACGATATCGACATCTGGCTCTGCCACAACTGCGGCACCTGCTCCACGCTGTGCCCGCGCGGCGCCAAGCCGGGCGACCTGCTGGCCGCCCTGCGCAACATGGCCTACCGCAACCTGGCCCCGCTGCCGATCATCGGCAAGCTGATGTCCAGCTCCGCCGGAATGCTGCCCCTGGCCGCCGTCCCCGCGCTGATCTACGGCATCATCTGGATCATCATGGCGAGCACGCTCGGCTCGTTCCTGCCGACCTTCGAGTGGGACGCGGCCGCGCACGGCTGGAAAGCGGTGGCCGACGGCGCCGTGGTCTTCGGCGGCCTGTTCCCCGGCGACTACACCATCGACCCCATCTTCATCCTGGTCTTCCTGTTCATGCTCTGGGGCTTCTTCGCGGGCGTCCGGAACATGCTCAAGGCCTTCGATGCGCAGCCCAAGACCTTCATCGTGGGCCGCAAGAAGGAGCCCTGCTTCCTCTCCTGCCTGATCGACACGGTCAAGTACGAGATCCTGCAGCACACCCAGTTCAACGACTGCAACGACGAGGAGTCCGACGAGCTCGACCAGAACCGCTCGAACGGCCACAGGATGCTGATGTTCGGCTTCATCGCCCTGATGGTCGTCACCGGCGTCGTGGCCTCGGGCCACTGGGGCGGCTGGTTCCTGACCGCCATCGGCATCGAGTCCCTGGGGCACATCGTCTCCGCCATCGGTCACACCCCGATGCCGTTGTACCACCCGATCAAGCTGCTGGCCTTCGTCGGCGCGGGTCTGGGCATCTACGGCCTCATCGCCCTGACCAAGCGGCGCGTCAACCTGGACCAGTCCAAACAGTCCTCCAACTGGTACGACTGGTATCTGCTGACCCTGATCTGGACCATCTTCCTGACCGGTCTGGGCGCCTTCTTGTTCCGTATCCTGGGCGTGGCCCTGCTGGCCTACCCCATCTACTACGTGCACCTGATCGGCGTGTTCATGCTGCTGGCGTACCTGCCGTGGTCCAAGCTGGGCCACCTGGTCTACCGCACCGTGGCCCTGTCCTATGCCAAGAAGATTGGCCGCATTCCCATGGGTGACGCGAAATAGTCTCCTGGGTGAACATATTACAACGAAGCTTACTTAGTTAAGGAGGCATCAAATGGCTGAAGCTAAGGTTTTCCCCATGAACGCTTTCGTGTCTGTCCTTCGCGGCGAAGCCGCCGACCAGACGCAGCTCGATATGCTGGCATACATCACCCAGGCTGAAACTCTGGACGTGGACGTCGCCCCGGTGGCGCAGGCCCTGTCCAAGGCCTGGATCTACGAGCAGGAGCCCGGCCTGACCAAATACGCCGAAGGCGACATCGCCAAGCTCGGCAACCAGGTCAAGATCGAAGCCCTGCCTGCGGCCGAGGCCGCCCGCGCCAAGGGTGTCCTGGACATTCTGGCCGCCCTCAAGGCCGAGAACGCCGCCCTCAAGGCCCAGGTCGAGAAGCTGACCGCCGAGAAGGCCGAACTGGCCGCCAAGCTCGATCCGCTGGTCGCCAAGGTCAAGACCATCGACGCCGCCAACGCCGCCGGTGAGCAGCAGGTTTCCGTGGCCTCCTCGAAACTCAACGAGATGACCCAGAAGCTGACCGCCCTGATGGAAGAAGTGGACAAGGTCAAGAAGCAGGGTGTCGTGGTCGCCGGTGTTGCCGGCGGCGGCGATGCCGGAGCGCCCGCAGCCGGTGCCGCTGACGGCCCTGCGGTCGGCGGCGAGCCCACCCCGGACTTCGGTCTGGGCTCTGACGCCTTTGGCGGCGACTGGTAAGCCGAGCCTTTTGCGCAAAAATGCGGGGCCGCTCCCTTCGGGGGGCGGCCCCTTTTTTTGCGCAAAAGGCTCGGGCGGCGGCTTCGGATAGCGGCACGTCTGCACATTTTTCGAGGGGGGATTTGATCCTCACGTAGGCGGGCTACGCTGCGGTCAAATCCCCCCTCGAAAAATGCACATCCGCACCACTCTGCGAAGCCTCGGTTGTGTGCGAGGGCGGGAGAGGAAAGGCCAGTGCTGGGGCGGGGGGTGGCGAAGGGCGCTGCGCTGCTTCGCCGGGGTGCGACGTCGAAAAAAACTATCGATAAAGTTCTCGTCCGCCTTTACTGGCCCATCCATTGTATACCTCACGATTCCGATTCAGGTACTCGTTCAATCCCTCTCCGGCAATGGCAAGGCGTTTCATGTTTTCGAGGTGTTCAGCCCCGATGCTTTCTAATGTGTAGGTATATGTTCCAGATTTCATGAATTGGAGACAGATTGAATCATCGCTTATGCGGAAAGCTTCAATTCCTGAATCGCCACCATGGTTGGCATATTTTTGCATAATCCCTCCAATTTGAATTTAATATAGGTTGCAGAATAATATCAAAAAATAAAATAATCAATACTGTGATGGAGTCGAACAGAGAATGAAAGCCAGTGGCGGGGGTGGCGAAGGGCGCTGCGCTGCTTCGCCGGGGTGCGCGGGTGTTTAACGGCAGGAGGCGAAAAGGCGAAGAAAGAGGAGAGAGCGATTCTCGGCCCCCTACCCCGCGAAGCGGAGCCAAAAAGCTTTGGAGGGGGATGGGATGGGGGTCCGGGGTCCTTGTCGCGGTTGGCCAGCTTGATCTCCTTGCCGGCGATCTTCATCATCGACT